>NZ_BAML01000006.1 GCF_000615845.1 Ligilactobacillus hayakitensis DSM 18933 = JCM 14209
AGAGCCTAACTTTTTGCGTTCGCACTACCATCAACATTACCACCTTTTAAAGATTCATCGTTTTTAAGTTTATTTTTATACTTTCGTAAACCGTATAAACGACTAGAAAATACATGGATAATACTCATTATATCATCAACCATTTCTTGAGTTGGACTGGTATTAACGTTATTTAATACAACTATTTTAGTATTGTGCATGTTACATAAACGTTCAAACCATTCATAACCAAAACGGATAAACCTGTCTTTATAAGTAATGTAAATCGTATCAACCTTATTATTCATTACATCTTCCAACAAGTTATTCCATTTTTTACGATTATAATTGAGTCCGCTGCCAATATCGCTTATGGCTTCATCAAGGATTACCCCTTTAGCGTTCACATATTGTCTAATAAAATCTATTTGATTTTTCAAATCGTATTTCTGACCGTTAGTTGATACTCTAGCATAAGCTACATTTTTTCGTTTATCCCTGATGGATTGTCCAATATATTCTAAATATTGTTCTTCAGTATAATATCTTCGATTGGTGGGAGTTCGATAAGCCTTCAAGATACCTTTCTTGTCCCAAATTTGTAAAGTTCTAACAGTAACACCTAAACGTTCTGCTATTTCTTTAGGTTTTAACATTTCCATAATAAACCACCTACATTTTTGTTTCTATGGTTTATTATAATTTACATTTCAACTTTTTTTACCTTATTCTATATTTTTATTAACAGTTAATTTCCTCCCAATTTTATGCATAAAAAAGCGTAGCCATTCGGTGTGGGCACGGCGAACAGCTACGTTAATGAAGTACAATCATATAGTAACTAACGACAGTCCCGTTAATTACTAACAACCGATTTCTCAAATTAAATAATATCACTCTTAAATTTAAAATTCAAGATTAAACTACGAAATTAATAAGACTACGTCAACCGTAATTTCATTTAATGGATGTTGTTTTACATCAGCAATCTTTTCATCAGATGCTCCCCATTTTAAGGGCGTCATTTCTAAAAGGTCTAAAAAATCATCGTCAGTCAATTTAAATTTATATTTAATTTCTTTTTTTTGAGCTTGCGGATAGTTTTCAAAAAATAACTCAACAACTTTTTGATTACTATAGGTCGCATGTTCACTTGATTTATCATATAACAAACTGCGAAGTTCTTTTAAATAATCTGAATTAGGAACTATTTTATATACTTTTCCCTTATCACTTAAGACTCGATTAAACTCTTTATAAGAAGATGGTGAAAAAATATCAATTATCGCATCGATTTTATTAGTAGCAAATGGTAAGTTTGCTAAATCTGCAATACAAAAGAAAATATCTTTTTGATTATCTGTCGCTAGATTAATTGAATCTTTAGAAATATCAAAGCCTACCATCGCATCTTTAAACTGGGGTCTTTTTTCTGTTAACTTTACAAGTGGTGTCCCTTCTCCACATCCCACATCGATTAAATTAACTTTTTCATTGGGCATTTCTTTTAAAATTTCTTCGATAATTTTATCAAAAAGGCCTTTTTGAAGAATATTTCTTCTTGCATGCCACATTTCTTTACTATCATAATCTCCTTTTTGACTATGAGTTAAAAAATTAACCGTCCCTTTTTTGTTTAAATTTATTACGTGCTGGTTATCACATATCAAACTATTATTTTCTAGTGCATTAATATTTTCATGACAAAACGGACAACTGAAAATATCCAAATTTTGCTTTAAAAATAACTTTCCCTTTTCAATTTTTTTCATGACTATTCTTCTACCTGTATATATTTTCCATCAACTAAATTAACTAAGTCTTCTAATTTCAAACGTACCGAACGTCCGACTTTACCGGATGAAACCGAAACTTCATCAAATGATTTTGTACGTTCATCAAAATAAATTGGAAATCCTTTAAATGCATGGATACCGATTGGTGTGTTAGCTCCATGAACATAACCAGTAATATTAATTAATTTTTTGTTGTCAGCTAAATGTAACTGTTTTTTCCTTAATTGTTTTGCCACTAATTTCAAATTAATTTCCTTAGTAATTGGCAAACATACTACAACATAATCTTTAGGATCTTTATTAGCCTGAAGTACAATTGTTTTTAAAATTGAATCAACTTCAATTCCTAAATCATTTGCTTCACTAAGAACTCCTTTTTCTAACCAATTATAAGAAGTTTCAATATATTCAATATTATTTTGATCTAAAACTCTTTCTTCATTTGTTTTCTTTTCTTTCTTTTTCTTTGCCATACGTAACTCCTCTTCCATCAAGAATTCACTATTAATATCTTAACTGAATTCTTTATAAATTTAAAGATATCTCACCTTTATCCTAAAGACGAACTATTATGATTTTAATTTATAAATATTTGACTTTTAGTCATTTTTTTTGTATTCTAAGAGTAAATTTATAATATTTTTATTAACATTTATTATCATAATACCCGTTTATAATTAATGGTATAATGATTTTAGAATATGTTTAGGAGAGATGAAGAATATGAAAAAGCATAAAACACTGAGATTATCGCTCGGGTGGCAGATTCTTATCGGACTTGCAATTGGTATTATTTTCGGCGTTATTTTCCAAAATAATAAACAATTTATCAATTTTGCAAGCGGCCTAGGGTCAATTTTTATTAATATGATTTCAATGATTGTTCTTCCAATCGTTGTATCAAGTTTAGTTGTCGGAATTGCTAACATGGGTGATCTTAAAAAACTAGGTCGCATTGGCTTAAAAACTTTAATCTACTTTGAAGTGTTATCAACAATCGCTTTTATTGTTGGTATGATTGTTGCTAATATCTTTAATTTAGGTTCGATGTTAGATTTATCACAACTTTCTAAAACTGATATCTCTAGTTATATTAAAACTGCCAACAGTGCTTCACACCACGGATTAGGTTCAATTTTATTATCAATTGTCCCTTCAAACTTTTTTGAAGCGTTATCCACCGGCGAAATGTTACCAGTTATCTTTTTCACTGCTATGTTTGGTTTAGGAATTGCCGCTGTAGGTGAACGTGCTAAAATCTTGATTGACATCTTACAAGCTGTCGCTGAAGTAATGTTTAAAGTTACTGGGTGGGTTATGAAATTTGCTCCATTTGGTGTTGCTGGATTAATTGGTGCTACCGTCGCACAACTTGGTTTAAATTCTCTTAAGCCACTAGCCTTATTTATTTTAATGTCATACTTAACAATGATTTTCTTTATCTTCGTTGTATTAGGTATTACATCTCGTATTTTTGGATTCAAAATTACTGATCAATTACTTGTTGTTAAAGACGAATTAATTCTCGCATTTTCAACTGCCAGTTCAGAAGTTACACTTCCAAAATTACTTGAAAAAACTCAAAAATTAGGTGTTGACAAGGGAGTTGCTTCATTTGTTATTCCAACAGGTTACACTTTTAACCTTGACGGATCTGCTATTTATCAAGCTTTAGCAGCTATTTTCTTAACACAAGCATACGGTATTCATCTTACATTAGCTCAACAAATTACGTTATTATTAGCTTTAATGGTTACTTCTAAAGGAATGGCCGGCGTTCCTGGAGCATCATTCGTTGTTTTATTAGCAACAATGTCAATTGTTGGGGTTCCACATTCAGGTTTAGCTATTATTGCAGGAATCGACCGTTTAGTAGATATGGGACGTACAGTTGTTAACGTTGCCGGTAATGTTACTGCTACTCTTGTTCTTGGTAAATCAGAACATTCATTTAATCAAGAACAACATGATAAATACGTCGAATCATTTAGAAAAAAAGCATAATTAAAAAGGATTAGAAGTTTAGTTTCTAATCCTTTTTTGTTAGCAATATTCAATTTTGCTTCCAACATGAACCTGTGGCATTCTATGAGGAGTGAGATAAATAGCATTATGTTGTGGAGTGTCTGGAACTTCACTAAAGAATAATGTAATATGCCCTAATTCTTCAAAATTTTGATCAACCAATTTTCCTTTATACTCTACTTCAAACTTTTCTCCATCAATTAAGATTTCATCACTAATTTGAAACCCTTGTCTTGGAGTGGTGAATTTTTGAGCTACTGAAACTTTTTGTAAATTTTCAGTAATTTCTTTATCGCCAAAAAGTATCATTACTTGTTCGTTTGGGCTAATAGCATTGGCACCAATATTTGTAACTGTTGCTTTCATTTTAAATTCCTCCATTTTTCTTTTAGTATATCACATCCAAATCTATGATATACTTAGATTGTAAAATTTACTAAAAAATTGGAAGTGAACGCCATGAAAGAAAATATTCTTTTTGGAACATATACTCGGAATAATAGCCAAGGAATTTATCAAGCAGTTTTGGACTCAGATACATCTCAACTTTCTGATCCCAAACTTTTGATTAGTGGAATTGATAATCCAACATATTTAACAACAACATCTGATAATTATTTAATAACTGTTGCAGTAAAGCACAATCAAGGCGGAATTGCGATTTATAATTTAAATGATCAAAATCCTGTTTTAGTAGATGAAAATCTTACTGACGGTGCCGCACCTTGTTATGTTAGCTTTGATCAAAAGCGCCAACTTGTATTTACTGCCAATTATCATAAAGGCCAAGTTGACGTTTTTAAGTTAAACGAACAAAGACACTTAACTCTTTGTGATACTGTCCAATATTCTGGAAACGGCCCTAAAGATGAACAAGATGGACCTCATGCTCATTATGCTGATTTGACACCAGATAACAAATTAGTAACGATTGATCTTGGTTCAGATCAAGTCCACACTTATGAAGTAAGTAACGAGGGAGAATTGACTGAAATCCAAGTTTTCAAAACACCAGAAGGCTTCGGTCCCCGTCATATAACTTTTAGTAAGGATGGTCAGCTTGCTTTTCTTGCTGGTGAGTTATCTAGTGAAATTGCAGTCTTAAAATATAAGAACGGTCAATTTAATTTAATCCAAATTATCAGTACTATTCCAGAAGATTGGTCTTCACATAATGGTGTTGCTGCTATCAGAATTTCTGATGATAACCGTTTCTTATATGTTTCTAACCGTGGTAACAATTCAATCGCTGTCTTTTCAATCGCTAATGATGGTATATTAACTTTAATTGAAATTACCCCAACAAATGGTGATTTTCCACGTGACTTTGCAATTAATTCCACAGGTAAATATTTAGTTGTTGCCCATCAAAATTCTACTGTTGCTAGCGTATTTGAAATTAATTCAAAAACTGGTAAACTAACTATGTTACAAACAGATATTCCAATTCCTGAAGGTGTCTGTGTACATTTTGTCAAATAAAGGAGAATTACTTTGTTACTTAAAGATTTTAAAGTTGCAAGCATGTCTAATGCAATTAACGCAATCCAAAATGGTGCTCAACGGATAACTTTGCATAATCATAATCTAACCCCTAGTCGCGGATGATTGCAGAAATTACTAAGTATGCCCATGAACATCGTGTTTCAGTAAACGTTATTATTAATCAATCCTTTGATACAAATAATAAATTAACAGATAGTGATATTAAGATATTAGAAACTGACATTTTTGAATGTCAAGCGCTCGGTGTTGATTCCGTTGAATTTTCATGCTTTACTAATGATTCATTTGATGAAGACGCCGCTACTCAACTACTTGCTGCTTGTGGTGGAATGGCATGTAATCTTGGAATTCTTAATCAAGATATTCCAACTAAAGTATTGGAACGTTCTTTTGAATGGGCAAACGATAACTATCTTGATCGAATTTATGTTGATAATGTTGATCAGTTTGAGCTTGCAAGTAAATATTTTGCAACAGAACAAATTGTCCTTTCAACTACGAAAGATTCAAATTTAAATAACAATAGCATTAAACAAATTCGTTTATAGTAATAAAAAAGGGACTTTGATAAAGTCCCTTTTTATTATTCTTCAATACCCATTTCAGATTTAACTACATTAACAATTTCCATTACATATTCATGCACAAGTTCTGGAGTTTTAGCTTCAGCCATAACACGCAATAAATCTTCTGTTCCACTTGGACGTACTAAAACGCGGCCATCACCAGCCATTTTAGCTTCAACTTGCTTAATTGTTTCGTTGATTTTTTCATTATTCAAGGCAGCTTGTTTGTCAGTAACTCGAACATTTACTAATTCTTGTGGATATGTTGTCACTTCAGCAGCTAATTCAGAAAGTTTCTTGCCTGTTTGTTTCATAACATTTAACAATTGAAGAGATGTTAACATCCCATCCCCAGTTGTATTAAAATCTAAGAATACAACGTGACCTGATTGTTCACCACCAACGTTGTATCCATCTTTTCTCATTTCTTCAACAACATAACGGTCACCAACTTTAGTTTGTACTGAATTTAAGTTATTTTCTTCCATTGCTTTGTATAAACCAAGGTTACTCATAACCGTAGTTACAATCGTTTCTTTTTTCAAACGCCCACGAGAATTCATGTATTTACCACAAATATACATAATCTTATCTCCGTCAACGATTTCACCGTTTTCATCAACTGCAATACAACGATCACCATCACCATCAAATGCAATTCCAGCTTGGGCACCTTTTTCAACTACCATCTTAGCTAAAGCTTCTGGGTGAGTTGAACCTACACCATCATTAATGTTAATTCCATCTGGTGTTGTGGCCATTGTATCAAATTCTACCCCTAAATCAGCAAATAATCGAGATACAAGGGCGCTAGTTGAACCATTAGCACCATCAATCACAATATGCATTCCTTCTAAATCTTCTGGAATTGTTTGTTCTAAGAATTGAGTATACTTTAAAGCTCCTTCGCGGTAATCGCTCACAGTTCCTAATCCCGCTGCTGATGGACGTGGTAAATCATCTGTGTCCTTTTCTAATAACGCTTCGATTTCTTCTTCTTTTTCATCTGATAGCTTGTAACCATCGCCACCGAAAAATTTAATCCCATTATCTTGAGCAGGGTTGTGAGATGCAGAAATCATAACCCCTGCATCAGCCCCTTGCATTCGTACTAGATAAGCGACACCAGGCGTTGTCATAACTCCCAGAGAAAAAACTTCAATCCCTACTGATAATAAACCAGCAATTAAAGCTTGTTCTAACATTTGGCCAGAAATACGAGTATCCCTTGCCACTAAAACACGAGCTGGCTTACTTTCAGCGTGTTGGGTTAATACATATCCACCATAACGACCTAATTTAAATGCTAATTCTGGACTTAGAGTTTCATTTGCGATCCCTCTAACTCCGTCTGTTCCGAAATATTTCATTTTTATCCTCTCTTTCGTTAATCACTTGCACTTGAACTGCTTGCACTAGTACTTCCGTTTGAAACACTGGTATTATTTTGCTCATGATTACTTTGATTATTTTGTTTTAAATTATTTTCGATACTATTGTCAACCCTTTCAGATTCACTATTGGAATCATTTCCCAAAACGGTTATTGTGACTGTTATCGTTGTAGGAGAAATACTCAAAATCCCACTTACTGGAGCTTGAACTTGAATAGTTTTTGTTTTTGTTGACGTAATACCCGCTACTGATACCGGAACGTTCAATACTGAAATATTATCTAAAGCTTGTTTTGTTCCATGTAAAATAACAGATTTAGTATCTGAAGAAAGTTGGTAATTATAACCTTTTTGTCCATCCGTATGAATCAAGTTAATAGAAACTTTCTTGCTAGCAGTTGCAGTATAAATTGGCAAATTAACTTTAACTGTTTCAGGTTCAAAATCTACATCGAGTATCCTTCCGTTTTTATCTAAGGCTTCTAAAAATACCGAACCTGAGAAATTCTCTTTAATACTATATGGTAAGTTAATGTTAGCAACAACCATTGCAATATTATTAACATCATGCTTAGCTCCAATAACAGTAACTTTACGATAATTCAACTTAGGTGTGCCAGCAAGAAAACCATCCGCAATATTATCCGAGTTATATCTGACTTGGACTGGGAATGATTTTACCTTTTTAGCTGCAATTTTAATATTCAAAGTTTCTGAATCAAATTTAACACCAACTTCACGATTTAAACCTGTATGTTCCAGTTTAACTTGATGATTTCCCTGTTTTAAACCAGTAACATCAATATAAACTTCAAAGTTCTTAGTGTTACTTGCAGCTGTTACTTGAGCACTGGGACCAATCAACCTAACTTCTACTTCACTAGGAACTCCTGAAATAAATTCATCACTACTTTGCCCTTTAATTTTAACGGGCATTTTTACAGTAACTGATTTATTATTACTCATTAAGTTTGATGAGGTTGCACTTCTTGTTGGAGAAAATTGTGCTGAATTCACAAATATAAATAGAAAAATTGCAAATACTAATGATAGCAGTTGATAAAAGAATTTGGTATTGAGGTGCTTTGAAAATTTCAATGTTTTCGCCCCCCTCTTTTTTTGCGAGTGCTATTCAAAAAAGATTCACTAATTATTTTTGCAATCCAACTTTCATTTTCTACTTTTTTAGGCACTAATTCATTTGTTAAGAGCTTTAGATAATCATCGCGAGTTAAATCTCTAATTAATTCGCTATTTTTAGTAATTGTAACGCCACCTGTTTCTTCTGAGACAACAATTGTTAAAGCGTCGGTAACTTCACTAATTCCAACAGCTGCTCGATGTCTAGTTCCTAATACTTTTGGAATTAAGTTACTTTCAGAAAGCGGTAAATATGCTGCGGCAACCGCAATTTTACCGTCTTTAACAATCACTGCCCCATCATGTAATGGAGTATTAGGGATGAAAATATTTATTAATAACGCCCCTGTAATTTCTGCATCTAATTTGATTCCGGTTTCGATATAATCTTCTAGCCCGGTATTCATTTGTACCGTAATCAATGCTCCAATCCGTCTTTTTGACATATATTGGATAGCTTGATCAAGCTCCTCAACCATTTTTTCTTCTTTTTCACCTTGTTTTTTATTATGCACAAAGGTTCCACGGCCTAAATGTTCAAGTCCGCGACGAATTTCCGGTTGAAAAATTACAATAATGGCAATAATTCCCCAATTAATAACTTGGTCCATTATCCAAGAAACAGTTTCTAAACCGAGATACCAACTAATCAGCTTAATGACAATAATTACAACGACCCCTTTAAATAACTGGACGGCCTTTGTTCCTCTTAGTAGCATCATCAATTTATAAATTGCATACCATACCACGATGATATCTAGTAGGTTAATCAAATGTTGTGCTGTAATTAGACTATTCCAATCAATCGACATTGATTTTCCCTCCTTGGTATTCTCCAATATTATATCACGATAACTAAGGAAATACTTGATATTGTTTAATTTCATCTTAACTTCTCAATTTATTTTAACAATGCTCTCACAATCTGTTAAAATGGAACATAATATCTTAGATTTGAGGTGAGGATTATGCCAAAAAAATTCAAATGGTTCATTCGTTTCGCTTTTATTTTATACATGTCCTATATATATATTACAGTTGTACAAAAAAACTACTTCTATAGTTTTTTATTATTAAATACATTTTTAGGCTATATTCCAATCGAGCTCGCGTTTCATATCAATCCTAAACAAAATAAATTTATTTTTTATTTTATTTTCTTACTTTGGATTCTTTTTTATCCTAACGCGCCTTATATCCTCACAGATTTATTCCACTTAGCTCGCTATAACCCTTATGATCCTCAAACAGGTTTGATGACTTTTAATCTTCATATGTGGTTATCATATACTAATTTACTTTCAAGCGCTTTTAGCTTGTTCTTTATTAGGGATTTGGAGCCTAGAGTATTTTACTGATGTAATTATGCAGAGATTTAATTTACAGAATTTTCTCACTAAATTCAGTTTAATTATTGTTTTTAATATCATCTCTTCAATTGGTATTTATGTTGGAAGATTCCTTCGACTTCATTCTGCATATCTTTTTATCAAACCCGCTTGGGTAATTAATGAGCTTTTATCGATGTGGAATTTACGCATGTTAATTTTTATTGTATTTATGACCCTAATTCAATTAATTATTTGGACTATAAGTTATGTTGGTCGTATTAGTTTAAGCAATCCACAATTCAATCTTACAAAATAAAAAACCTTAAGAAATCAACGTTTTTAGCGTAATTTCTTAAGGTTTTTTCATTACTTGGCCCTTTTTAATCATGACCAATTATTCTAACTTCTGTTTCTAATTGAACATCAAACTTTGCTTTAATTTCCTTTTGAATATGCTCAATTACAGCAACATAATCACTTGCAGTTGCATGATCGATATTTACAATAAAACCAGCATGTTTTTTAGAAACTTGAGCACCACCGATTTGAAAACCTTGTAAACCAGCATCGTGAATTAATTTGCCTGTAAAATGTCCTTCTGGTCGTTTAAACACACTACCACATGATGGATACTCTAATGGTTGTTTTGAAGCTCTTAAAAAGCTTAAACGTTGCATTTCTTGATGAATTTCATCTTTATTACCTTTTTTTAAAGTAAATGTTGCATCAATAACAATATCATGTTCATCTTGCAAACGGCTATGGCGGTATCCTAATTCTAACTCATCAACTTGATAACGCTTATATTCACCACTTTGCGTTAAAACTCCAACTGACTCAAGAACATTTTTTATTTCTCCTCCATAAGCACCTGCATTCATGAACACTGCTCCACCAATACTTCCGGGAATTCCTGACGCAAATTCAAATCCTGTAAGTTCATTTTCCGCTGCAATGCGCGTTGTTTTAATGAGTGATGCCCCTGATTGAGCAATAACCTTATTTTCTTGCACCTGTATTTCATTTAATTCTTGCAAAATAATTACTAATCCATCAATTCCACCATCGCGAACAATTAGATTACTTGCATTACCTAAAATTGTTAGTGGAATCCTATTTTCATTTGTGATTTTTACCAAATTTTCGATTGTTTGTATATCTTTAGGAAAAGCTAAAGCTTCTGCTGGTCCACCAGTTTTTGTATTTGTATATTTATTAAGTGGTTCATCGTACTTCACGTCGAAGTCAATAAACAACTTCTTTAATTCATTACTTAACATTCTTTTACCTCTCATAATAATCTTATATAATTTTAACACGTTTCAGCCAATTTTATTAGTTTTCCCTGGCATATTTTGGTAAACTATTTTTAATAAAGATTAAAGAAGGTGAAATAATGGATTTTGTTGCAATCGACTTTGAAACTGCGAATGCTAAGCGGAATAGTCCTTGTTCTATTGCTTTAAGTGTAGTTGAGAATAATCAAATTGTTGCGGAATTTTATTCGCTAATCAAACCTGACACCGATTTTTCTTGGAGAAATATTCAAGTTAATGGAATTACGGAAAATGATGTTAAAGATGCACCGAGTTTTCCTGAACTTTGGCCTCATATAAAGAATTTTTTTACACCAGAAAAATTAGTGGTAGCTCACAATGCTCCGTTTGATGTCAGTGTTTTAAAAAGAACTCTTGAATTTTATGGAATTCCACAACCAACTTTTAATGTAATTGATACTTTAAAAACAAGTAAAGACTTTTTTTCTGACTTTGAAAATCACAAATTAGATACAATCTGTCGCAATCTCAATATAACATTAAAAAATCATCATAATGCGCTTTCAGATAGCGTTGCATGCGCTCAAATTTTACTATATCAAACAAAAAAATTCGGTAATCAACAAATTGCAAAATACATTAAACTAAAATAAAAACTGGAAAGATTTTTTCTCTCCAGTTTTTTTATTAAATATTATCGATAATCTTTTGATATTGATCGCCACGTGCTTCTAAAGTAACGTAACGTTTATCAAAATCATTTTCATCTTTTAAAATATGCATAATCAAATATTGGCTTGGTAATTCGTCATCAATAAACTGAGACCATTCAATAACGCAAACCCCATCCCCATTAAAATAATCATCTAGACCAATATCACCTGCTCCAGTCTCTTCTAGGCGATACATATCCATATGATATAACGGTAATTTTCCATCACGATATTCTCGAATTAAAGTAAAAGTTGGGCTTTTTATATTACGTTTAATTCCCAATCCTAACGCCAACCCTTTGGTAAAAGTTGTTTTTCCAGCGCCTAAATCGCCATCCAGAAGTAAAACATCCCCGCTACAAACTTGTTGAGCTAACTTTTTACCTAACTCCATCATTTCTTCTGCATTATTAATTATTAATTCTTTCATACGTTATAGTGCTTGAGCAGCTGTAATAATCGCTACTTTATAGACATCTTCTTCAACAGACCCACGCGATAAATCAGACACAGGTTGATTTAACCCTTGAAGAATTGGTCCAATAGCTTCAAAACCTCCTAATCTTTGAGCAATTTTATATCCAATATTTCCTGATTGTAATTCTGGGAACACAAATACATTAGCTTTTCCAGCTACTTTTGAATCTGGTGCTTTTTGATTCCCCACAGTTGGAACAAAAGCGGCATCAAACTGTAATTCACCATCAATTGACAATTCAGGTGCTAAACTTTGTGCAATTTTAGTTGCTTCTTGAACTTTTGTCACTTCAGGACTCTTAGCTGAACCCATTGTTGAAAAACTGAGCAGTGCAACTTTAGGGTCAATATCAAACATTTCAGCTGTATGAGCACTTTCAATTGCAATTTCTGCCAATTCTTGAGCACTCGGATTAATATTAATTGCACAATCAGCCAAAATATATTTTTCCTCACCTTTAACCATCATAAATGCCCCGCTTGTTCGACTGACATTAGGTTTAGTTTTAATAATTTGAAGTGCAGGACGAACTGTATCGCCAGTTGAGTGAACAGCCCCAGATACTAGTCCATCTGCTACTTGCATGTAAACTAACATCGTTCCAAAGTAATTAACGTCACGCAACATTTCTTCAGCTTGTTCTAATGTATTTTTTCCTTTGCGACGATCAACAAATTTCGCTTTCATTTCTGCAAATTTATTGTCAGGATACGTCTTCGGATCAATAATCTTAATTTCACCTAAATCAACATTTAATTCTTTGGCTGTTTGCCTAATTACTTCTTCATTTCCTAGCAAAATAGGAACAATTAAGCCATCATTGGCCAATCTAATTGCTGC
Source organism: Ligilactobacillus hayakitensis DSM 18933 = JCM 14209 (assembly GCF_000615845.1). Taxonomy (GTDB): domain Bacteria; phylum Bacillota; class Bacilli; order Lactobacillales; family Lactobacillaceae; genus Ligilactobacillus; species Ligilactobacillus hayakitensis. The sequence goes on from NZ_BAML01000006.1 coordinate 13,045, forward strand.
CTTTAAAATTCGAGGTTCTTGTCCTTCTGGAAATACAATCTTTTTATTTTTACCACTAATTTTATCTTTTAAGATATCAAATAATTCCATAATTATTCCTCCAATTATTGATTAACTTCTTTTGCTAACTGCCAATCAATTTTTCTTTCTCCCATCGCTTCTAGTGCTATATTGGTTTTTGAAAATGGATGCGATCCAAAGAATCCGCGCCGCGCTGACAGTGGACTTGGATGCGCCGATTCAATAATAACATTTTTAGATTCATCAATTAAGCTCTTTTTTGAACGCGCTGCATTTCCCCATAAAATAAAGATAACTGGGGTTTTTCGATCCGATAAATACTTAATTGCAGTATCAGTTAATTTCTCCCAACCGTGATTCCGATGAGAATATGCCATTCCTTTTCGTACAGTTAATACAGAGTTTAACAAAAGTACCCCTTGTTCAGCCCATTGCTTCAAATATCCATGATTTACAGGTGCAATGCCTAAATCATCTTCTAATTCACGATAAATATTTCTCAATGAAGGTGGGATACTAACTCCGGGTAAAACCGAAAAACTTAATCCATGTGCTTGATTAGGTTCATGATACGGATCTTGACCTAATATCACCACTTTAACTTGAGAAAACGGGGTCAATTCAAATGCTTCAAAAATATGGTGCATTTCTGGATAAACGACGTGATTTTTATATTCTTCTTTCAAAAATTGATGTAATTTCAGATAATATTCCTTATGAAACTCCGCTTCTAAGACTTCTTGCCATTCATTGTGAATTAACGTTTTCATAACAACACCTCATCTTTATTTTACCATATTCCTATTAAAGCGCATAAAAAATACAAATTACATTTTTATTCCGACTTTTGATTAGTATCATGATAAAATTAAATTAAAGATAAATAATGGAGGTACTAATATGATTCAAATTATTGCATCCGATATGGATGGTACTTTATTAAATAATGAAATGGTTATTTCAAAAAGAAATGCCGAGGCGATTAAATTAGCGCAAGCCAATGGAATTCATTTTTTAATTGCATCTGGCCGTGGTTATGAAGAAATCAAACCGTTATTAGATGAAGCGGGAATTAAGTGTCCGATGATTACTATTAATGGCGCACAAGTTCTCGATGAAGAAGGCAAAATTTTAAGCTCTTCACCCCTTTCTAAAAATTCTGCGGGAAAAATTTTAAATCGGCTAAAGCGCGCTGGTTTATACGCTGAATTTGTCACATCAAAAGGAATTTATTCTGATAATAAAGCTAAACGAATTGAAAATTTTGCCGAATTATTAACCCGCGTAAATCCTGAAACTCCATACAAGCTAGCAGTAATGATGGCCTCAAATCGTTTTGAATTAATGAATATTAATTATATTGAGGATTACTACAAATTAATCGACAATCCGAATATTGATATTTACAAAATTGTTGCCTTCAGTTCTGAAGGTACTAAAGTCCTTGATCCTATCAGAAAAGAAATTTCAAAGGATTCTTCGTTGGCAGTAACAGCTTCTTCTGAATCTAATATTGAAATTAATAGCGTTAACGCTCAAAAAGGGATTGCCCTACAAGCTTACGCGGATTTATTAAATATCCCTATCGATAACACAATGGCAATTGGAGATAATAATAATGATGTTTCGATGCTCAAAGTTGCAGGTATAAGTTATGCAATGCAAAATGGCTCAAATGAAGTTAAGCTATTAGCCAAGCGGATTGCGCCTAAAAATAATGAAGATGGGGTCGGAGTGGCAATCGAAACAATTGTTAAAGAAAATCTTTCTTAATGGGATGTGATTCAAATACGCAATCTATATATTAAGTATTTTCCTAGTCAGACTAACCATAAAATTTTAATTTACAACGAAAAAAATATTCCAGTCTATTATATGACTGGATCTCTTGGGTGGCAGTATTCCTCTGTTGAAGTGTACAATCTCGACAATAGATTACTTGCTCAAATTAAACCTCAACATTTAGTCGGAATTTCAAGTTACAACATTTTTGCCAGTAATCAAAAAATGGGTACTTTTTATCATAGTTCTTTGTTTGGTAAAGATATTGGATATCTCAATAAATTAAATTGGATAATTAGTGGAGAAGCTTATAATTTTACCTTTACCGTTCACAAGCATAAATCAATTATCATGCAGACAGGTGAAATTTTTAATCAATCAGGAAAAATTATTGAATTACAAATTTCTCATACAGAATTAGAACCTATTTGTTTATGTATTTGTGCCGCTCTGAATTATTGGAGTTTAAATAAGCCACCTGCTTTAAGAAAAATTCAACGTCATTATTCTAAAATTAAATATTCATAAAAAAAGCTGGAGTTAGATTTTTTAAGAAAATCTATTTCCAGCTTTTAGTAATTCTTAAGGGTTCTTCTAATTTCACGTTCTTGGTCTCGACGTTTAATCGTTTCCCGTTTATCATATTCATGCTTACCTTGTGCTACTCCAATTAACACCTTAGCAAAACCGTTTTTTAGATAAACTTTAAGCGGAACTAACGTAATCCCTTTTTTCTTAGTTTCTTCCCCTAATTGTTTTAATTGCTTTTTATGCAAAAGTAATTTGCGATTTCGAAGTGGATCATGATTAAAAATATTTCCTTGATCATACGGTGAAATATGTACATTCATCAACCATGCTTCGCCATTTTTCACTTGCGCAAAACCGTCTTTTAAATTGATTCGACTAGCTCGCACTGATTTAATTTCAGTTCCTGTTAAAACCATTCCTGCTTCAACAGTTTCTAAAATATTATAGTCATGTCTTGCTTTTTTATTTTGGGCAAGTGCATTATTTTTAACATTCTTACTCAATGCTTACAACTCCTTTAAAGAGCTACTTACTCTTATTGTTTGAATGTTTGAAACGGTTATTTTTCTTACCTGTTTTATAAAATGGTTTCTTTGATCCATTCTTTTTGTATCCACGTTGGCGATTATTAGAATCGTCTTTACTAAATTTTCTTCCTTTACCATGAAAATCTTTTTTACCGCCACGACGATCGCCACGTTTCTTTGGTGCATCAGGGAATTTCATCCCATCAATTAAGTTTGATTTTGGAACGTCTTTTGTATTAAGAAGTTTAAAATCAACTTCTTTTTGTTCAACATTAACATTCACTAATTTAACTTGAATTGGTTGACCAATCTTAAAAGTTCGTTTTGAACTGCGTCCGACTAAAGCCATGTGCTTTTCAACGAATACATAAAAGTCGTCCTTCATCTCTGTGATATGAATTAAACCTTCAACCGTATTTTCCAAGGCAACAAACATCCCGAATTTTGTAACTGAACTAACTACTGCTGGGAATGTTTCTCCAACACGATCAGCCATAAATTCAGCTTTTTTCATTGCATCTGTAGCACGTTCAGCATCAATCGCTTGACGTTCCATTTGAGAACTGTGAGTTGTAATTTCATCTAGTACATCAGCGTACTTAGCTTGCACTTCTTCAGACATCCCATTTTCACGATAATATCTAATTAAACGATGAACCATTAAATCAGGATATCTACGAATTGGCGAAGTAAAATGAGTATAGTCTTGCGCCGCTAATCCAAAGTGGCCAATTGGTTCAGGTGAATACTTAGCTTGTTGCATTGAACGAAGTAACATCGTTGAAACCATTGCTTCTTCAGGTTTACCCGCAACTTTTCTCAAGACATTTTGTAACATCTTAGGCTTAACTTCATTACTCTTACCTGTAACTTCAATCCCTAAACTATTTAAAAATTCGTAAAATGATTTAATTTTTTCTTCTTTAGGTGTTTCATGAATTCGGTAAACAAAAGGAACATGCTTTTTATTATAGTGAGCTGCAACAGTTTCATTAGCTGCTAACATGAATGATTCAACCATTCTTTCACTAGTGCCTCGTTCACGTAATTCAATGTCAATTGGATGTCCTACTTCATCAACAATAATTTTTGCTTCCGGAGCATCAAAATCAATTGCACCACGACGTTTACGCATTTTTACTAAGATTTTATGAAGCTCTCCCATTTCCTTAAACATCGGAACAAGAGCAGCATATTTTTCTTTTGTCTTTTCATCATCAGATTCCAAAATCTTATTAATTGCCTTGTAAGTCATACGTTCAGTTGAACGAATTACACTTGGAAAAATCTTATGATTTACAACGTCTCCTTCAGGCGTAATTTCCATCTCACAAGTCATTGCTAAACGTTCTACATGTGGATTTAATGAGCAAATCCCATTAGATAATTTGTGTGGAAGCATTGGAATTACACGATCAGTCAAATACACTGAGGTTCCACGTTCGTATGCCTCTTTATCAAGCGGAGTATTGGGACGAACGTAATGAGATACATCAGCAATATGCACTCCTAAATGATAATTCCCATTTTCCATTTTCCATACATTTACCGCATCATCCAAGTCTTTTGATTCAATACTATCAATTGTAACCATATCTTGATCTGTTAAATCAACACGACCTTCTTTTTCAGCTTCAGTTACATTATCTGGAATCTTTGCAACTTGCTCCATAACTTCTTCTGGAAACTCAGTTGGAATATTATGTTGATATACAATTTCTAAAATATCCATTCCTGGATCATTTACATTACCAATTGTTTTAACTGCAACTACTTTAACTACTCCAGGTAAGGCAGTTGTTGGATATTCTGAAATATCTGCTAAAATAACTTCTCCTGGAACTGGATGTAATCCTTTATCCGAAACTAAGCACTTAAGACTGCTTAATTTCTTATCTTTAATCCGAATTGCTCCGATGTATCCATCAGGTAATTTTTCTTCATCACTAACAACAAATTCACCAACAACTTGAGTAAGTGCATGATCAACGATTTCAACAATTTTACCACTTGGTCCCTTATCTTCTTCGGGAACACCTTCGCTAACCATTTCAACTTTGACAGTATCACCATTAATTGCTGCCATAGTATTTGGGGCTGCAATAAAGAAATCTTGTTCTTGATCTTCAACCTTCACAAATCCGAATCCTCTATCATTAGCACGAAATGTTCCTTCAAAAAGAACCGCAGGCTTAACATAAATGAATGATTCGTCTTCTTGTAAAGAAATTTTATTACTATGTTCTAAATCAGCTAAAGCCTGTACGACAAATTTAAATTGCCCAGCTTCATTCATATTGAAATGTTCAACTAAATCCTGCACAAAATAACTTTTATTTGGATTTTCACTGAATACATTCAATAATTCATCCTTTAAACTCTCTTTATTCATATATTTCCTCATAATTTTTTTATTCATTTTGATATAGAAAAGCCTCCTGATATTATTCAGAAGACTCTAACATTATTAATGCGATGAAATGTAAACTAAAGCGAGTGCGATTGCAAAAAATAAAATTCCTAAAATTACAGTTACTTTTTGCATGAAAGCTTCGAACCCGCGAGGCTTTTGTCTACTAAATAGTTCACTTGCTCCACCTGAAAGTGCAGTTGATGCATTGTCATTTTTTGCTGGCTGCATCATCACAGCGATAATAATTAAAATCGATACAATAATAAGTAAAACCAATAAAATGTTATACAAAAGGAAATCCTCCATTCCTTCTTAAATATATATACAACTAATTTTAGCATAACTTTAGCTATTTTCCCAGCAGATTTAATGACTTTCAGTTCCATTTGCAAGGTATTTAATTTCTTTGACAATTATATTTTGATTTTTCTCATCTGCTTCGACTACTAACGTATCGCCAGAGCGAATAATTGTATCTCCATGAGGTAAAATATGTTTTTCTCCTCGTTCTATTTCAATTAATAATGAATTTTTCGGCCAATTTATTTGTCGAACTTGACGATCTTGAATTAATGATCCTACAAAAACAGGGATTCTAATCTTATCTGTAAATGCAATATTACTTCCCTGACGTGTTGGATTTTTATTTAATTGCTCTAACAACGCTTCATAAATTGGTAATCCATTTAATAAATCAACGACAGTATAAGAAATAAGTGAGACAACCGCTAATGGCATCAAATGTTGCAGCGACCCTACCATTTCTGTGATTAATAAAATAGCCGTAAATGGTGCTTTTCCGATACAAGCAAAGTAGCCTGCCATTGCATAAATTATACAATCAACAATAAAATGTGAATCTAACATCCCTAATTTTGCAGCAATTACCCCATACAACGCTCCAATAATCGCTCCTAATGATAAGATTGGTAAAAAAATCCCCCCAGGAAGTCCCGAACCATATGATAAAACTGAAAATATTAATCTTACAATCAATAAGATAATCAAAAATTTAACCCCTGGTATATAATCCGAAAAGTTTAATATAATTCGATTTCCCCCACCAATATAATTCGGAAGGAAATACCCCACAAACATTAATATTACATACGGAATAATCGACCAATATCTTTGGGGAATAAACTTAAAATGTTTATAAAATTTTTTGCTGTTCAGCGTTAAATATTGATACAACAATCCAAATAAGCCTAAAATTATTCCTAAGAGAATTAAATTGAAATATTGTGAAATTGGAAATTGAATATTATTTTTCATATTTAACACAGGCGTAAGACCAAAAAAACTAAGAGAAATATAATTTGCAGCCAAGGCTGCGGATAAAGATGTTGTCCACACCAGTGGAGAAAAATTATGATAGACTTCTTCCAAAATAAATAATGTTGAAGCTATTGGCGCATTAAAGGCTGCGGATAACCCGGCAGAAGCTCCACCGGCAATAAACACTCTTCTCCCAGAGCCTTTGATTTTAGATACTTCAGCAAGTCCTTGTCCGACTGCTGCACCTAGTTGTATCGATGGCCCCTCCCTTCCCAAAGAAAGGCCTGAGCTGATACTCAAAACTCCACCAATCCATTTTCGCCAAAGAACAGACCACCAATCCATTTCTAATTCGCCGGAAAGCTGTCCTTCTATTTGTGGAATTCCAGAACCTTTAATATTAGGTTCGGCTTGAATTAATTTTCCAACCACAACAACTATCACTAAAAAAATAATTGCTAATAATCCTAAAAATTTAACATCAAAATGTCCTAACTTAAATAAACGAATAACGCATTCTAATAAGAATTCGATAGCAAGCCGAAATAAACTAACAACTAATCCTGCAACGATTCCTATTAAAATTCCACGAAGAATAAAAATAAATCTAGTTGTATTTAGCTTCATTTATTACTGCCTCCTAAATATATGTAAAAAAAGAGGCATGGCAACTGCCACACCCCTTAAAATCACAAATTATTTGTTTGTGATATCTTCACGAGCTTGTTCGCTCAAGTTGTAGAATGAGTGGATACCCTTGTATTCTGCAACGTTTTCACCTAATTGATCTTCAATACGCATCAATTGGTTGTACTTAGCAAGACGGTCAGTACGGCTCATTGAACCTGTCTTGATTTGGCCTGCGTTTGTACCTACAACTAAGTCTGAGATAGTTGTATCTTCTGTTTCACCTGAACGGTGTGAAACGATAGCTGTGTAACCAGCTTCTTTAGCCATTTCGATAGCTTCCATTGTTTCTGTTAAAGTACCGATTTGGTTAACCTTGATAAGGATTGAGTTAGCAGCACCCATCTTGATACCTTTACGTAAGTAGTCAGGGTTTGTAACGAAGAAGTCGTCACCAACTAATTGAACTTTCTTACCAAGTTGTGATGTGATTGTTACCCAGTCATCCCAGTTGTTTTCGTCGATAGGATCTTCGATTGAGATGATAGGATACTTGTCAACTAAACCTTCAAGGTAGTTGATGAATTCTTCAGTAGTGAATTCTTCACCTGTTGACCAACGTAACTTGTATTTCTTAGTTTCGTTGTCCCATAATTCTGAAGAAGCAACGTCCATTGCAATAGCAACGTCTTTACCTGGCTTGTAACCAGCTTTTTCAATAGCGCTGATTAAGTATTGTAATGGTTCTTCGTTGTTTGCAAAGTCAGGTGCGAAACCACCTTCATCACCAACAGCTGTAACCTTACCGTCAGCAGCTAAAAGTTTTTGTAAGTTGTGGAATGTTTCTGAACCCATACGGATTGCTTCTGAAACAGATTCTGCACCAACAGGCATAATCATGAATTCTTGGAAGTCAACCTTGTTGTCTGAGTGTGCACCACCGTTGATAACGTTCATCATTGGTGTTGGTAATACGTGTGCGTTGAAACCACCAAAGTAGTTGTACAATGGAAGTTGTAATTCATCAGCAGCTGCACGAGCAACAGCGATTGATACAGCTAAAATTGCGTTTGCACCTAATTTACCTTTGTTTGGTGTACCATCTAAAGCAATCATTGCTTTATCGATAGCAACTTGGTCAGTTACTTCGTAACCAACGATTTCTTTTGCGATAACGTCGTTAACGTTAGCAACAGCTTTTTGAACACCTTTGCCCATGTAACGTGACTTGTCACCATCACGTAATTCAACAGCTTCGTGTTCACCTGTAGAAGCACCTGAAGGAACGATTCCACGACCGAAACCACCATCTTGTGTGTAAACTTCAGCTTCAACAGTTGGGTTACCACGTGAGTCTAAAACTTCGCGTGCGTAAATTTCTGTAATTGCAGACATTTAAAATACACTCCTTTGAGTAAATTAAAAAATTAAATGAGAATAAATTCCCTAGTATTATTTTACTTTTTTTCTTTCAATTAATCAATGAATTTTATCATTGATCAACCTAATTAATTAGCCTTTGTAGTTAACTAAAGCTAAGTATGAGTCTGGTACTAATGAAGCACCACCAACTAAACCACCGTCGATGTTTTCTTTGCTCATTAATTCCTTAACATTTTCAGGTTTTACTGAACCACCGTATTGTACACGAACTTTGTCAGCAACTGTTTGATCGTAAAGGTTTGCAACTGTTTCACGAACAACTTTACAAATTTCTTCAGCTTGATCAGCAGTAGCAGTCTTACCTGTACCGATAGCCCAAATTGGTTCGTAAGCGATAACTAAGCTAGCAACTTGTTCGCCAGTTAAACCTTTTAATGCTGCTGTAACTTGTTCTTCAACCCATTTTTCAGCATTACCTGCTTCACGAGTTTCTAAACTTTCACCACAGCAAATGATTGGTGTTAAACCATTACGGAAAATTGCGTGAGCTTTTTTGTTGATGTCTTCATCAGTTTCGTGGAAGTAGTCACGACGTTCTGAGTGACCAATAACAACGTAGTCAACACCCATTTCCTTTAATACTTTAGGAGATGTTTCACCAGTGAAAGCACCTTCATCTTCAAAGTAGCAGTTTTCAGCAGCTACTTTTAAATCTGAACCTTTAGCATTTTCTAATAATGCTGGAAGATCAACTGCTGGAGCAGCAATTACTGATTCTACAACTGATGAATCTGGTAATTGATCTTTAACAGCTTTTACAAATTCAGCTGTTTGTTCTGGGTTCATGTTCATTTTCCAGTTACCTGCGATAATAGGAGTACGCACAATAAATCCATCCTTTCAATATATAAAATCTATTTTTAGTTAATAATCAACGATTATTTGTCTGATACAGCGGCAATACCAGGTAATGTCTTACCTTCTAAGTATTCTAATGAAGCGCCACCACCAGTTGAGATGTGAGTTAACTTATCTGCAACACCTAATTGTTGAACAGCAGCAGTTGAATCCCCACCACCAACGATTGTTGTAGCGTCTGATAATGTACCTAAGAATTTACCAACTTCAAGTGTACCTTTAGCAAAGTTGCTCATTTCAAATACACCCATTGGTCCGTTCCAAACAACAGTCTTAGCATCAGCTAAAGTATCTTTGAATAATTGAACAGACTTAGGTCCGATATCTAAAGCCATGTAACCATCAGGAATATCACCTTCTGCAACTTGACTTGGAGCATCGTTGTTGAATTCTGTTGCAACTACGTTATCAACAGGTAATACTAACTTATCACCAGCTTTTTCCATGATTTCTTTAGCTAATTCAATCTTGTCTTCTTCAACAAGTGAGTTACCAATCTTAATTCCTTTTGCAGCGTAGAATGTGTAAGTCATACCACCACCAACAATAACTTTGTCAGCTTTACCTAATAAGTGGTTGATAACACCAATCTTATCTGAAACTTTAGCACCACCTAAAATAGCAACAAATGGTGTTTTAGGATCATCAACAGCGTTACCTAAGAATTGGATTTCTTTTTCTAATAAGTAACCAGCAGCAGCTTTCTTACCTTCTGCCTTCATTGCTTCTGAAATACCAACATTTGAAGCGTGTGAACGGTGAGCTGTACCGAATGCATCGTTAACGAATACATCACCTAATGATGCCCAGTACTTACCTAATTCAGGATCATTTCCTGATTCTTTTTTACCGTCTAAATCTTCGAAACGTGTGTTTTCAACAACTAAAACATCGCCATCTTCCATGTTGTTGATAGCATCTTCTAATTGTGCACCACGAGTTTCTGGAACAAATGTAACAGGTTTGTTTAATAATTCTGCTAAATGTTCTGCAACTGGACGTAATGATAATTCCTTCTTGTCATCTTCAGTCTTAATACGACCTAAGTGTGAGAATAAGATAGCCTTACCACCGTTTTCTGTTACGTAGTTAATTGTTGGTAAAGCGGCTACCATACGGTTATCGTTACCGATAACGCCACCTTTAATAGGAACATTAAAGTCCACACGAATTAAAACTTTTTTACTCTTAACATCTAAATCTGAAACTGTTAATTTAGCCATGATTCAGTAAACCTCCTAAAAGTAGATTCAATAATAATAAAAGGCGGAAGGAGTATTCCTCCTCCCGCCTTAAGAATTTGCAATTAGCAATAGATACTAATCAAAAATTAGATCATGCTTGCAAATTTTTCTAATGTACGGATCATTTGTGATGTGAAACCGTATTCGTTGTCGTACCATGAAACAACCTTAACAACTTGGCCTTCACCTTCACCAACAACTTGTGTTTGTGTTGGGTCGAAGATTGAACCGAATGTTGTACCGATGATATCTGATGATACTACACCGTCAGCGTTGTAACCGAATGATGGGTTGTTTTCAGTAACTTTCTTAACTGCTTCGTTAACTTCTTCAGCTGTAACTTCTTTGTCTAAAGTAACAACTAATTCTGTTAATGAACCTGTAATAACTGGAACACGTTGTGCATGTCCGTCAAGCTTACCGTTCAATTCTGGAACAACTAAACCGATAGCCTTTGCAGCACCAGTTGAGTGAGGAATTGTGTTTTGAGCAGCAGCACGAGCGTTACGTACGTTACCACCACGGTCTGGACCATCTTGTAATTTTTGTGTAGCTGTGTAAGCGTGGATTGTTGTCATTGTACCAGCTTTGATACCAAATGCATCGTTAACAGCTTTAGCCATTGGAGCTAAGCAGTTTGTAGTACATGAAGCAGCTGAAACGATCTTGTCGTCAGCAGTAATTTGGTCATCGTTTACACCGTAAACGATTGTTGTCATAGCACCAGCTGGAGCTGATACTAATACACGCTTAGCACCTGCTTCTAAGTGTGCTGAAGCTTTTTCTTCTGATGTGTAGAAACCTGTTGATTCAAGAACTAAGTCAACACCATCGTTCTTAACCCAAGGAATGTTCTTAGCATCTGCTTCTGCGTATACAGGAATTTCCTTACCGTTAACGATAAGTGAGTTTTCTGTTGCAGAAACTTCACCGTCAAATTGACCGTGAGCTGTGTCGTACTTCAATAAGTGAGCTAACATAGCTGGTGAAGTTAAGTCGTTGATAGCAACAACTTCTAAATCTTGTGATGTTTCAGCAATACGACGGAATGCTAAACGACCGATACGGCCAAAACCATTAATACCTACTTTAGTTGACATAACTAAAATTTCCTCCTTTTAGGAAATGAATATTTTTTATTTTAAAAAGTAATGTTAAACATTACCCTTTTAAAATCATCTTAGCAGCTCCTTCATCAGTAATCAAGCATGTTTTTTTAGGAGCGTTTTTCATGTACGCTACAATCGCCCGTGCTTTCTTTTTGCCACCGGCAATTGCAAATACACGATCCATTTGAGTGAGATCTTCAAGTTGTAAGCCGATTCTTGGAATCTTATAAACAACTTCTCCCTTATCGTTAAAAAAGTATCCAAATGCTTCTGCAACAGCATCTTTTTCTTCTAACATACTAATTGCTTTTCCAGACATACCACGGCGTTTCGCCATTTCACTGGCTTCACCAATACTATGTATAACAGCATTGCTTGAACGAATAATTTTAACTACTTCCTGAACACTTGGTTCATTTAGTAGTGGACGATAAGTATCTTCACTCACTTGTTCAGGCACATATAATGAACGGTACTGCCCGCCTGTTTTTTGAGCCATTAGCCCACAAACGTTATTGGCCTGAAAATCTAACCTTTCTCCCATCCCACCACGGGCTGGAACGAAAGTTATCTCTCGCTGCTTTGCGACTTCAGGGGTAAACGTACTAGCAATCTTTGCCATCGTCGACCCCCCCATTACAGCGACTACATTAGGGCCCTTAGGTAAACTATCAACTAACAAATCATTGGTTAATTTACCTAAATCTTCCAAAATGTTTGGTTGTTGATCACTATCACCAGCCACCACAAAACACTTTTCAATTCCAAGCTTTTGCTTTAACTGTAATTCTAATGATTCAAGTCCTAATAATGAAGTCATCAATCCTGATAACCCTGCAAGTAGCTTTTTACCTTTATGCGTGATAACCATCCCTGATTTTGTAGTCGCAATTAATTCTTGCTTCTTTAAATAATCAGTTTCAGTTCGCAAAGTTCGTTCACTCATTTCTAAGGTTTGAGCTAATAATCGTCTACCTACCGGTTCAGACCAATTGATATTTCGTAAGATAAGAACCCTTCTCTTCAAAACATCAGTCAGATCGGGAACGATTGACTCTACTAATTCAATTTCCTTATGCATGACTGTCCTCTTCCCGTGGGTCACTAATTGACCCTCATTGTCAATCAGCGACCCAGTTAAGTAAAAAATAAAAGTACAATAGCAAAATAAAATGCTTTCATACCTCAACTACAATTGTATTGTAACAATAAAGATTTTGTTTTGCAAGCACTTTATTCCACTTTATATAAACTTTTCCTACACTTTTGTTAAATACGAATTATATCTCTCATCATCTTCAAAATTGTTATTTTTTTAGATATAAACAGAAAAACAGGAACAACTTTAAGAAAAGTTGTTCCTGTTAAATTCTAGTAATATTAGTGCGCCATCTCGGAGTCGAACCGAGATTACGAGAACCGGAATCTCGTGTGATATCCATTACACTAACGGCGCAAACTTTACTCTACTATCTTAAAATAAATCAACTTTAAAATCAAATATTTATTTTTATTTTTTTTAGTTCAATATATTTGACCAAGCTTGACCAATGTTGTAAACTAGCAATACATTGAGATGAGTGCTAAAATACTCATTGAAAGTTATTATTTAATTTGGGAGGCTAATTTATGAATTTAGTACCAACAGTTATTGAACAATCTTCACAAGGCGAACGCGCTTATGATATTTATTCACGTTTATTAAAAGATCGCATCATCATGGTTTCTGGCGAAATCAATGACGATATGGCAAATGCAATCATTGCCCAACTATTATTTTTAGATGCACAAGACCCTGAAAAAGATATTTACATGTACATCAACTCTCCTGGTGGTTCTGTTTCGGCTGGATTAGCTATTTATGATACTATGAATTTCGTTAATGCTGATGTTCAAACTATCGTAATGGGTATGGCAGCATCAATGGCTTCTGTACTTTCAACAGCTGGTACAAAAGGTAAACGTTTTGCTTTACCAAACTCAGAAATTATGATTCACCAACCTCTTGGTGGTGCTCAAGGGCAATCAACTGAAATCCAAATTGCCGCTGAACATATCTTAAAAACTAGAAAATTAATTAACGAAATTTTAGCTGAAGGTTCAGGCCAAGATATTGATACAATTAACAAAGATACTGAACGTGATAACTTCATGACTGCTAGTCAAGCTGTAGAATATGGTTTAATTGATGGTATCATGAAAAACAAAAAGCAAAAATAATTCCATCAAACAGACTAAAGTAGTCTTATAATTAAAAAACCTTAAGAAATCTGTTTTTACATTGATTTCTTAAGGTTTTTTGTTATTTATTATAGATTTACAACTTCGCCATTTTTTATCTTTGTTGCAATTTCATTTAATTTACGCAATCGATGGTTTATTCCTGATTTTGATATTGGTCCTCCTGGAACTAACTCGCCTAAGTTTTTCAAACTTTCTTCAGGATGATTAATACGTACAATAGCGACTTCTTGGAGTTTTACCGGAAGTTTATCTAATCCAATTTTTTCATCAATCAATTGAATATTTTCAACTTGTTTTTTTGAAGCATCCGCAATCTTATTTAAATTAGCGGTTTCACAGTTTACAATTCTATTGACCGAATTTCTCATATCCCGAACAATACGAATGTCTTCAAATTTCAACATCGCATTCGTAGCTCCTATTAATGATAAGAAATCTGCAATTTTTTCAGCTTCTTTAAGATATGTGATATAACCACTTCTTCTTTCAGTTGTTCGTGCATTCAATCCGTAGCGATTCATCATTTCGCAAATCGTATTATTATGATCTTCATATAGTGAATAAATTTCTAAATGATAGCGACTTGTTTCAGGATTATTTACTGATCCGGTAGCTAAAAATGCGCCTCTTAAATAAGAGCGCACTTTGGCATCATCATCTAAAAAATCCATTGCTACGGTTTCTTGAATTTGGAGACCATCTAAAATCGCAAGATCTTCCAAAATTTCCATTGTTCCATTTTTCAGTTTTACAATATAGAAGTTATTTTTCTTCAACTTCATTTTTCGTCGAACAATTAATTCACTTTCTACGTCATAAAATTTCTTTAGGAGTGTATATATTCTTCTAGCAGTTGCTGGATTTTCAGTTTGGACACTTAATTCAAATTGATGATTTCTAATACTCAAAGAACCATTCATTCGAATTAATGCCATTAATTCAGCTTTGGCATTTCCAAAGTGGACTTCTAAAGTTGTCAGCTCTTTTTTTACTTCACTGGCATATGACATTCAAATTCCTCCATGTTTTATTTTTGTTTGGCTTGACTTGTTAAACGAATTAACTCTTTTACTACTTTTTGACCATTATGAAAAATTCCTCTATTTCTCAATAAAAGAAAATCATCTGATATAACACGTGCCCCTTGATTTCTTAAGCCCTCAAAATCATGTCGCACTTGATACAAATACTCATCATATTTTTGACGATCTAAATAATCACTCGGTACTTCTACGGTATTAACCAAGACCGTATCGATAAAATTCATCCCCATGTGCTCATTTAAAATTCGAACATGATCTGCATCAGAAAAATGCTCCGTTTCACCCTTTTGAGTCATAATATTGCAAATGTAGATGATTTCTGCTTTTGTTTGTCGTAATGCTTCAGCTACATTTTCAATCATTAAGTTAGGCAAAATACTTGTAAACAAACTTCCTGGCCCTAAAACAATTTGATCAGCTTCCAAGATTGAATCAATTACCTTTGGCATCGCCCGTGGCTCATGTGAATCCGTAGAAGTTACCCACACTTTTTTAATATTCTTTCCTGCCGCTGAAATTTCTGCTTCACCAGATAATATCGTTCCATCATCAAACTTCGCATTTAAAATCAAAGGAACGTTCGCAGCTGGATAAACATGTCCTTTAACATGCATAATTTTAGACAGTTCTTGCACCGCTCCAAAAATACCAAGATTATCCATTTCTGTTAACGCTGCAATAATCAAATTTCCAATCGCATGTCCGGAAAAAAACTGATCTTTTGATTCAAAGCGATATTGAAAGATATCCTTATATAATTGTGGCGCATCTGATAACGCCACCAATACATTGCGAATATCTCCAGGCGGAACCACGTTAATATAATCTCGAATAATTCCAGAAGAACCTCCATCATCAGCTACTGTAACTATCGCAGTAATTTCAGCATCTTCTTTTTTTAACCCCTTTAAAACAACTGGTAATCCGGTTCCTCCACCCATAACCACGATTTTAGGTGCACGACTATTTTCTGTCATCATGAACGATTCACCGTTTCCTTTCGTTTTTTCATATCTCGATGTGAAATATGAACATTATAGTTTTTTGACAATTGTTCTCCAAGACGTTTAGTTAGAGCAACAGAACGATGTTGGCCTCCTGTACAACCAATGGCAATTGTTAGATTTGACTTTCCTTCTTGAATGTATCCAGGAATTATCTCTTCTAAAAGGCCGCTAAACTTTTGATAAAAACTTTCTGTTTTTTCCGATTGCATCACATAATCATAAACTTCTTTATCTAAACCGGTTTTTCTTTTGAGTTCTTCAACATAATATGGATTCGGCAAAAATCTAACATCCATCACAACGTCGGCATCAATTGGAAGACCGTATTTAAAACCAAATGACATTACTTCAACGTGGAACCCATCTTTATTGTCTCCTTCAAATCGACGATTAATTTCTTCTCTTAATTCTCTTGGTGATAAATTGCTAGTATCAATAATAATTTGAGAATTTGACTTTATTTTCGCAAGAAATTCTCTTTCACGTTGAATTCCATCTAAAATACGGCCATCACGTGATAATGGGTGTGCTCTTCTTGTTTCTTTGTAACGTGCAACTAGTTCTTCATCTGATGCATTCAAAAACAAGATTTTTGAATTTACAGTCTCTAATTCATCTAAATCAATTAATGCCTCATTAATTTCGTCATACAATGCTCGTGAACGTAAATCCATTACCAAGGCAACTTTATCAATTTTACCTGACTCTTTGATTAATTCATAAAATTTAGGTAATAACTTAGGTGGCATGTTATCAACACAAAAATATCCTAAGTCTTCAAAACTTTGCATTGCCACTGTCTTTCCAGCACCACTCATACCTGTAACCACTACTAATTGTAAAGCGCTCATTTCCATACCCCCATACTTTTTTATTATTATATCATACCGGGTGTATCATTTTTGATATTTTTGTTTTATTCTTATATTTTTTTAATATTTTAATCATTACCTTATCCTAAAAAAATAAACCCTCGGTAATTCTCTTAAAAATTGAACTACCAAGAGTTTATTTTAAAAACTATTAATTATTTCGTGTATTTTTTACGCCTTATTTTAATCACCATTCCAGATTGAGTTTTTCACAATAACATAATCAACGTGTTTTAAAGCATCAATATTTTTTCCGCCAGCGTATGAAATGGAAGATTGTAAATCTTGTTGCATTTCCGTTAAAGTATCAAACAAGTGCCCTTTGAGCGGCAGTAACATTTTTTTACCTTCAACGTTTTTTCTTTCGCCTTTTTGATACTCTGAAGCTGATCCAAAATATTCTTTAAACATTTCCCCATCTACTTCAACGATTTTTCCTGGACTTTCAATATGGCCAGCAAATAGCGAGCCAATCATTACCATCGTTGCCCCAAACCGAATTGATTTAGCAATATCACCATGAGTTCGGATCCCTCCATCAGCAATAATTGGTTTTCGGGCTGCTTTAGCACACCATCTAAGAGCTGCAAGTTGCCATCCTCCTGTACCAAAGCCAGTTTTTACCTTTGTAATACATACTTTTCCAGGACCAATCCCTACTTTAGTTGCATCAGCTCCTGCATTTTCTAATTCTCTCACAGCTTCCGGAGTTCCTACATTTCCAGCAATCACAAATGTTTCTGGCATTTCTTTTTTGATATGCTTAATCATTTTGATAACACTATCTGCATGTCCATGTGCAATATCAATCGTAATAAATTCTGGTGCATCATCTTTTAAGCTTGAAACAAATTCATATTCGTATTCCTTAACACCCACAGAAATTGATGCAATCAAATTTTTAGAATGCATTTTTTTAATAAAAGTCTTACGTTTTTGTTCTTCAAAGCGATGCATAATATAAAAATATCCAGCTTGAGCGAGTTGCTCAGCTAATTTTTCATCCATAATCGTCTGCATATTTGCCGGAATAACTGGCATTTTAAAGTTATACTTTCCAAGTTTTACAGTTGTGTCTGCTTTTGAACGACTATCTATAATACATTTATTAGGGATAAGTTGAATATCTTCATAATCAAATACTGGCATTGAATTTAACATTTTAATTTCTCCTACTTAAATAATTTGACCTTCCTATAACTTTGAAAAACAAAGCATCGCTAAGTAAAAACTTACCTTTCCAAGAATATCTTATCTATTTTCAAGTTAAAAGTCAATATTTTATATTTTAATAATTTTATCGTTCGTGTTTTCAGGGGATAAAAAAATAGAGCCTTTCAAAAATAAGTCCCAACTTACTCGAAATACTGCTCTATTTTTTAATATTTAAATAACTTTTCTGACAAAAGGATCGCTAGAAATCCCTTCTTCTAAAATTTTCTTACACCATTCTTGAGCTGAGAAGAGTGAATGATCTCGATAATTTCCGCAACTCTTGATATCTGTTCCTTGAACATCTTCCCAACTAGCATTAAGAATATCATTTAATGATGCTTTCAAAGCATTTGCAACTTCAACAGTATCATGATTGCCCCACATAATTAAATGGAAACCTGTGCGACAGCCAAATGGTGAACAATCAATCACACCGTCCATATGATCTCTCAGATACCCTGCTAGCATATGTTCAATTGTGTGTAAGCCTGCTGTTGGAATTGCATTTTCATTTGGTTGCACTAATCGCAAATCAAAATTTGTAATTTCATCTCCCTTAGGCCCATTTTCAACTGTAATTAAACGAACATATGGCGCTTTAACCGCTGTATGATCCAAAGTAAAACTTTCAACTTCTGCCATTTTTTCTCCTCCTAGATATTAACTTAATATAACTTTAACAGGTTCACCTCAAAAATCAAGATGTTACCTTTTCATAATGTCCATTTTCTAAAACATCTTTTAAATACTTACCAGTATAACTTTCTTTAACTTGAGCAATTTCTTCTGGGGTTCCATCAGCAACGATTGTTCCGCCACCTTCTCCACCTTCTGGTCCAAGATCAATAATATGATCGGCACACTTAATTACATCCAAATTATGTTCAATCACCAAAACAGTATTTCCTTTATCAACTAAACGTTGAAGCACTCCTAATAGACGTTTTATATCTTCTGAATGTAATCCCGTTGTAGGTTCATCTAATATATAGAAGGTATTACCACTTGATTTTTTGTGTAATTCAGAAGCTAACTTCATTCGTTGAGCTTCTCCACCAGATAAAGTTGTTGCCGGTTGACCTAAAGAAACATATCCTAATCCAACATCAACAATTGTTTGTAATTTTCGCTGAATCTTAGGAATTGCCTCAAAAAATTCAAGTGCCTCTGCTACTGTCATATCCAATATTTCGGCAATATTTTTATCCTTATACTGAATTTCTAAGGTTTCAGAGTTATATCTTGATCCCTTACATACTTCACAAGGAACATATACATCTGGAAGGAAATTCATTTCAATTTTGATTATTCCATCCCCTTTACATGCTTCGCAACGACCGCCTTTAACGTTGAAACTAAAGCGTCCCTTGTTATAACCATGTATTTTAGCTTGATTGGTTTGTGCAAATAATCCTCGAATATCATCAAATACCCCTGTATATGTTGCCGGATTACTACGTGGTGTCCGTCCAATTGGACTTTGATCAATATCAATAACTTTATCAATATTTTCTACACCTTGTATCTTGCGGTACTTCCCTGGTTTTTCAGCATTATGATTTATTTTTTGCGCTAACACACGTTTTAAAATTGTGTTTACAAGAGTAGATTTCCCTGAACCAGATACCCCTGTAACCGCAACAAATTCACCTAAAGGAAATTCAACATCAATATTTTGGAGATTATTTTCACTCGCTCCGATTAACTTAATTTTCTTACCGTTTCCACTTCTTCTGGTATCTGGAATTGGAATGTAACGTTTTCCTGATAAATATTGTCCCGTTAAAGATTTAGCTTTCTTGGCTACTTGCTTTGGCGTTCCAGCCGCAATAATTTGTCCGCCATGCTCACCAGCACCCGGTCCGATATCAATGAGAAAGTCCGCTGCCCTCATTGTGTCTTCATCATGTTCAACAACAATAAGCGTATTTCCTAAATCTCGCATTTTCTTCAATGAAGAAATCAAACGATCATTATCTCTTTGATGAAGCCCTATTGATGGTTCATCTAATACATACATTACTCCAGATAAGTTTGACCCAATTTGAGTTGCTAATCGAATACGTTGAGCTTCCCCACCAGATAAAGTTCGTGCTGAACGACTTAAGGTTAAATAATCTAAACCTACATTCACTAAGAAACTTAATCGATCTAAAATTTCTTTTAAAATTGGTCTAGCAATTTGTTCTTTTTGTTCAGATAATTCTAGATTTTCAAAGAATATTAATTCATCAGCAATTGATAAATTTGAGACTTCCCCAATGTGTTGGTGACTAATTTTAACTGATAACGCTTGTTGATTTAACCGATATCCATGACATGTTTGACAAACCAAACTATTCATGTATTGGCGCATTACATCTCGCGTAAAATCACTATTAGTTTCTTCATATCGCCGTTGAATATTGTTGATAACCCCTTCAAATTCCATATCCAATTCACGTTTTTGACCGAAATCATTTTCAAAATCAAAGTGGAATGTTTCCGTTCCGGCTCCATATAAAATGAGATTTTTTTGTTCTTTGGTTAAATCTTTATATGGTGTATCCATATCTATTTTAAAATGTTCGCATGCTTGTGCAAGTAAAGTTGGATAATATTTAGAACTAATAGGATTCCAAGGAGCAATGGCACCTTCGTTTAGCGTTTTAGTTTGATCAGGAATCACTAAATCCAAATCAACTTCTAATTTTGAACCAATCCCATCGCATTCTGGACACGCTCCAAATGGCGCGTTAAATGAAAATAAACGTGGTTCTAATTCACCAATAGTAAATCCGCAATATGGACAAGCAAAATTTTCAGAAAACTGTAACATTTTATCGCCAATCACATCCACAAATACAGTTCCATTAGCTAAATTTAAAGCTGATTCAATTGAGTCAAATAGTCGTGATCGAATATTTTCTTTAATCACGATCCGATCCACTACAACTGCAATATCGTGCTTTTTATTTTTATCTAATTCTATTTCAGAATCGATGTCTTGAATTTCACCATCAACCATCACACGAACAAATCCGTCTTTTTTGATTTTTTCTAAAACTTTTTTATGTTGTCCTTTTTTATTTCTAACAACTGGAGCTAAGATTTGTAACTTACTTCTTTGGGGCAAAGTTAATATTTTATCAACCATTTGTTCCGGCGATTGACTTGTAATTTCGTGCCCATCATTTGGACAAATTGGGGTCCCTACACGCGCCCATAATAATCTAAAGAAATCATTAATTTCTGTAACCGTTCCAACTGTTGAGCGCGGATTTTTTGAGGTTGTTTTTTGATCAATCGAAATTGCTGGAGAAAGCCCATCAATTGAATCTACATCTGGTTTATCCATTTGACCTAAAAATTGACGTGCATAAGCTGATAGGCTTTCCACATATCTTCTTTGACCTTCAGCATATAATGTATCAAATGCTAATGAACTTTTCCCTGATCCTGATAATCCAGTAACAACAACTAACTTATCTTTTGGAATGTCAACATCAACATTTTTCAAGTTATGAGCTCTAGCCCCACGAATCACAATTTTATTTTGTGCCATACTATTCCCTCCTTTTATTTTATTTGTGCCTTTAATTCAATGATTGTATCTCTTAAAGTAGCTGCCTCTTCAAATTCCATATTTTTAGCAGCAGTTTTCATTTGTTTTTCTAAACTTGCAATCATTTCTAATTTATCTTCTTTACTCATATTATCAAAATCTATATCCGTAGCATCACTTGTTACATCATTTTTCTTAGATTCGATACTAATTAGATCACGGATTGGTTTAATAATTGTTTTAGGAACGATATGATGTTTTTCATTATAAGCTTCTTGAATCGAGCGGCGACGCTTAGTTTCATCAATTGCGGCTTGCATTGACGGTGTAATTTCATCAGCATACATAATCACATGTCCATTAGCATTTCTTGCGGCTCTCCCAATTGTTTGGATAAGTGAACGTTCATTTCTAAGGAACCCTTCTTTATCAGCATCCAAAATCGCTACTAGTGAAACTTCAGGGACGTCAATTCCTTCCCGCAATAAATTAATTCCAATTAAAACATCAAATTTTCCACGCCGTAAATCACGTACAATTTCAGTCCGTTCTAAAGTTTTAATGTCAGAGTGTAAATATTTAACCTTTATTCCCATTTCTTTGAAGTAATCTGTTAAATCTTCTGCCATTTTTTTAGTTAAAGTCGTTATGAAAACACGTTCATCGCGTTCAACTCTTTTATTAATTTCACCAACTAAATCATCCATTTGCCCCATAATTGGACGCACTTCAATATTAGGGTCTAACAATCCAGTTGGACGGATAATTTGTTGAACTACTGTGCTTGTTTGTTCTTCTTCATATGGTCCAGGTGTTGCTGACATATAGATAATTTGATTAACATGATCTTCAAATTCGTCACGCGTTAAAGGACGATTATCAAGAGCACTTGGTAAACGAAAACCATAATCCACTAACATTTGTTTTCTTGCTCGGTCACCGTTATACATTCCTCGAACTTGAGGCATTGTAACGTGCGATTCATCAACAACAATCAAAAAGTCATCTGGAAAGAAATCTAATAAAGTAAATGGCGGTTCACCTTCACTTCTACCTTCCATATGGCGTGAATAATTTTCAATTCCAGAACAATATCCCACTTCTTTCAACATTTCAATATCATAAGTCGTTCGTTGTTCTAGACGTTGCGCTTCAAGTAATTTATCTTCATCACGTAATTTTTTTAGTTGTGTTTTTAATTCATTTTCAATTCTTTCAATTGCATGCTTAAGTTTTTCTTCATTCGTCATAAAGTGAGTTGCGGGAAAAATGGTAATATGCTCTCTTTCAGCGATAATTTCTCCTGTTAATGGATTAATTTCACGAATTCGATCAATTTCATCTCCAAAGAATTCAACTCTCAAAGCAATTTCATCCCGTGAAGCAGGAAAAATTTCAACCACATCACCTCGAACACGAAAACGTCCCCGTTGAAAATCAATATCATTGCGATCATATTGATTTTCTACTAACTGAGCTAACAACTCATTCCGTTCTATTTCTTGACCTTCTCTTAACGAAAGCATGTGTGCTTGATATTCTCTAGGATCACCTAAACCGAAAATTGAAGAAACTGATGCCACAACAATTACATCGTTTCGTTCTAAAAGCGAACTCGTAGCTGAGTGACGTAACTTATCAATTTCATCATTAATTGCGGAGTCTTTTTCAATATAAGTATCGCTGGATGGAACATAAGCCTCAGGTTGATAATAATCATAATAACTTACAAAATATTCCACTGCATTATTTGGAAAAAATTCTTTAAATTCCCCATAAAGTTGCCCTGCTAAAGTTTTATTATGAGCCAATACCAACGTTGGCTTATTTACGTTTTTAATTACATTCGAAATAGTAAATGTTTTTCCCGTTCCAGTTGCACCTAAAAGAATTTGGGCTTTTTTCCCTTCTTTTATTCCTGTCGTTAATTCTTTAATCGCTTCAGGTTGATCGCCGGTTGGTTGATATTTAGAAACTAATTCAAACTTCCGATCTGTTTGTCGTTCAATCACTTACAAAACCTCGTTTTCTGCATCAATATTGTAAATATATTGTAACACATACCCGTTTTGAAGGGTGTAAAAAGAGGCTTAGAGTATTTCTAAGCCTCTTTGGAGTATTATTTTACAAATGATTGAATTGCACTATCGAATGATGCTCGTTTTTCATTTGCTTGGTCTTGATCTTTGCCGTGAGTTCCAATATAAAACTTGATTTTTGGTTCTGTTCCTGAAGGACGAACTGCAATCCAAGTTCCATCTTCTAGAAGATATTTTAATACATTAGATTTTGGCATATCAATTTTTTCAACTGTCCCATTAGTATAGCGCTTTTCAGATTTATCAAAATCTTCCATTGCTACTACTTTATAACCGGCAAAATCAACTGGTGATTCATTTCTAAATTTAGTCATTAAATCTTTAATTTGTTGAACCCCTTCAACACCATCAAATGTTAATGAGGTTGTTTTTTCTGCAAAATATCCATGCTTTTCAAAAAGTTCTTGCAGTCCATCATATAAATTTTTACCTTGTTTATTATAGTAAGCTGCTACTTCAGCTAATAATACTAAAGCTTGAATTGAATCCTTATCACGTACAAATGAACGTACAAGATATCCATAACTTTCTTCAAAACCAAACATGAATGTATTTGAATTTGTATCTTCAAAATTCTTAATTTGTTCAGCAATAAACTTAAATCCCGTTAATACATTAATCATCTTAACGTTATAACTTTCTGCTACTTTAGTTGCAAATTCACTTGAAACGATAGATTTTACCGCTGCTGCATTAGCTGGCAAACTACCTGCTTCTTTTCTAGCAGTTAAGATATAGTTAAGCATAATTGCCGCAATTTGATTACCAGTTAATAATTGATATTCTCCACTTGGTTGACGAACCGCAGCACCTAAACGGTCAGCATCAGGATCAACCGCAATTAATAAATCAGCACCTTGTTGCTTACCAAGTTTAATTGCAAGATCAAAAGCTGCTGGATCTTCTGGGTTTGGTAATTTAACTGTTGAAAAATCAGCATCAGGTGTAGCTTGTTCTGGTACCATCGTAAAGTTTTCAAAACCAGCTTGTCTAAGAGCTTTTTCACCTAACATTGCACCAGTACCATGCAACGGAGTGAAAATTAACTTCATTGCTTTTCCTTCTTCTGCTACTAGTTCTTGATTAATAGTTACGCTCTTAATTTCATCAAGATATGGTTTATCAATTTCACTACCAACAATCTTCAAAAGACCTTCGTTAATTAAGCTATCTTTATTAGCAACTTTGATTGCAAATAAATCGTCAACTTTGCGAATATATTCAGTAATTAAATCTGATTCTTTTGGTGGCATTTGTGCCCCGTCTTCACCATAAATTTTATAACCATTATATTGTTTTGGATTATGACTTGCTGTAATCATGATACCAGCATATGTATGCAAATGGCGCACAGCAAATGATAATTCTGGAGTTGGGCGTAAACTTTCAAACACATATGTTGGAATGTTATGTTGCCCTAATACACGCGCAGCTTCAAAAGCAAAGTCTTGTGAATGATGACGTGAATCATAGCTAATTGCTACACCGCGTTTTTTTACATCTTCGCTTAAGCCGTCCATTAGCATTGCTAATCCTTCAGTTGCTTGGCGAACTGTATAAATATTCATCCGATTAATTCCAGCACCTAAGACACCACGCATCCCTGCAGTTCCAAATTCAAGTGGAGCATAGAAGGCATCTTCTAATGTCTCTTTATTTTCCTTTAATTCATCTAAACTTTGACGCAAATCTGTTGGTAATTCAGTATTCTTATCCCATAGTTGATATGTTTTTTCCCAACTCATCGATACACTCTCCCATATTTTCATTCTTTTAATTTTACATTTCATGTATTTTTATTATACCACTGTAAGTTCGAATTGTGTTGTCTTCGGTAGAAAAAGATTACTAGTGCTCCGATAATTAATAACACGGATAACCATTGCGAAACTCTGATTCCACCAAGCATCAAACTATCTGTTCGTAACCCTTCAATGAAAAATCTTCCAAATGCATACCACATTACATATGATAAAACAACTTCTCCATTTTTTAATAAATGATGTTGCTTTCGTAATACACATAGCACTATAAAACCACCAATATCCCAAAGTGATTCATACAAAAATGTTGGCTGATAATAGCTTCCTGCTATTTGCATTTGTTTGATTATAAACTCCGGTATATGTAAATTTTGGAGAAATTCTAACGTTGTTTTGCTGCCATGTGCCTCTTGATTAGTGAAATTACCCCAGCGGCCAATTCCTTGAGCCAAGATGACATTTGGCGCTAAAACATCTAACAAATTCCAAATTTCAATGGATCTTTTACGACAAAAAATAATAATTGTTATAATAGCACCAATCAGCGCACCGTAAATTGCAATACCGCCATCCCAAATCCGATAAATTTCACTTAAATGATTTTTGTAGTACGACCATTCAAAAATCACATAATAAATCCGTGCAGAAATAATCGCTACCGGCAACGCCCTTAATAACAAGTCATAGATATCATCTTCCAATATTCCATGCTTTTTTCCTTCGCGCACTGACAGAAAAGTTGCAATTAACACTGCACTTGCAATAATGAGTCCGTACCATCGAATTTGAAAAGGTCCAAGTTCTATTGCAATTGGGTTAATATTTCCTAACATTGTTTTTCACCTTAAATATCTTGACGAGCTGAATTTTCATTAATTAACTCGTTTAAATTATTTTCAAATGTCTTTGTTGCATCATATCCCATTGTTTTTGCCCTAAAGTTCATCGCTGCTGCTTCGATAATGATTGCAATATTACGTCCAATTTTAACTGGAACAGTAATCTTTGGAATTTTGACATCAAACAACTGTTGATATTCTTCCCCTGACCCTAAACGATCAAATTGTTTATCCGGACTCCAGTCTTCTAGGTGCATGATGACATCAATTTCAGTCTCTTGACGTACAGCTCCGGCACCATAAAGATTCATTACATCAATAATTCCGATACCACGGATTTCAAGTAAATGATTTAAAATTTTTGGAGCTTCACCGGCAACTGTTTGTTCATCTTTTTGCCAAACTTCCACACGATCATCTGCAATTAAACGGTGTCCTCTTTTGATTAAATCGAGGGCTGTTTCAGATTTACCAACACCGGAATCCCCTGTGATAAATACCCCTAAACCATAAATATCCATCAATACTCCATGCATCGATTTTCTTTCAGCTAACCTATTTTCTAATAGGTCAGTAAGTTTTGACGATAAACGTGAAGTTGGTAACGTTGATACTAAAATTGGAATATGCTTTTCTCTTGCGGCCTTTTCAAGCTCTTCTGGAACTTTTAATCCACGAGAAATAACAAAGCATGGTGTATCTTTCCCACATAACCGTCGCATAATTTGACTTTTATCAACATTTTTCATTTGATGCGCAAAGGAAACTTCTGTCATCCCTAATAATTGAACGCGTTCTTGTGGATAATATTCAAAATATCCGGTTAATTCTAATCCAGGACGAGAAATATCACTTGTTGTTATTTTCTTTTCTTGAACAAATTCTTCGCCATAAAAGACTTCAAGTCCAATTGAATCAATAATTTCTTTAACTGTTACACTATTCATTTCCTAGCCCTCCTTTAACATTTAAGTTAATTTTACCACATTTTATAAAACGTTTTCATGGTTTAAATTAAGAGTTTTTTTCACTTGCATGGATTGACAAAATACCATTTACTACACTCATTATAATCGCCACCATTAGGGCTGTTCCGAAGCTATAAAAATGAAAAGCTCCGCCCAAAATATATGACGTTAATTCTAAGATCAAAGCATTAATAAATAGCATTGATATTCCCATCGTGGCCACAGTTATCGGCATTGTAATAATCATTAACAATGGTTTTACAATTATATTCAAAAGCGATAAAACGATTGCCGCTATGACTGCAACCAAAACATTTTGAACTTGAAATTTCATTGGAAAAAATCCTGCAATTGCTAAAAACATGATTGTATTAATAATAATTCTTTGAATAAGATACCTTAACATTTAATTCCTCTACTCTACTTCTTTTTTACATCTCTTTCTTGAACATCTGTTAATTGCTTACGTCCATTATTTTTTTGTTTTACTTGCTGATTTGTTGTTTGCTCTTCAGAATCAATCAACCTTTCAATAATCTTAACAAATAAACTTTTAGGCACTTCATTTTTATCGTAATCTAAAAATAAAGCTGTAATTAAATATAACCCTGGAGTAATAATAACTAAGTTTTCTTTTATAAGACCTAATATTAAGGTTAATCCTACTAATATAATCCGCAAATAGTTAGCCTTTAAATTGAATGCTTTTGCTAATCCACCACAAACTCCTGCAATTAAGCGATCATTTTTTGATTTATAGATTTTCATTCATCTCACCTCTTTGATTCATAATGAAGTTAGGAATTACAATCTTAACTTCGGTTCCTTCATTTAACTTACTTTTTAAATTTATTCTCCCTGAAAGGATTTCAATTGAATCTTTAACGATTGCTAAGCCTAAACCGGTTCCATTAATTTTTTTACTATGAGACTTATCAACCCGATAGAAACGTTCAAAAACTTTTTCTTGTTCTTCAATTGAAATTCCAATCCCTGTATCAACTACAGATAAGCTCCAACTATCTTGATTAAAATCATTTAATTTTATGATAATTTTTCCGCCTTGACAATTATACCTAATCGCATTTTGAATTAAATTCTCAATAATATGCTTTAGCTTAATTCGATCACAATGAACCAGTGTATCTTCAGGCATATTAATTGAATAAGAGATGTCCTTTTGTAAAAGTTCCTTTTTTCTTAATTTAAAAATCTCAACTATCATTTGATAAAGATTTATCTTTTCAATAACAAGTTCTCTTTGATTACCTTCTTTTGCCAAAACAAGCATATCTTCAACCATTTCATTTAGTTTTTTACTTTCTTTATAGATAATTCCTAAAAATTCTTCTAAAATTTCCGGTTCATCTTTAGCACCTTCCAGTAAAGTTTCACTAAATCCCATAATTGAAGTAATTGGTGTCCTAATTTCATGGCTAACATTACTTATTAATTCAGATTGTCGCTTCTCTTTTTCCTTTAACATTGTGATGTCTTTAATAATAATCATCATAACATCTCTTTTTTCATCTGGAATAAAGATTGTATGAATATTGGCAAACATATTTTTATTCTTATATTTGAAACTTCTAAACTCAGCTAATTCTCTTTGATCTGAGCGCATTTCAATTGTTTTTTTAATTATTTTTTGAATACCTATATCATAAATCCAATCTCGATAATCAGTATTTTTCAAACTAGTTGAAACACCAAATAAATCTCTCATAGAACTGTTATAATATTTCACTTTTCCTTTTACATCAATTAGTGCAATTCCATCTTCAAGATATTCCAGCAAACTTAAATATCCTCGTCTTTGCATACTATATTTTCTGAGTAAGCGATCTTGCTTTTGCTTAATCATTTCAAGTGATTGGAATAATTTTAAATACGGATTTCCTTCATGCAAACTCCCCTTTAGTTCATGATTTTTTTCAATCCGCTTAATTTCACTATTGATTAACTCAATTTGTTTTTGTTCAAGTAAATATCTTCGATAATCAAAAAATAACTTCATCATTAATAACAAAATAACCATTATTAATAACTCACTCCATTGGTGATTAATGTTATTAACAAACTTATTTATCTTAAAATCCGAGATTACAAAAACAGCAACTATAATACAAGTTGCTATTCCCAAAAAATTTATGATTATTTTTTTTAAACTATTCATCGTCATCACCATCAAATCGATATCCAAAACCACGAACCGTCTTTATATACTTCGGTGTTTTAGCATTTTCTTCAATTTTTTCACGTAAATGACTAACATGCATATCAACAATTCTAGTTTGACCAATGAAATCAAATCCCCAAACATGATTCAATAATTCATCACGGCTTAACGCTTTTCCACGTTTTTCTAGGAAATACATTAATAATTCAATTTCCTTAGGAGTTAACTTAACAATTTCATTATTTCTAAAAAGAAGATACTTATCGCGATCAACTCTAAATTGACCAAAAATATACTTACTTTCTTCTTTAATTCTATTTTGTTGCTCTACTTTTTGAAGCTTACTTACTCTTCTAGCAATTGCTTTTAATCTTGCAATAACTTCTCTAGGAGAAAAAGGTTTTGTCAAGTAATCATCGGCGCCTAATTCTAATCCTATTACTTTGTCATATTCATCATCTTTAGCCGTTAAAATTAAAATTGGGGTTTCAATTTTTTCTTGGCGCAATTTTTTTACGACTTCAATTCCATTTAAACTTGGTAACATTAAATCCAGGATAATAAAATCATAATTATTTGTTAGCCCTTGTTCCAACGCGTCTTGACCATCATCAACTGTAGTTACTTCATAATTTTCTTTTTCCAAATTATATTTTAATAAAGTTACAATTGAAATTTCATCATCAACAACGAGTACTTTTTTCATCTTATCACCTCTTTAATTAACGAAATAACACCAACCCAATTTCATGCGGTGAATCTTTAAAAATTGCACTCTCAACGATTATTAAATCACCGCCATATGTTTTAGCTTTAATATGACAATAGGCCGCATTTTTTTGAATAGCACGATAAAATTCGTCTTCTGTATTTACCGGAATATTATTGCAAGTTAAAATAGTATCTCCCGCATGTAAATTCATTTTAGCAGCTGGAGTATCAGGTTTAACGGCAATAATTCGAATCCCTTCATCAGTTTGAACATAACCCGTGTCGATTTGCTTTTCTTTATTTCTCCGCTTAATCGTTAAATAAGCATCTACAATTAACATCAAAGCAATGAGCTTACTGCCAACATTTCATCTTTTGTGATAAAACTTCCAATTACAGCTAACAACGCTAAGATTGACATTAATTTCACATCTTTTAACTTTAACTTAATACTTTCTTCTTTAGAATATTTTGTAACTTTTAATCCTACACTCATTAAAAATGGTAACACGGCTAATGTAAATGTATGATTTCCAATATTTAAAATTGGCCAAAATTTCATTACTTGCCCCATATCTCCGCTTGGAATCAGGATTAACATTGGAAAAACTGTTGTTTGGCGTCCAAAATAATTAACAATTTTGCGCCCCCTTTTTCCCTTCTTTAATTCTGGGGTAAGCGATTCTTTTTTGAAGCTTCCAATTAAAAGATATTCTAAGATAAAACTTACAAAAACTAAGGCTAGCCAATTTGTTGCTGTATTATCATTAAAAACTTTTCCTAAATTCAATTCATTCGAAAAAAATATTCCACTCATAAAAAATACGAATAGACTAGTTAGAAAAGAAATATCCGAAAAGCCTCTTAATAAACATGCTAAAACTACGATTAATTGATAAATTATAATACTTTGAACAGGTAATGTAATTCCTGTAATTATCGCAAGAACGCTACTTACTATCGCAAATAAAAGGCCATATTTAATAAAAATTCTACCTTCAAAAAAATCTTTGTTAATCGCAACTCGAAACTGTTTGCGCTCTTTTTTTACGCGTTGATTATAGGAAAAAATAACCGCTAGAATTCCTAGCCATAGAATCGGTGCCCCCAGATAATTTAATATCAAGCTAAGGATTTCCATTACAATAACCTCCCTTTAAAATCGTCTCTTTTAGTATATCAATTTTCCCACTTATTATTCAAGATAATAAGACCTATATTATCAAGGGTTAAGCAAGTTTTCCCCTAAGAAAAAAGAGTTAGGGATTTGTGCCTAACTCTTAATTACTTCTTTTTAAATTCCATTGCAAATATGCATTCATAAATGGATCTAAATCTCCGTCCATCACGGCTTGACCATTACCAGTTTCGTAGCTAGTACGATGATCTTTTACCATTGTATATGGATGAAATACATATGAACGAATTTGCGAACCCCAACCGATATCAAGTTGCTCTCCTTGAATTGCGGCTCTTTGCTTTTCTTTTTCTTCCATTTCTAATTGATATAATTTTGAACGAAGCATGCTTTCAGCAGTCGCACGGTTTTGGAACTGAGAACGTTGAGCTTGACTTGAAACCACAATTCCAGTTGGAATGTGAATCAAACGCACCGCTGAAGAGGTCTTATTAATATGTTGTCCCCCAGCTCCACTTGCCCGGAAAACTTCCATTTTAATATCTTCAGGTCTTAATTCAACTTCCACAGAATCATCTAATTCTGGCATCACATTAACTGAAGCAAACGATGTGTGGCGTCTTCCTGCTGAATCAAACGGTGAAATCCGCACTAAGCGATGAACCCCTTTTTCACTCTTTAAATATCCAAAAGCATTTTGACCTTCAATCATTAAAGTAACACTTTTAATTCCTGCTTCATCACCCGGTTGATAATCCATCGTTTCAACCTTAAAGCCATGTTGTTGCGCCCATCTTGTATACATTCGCAATAACATTGATCCCCAATCTTGTGACTCGGTACCACCTGCTCCTGGGTGTATTTCTAAAATTGCATTATTACCATCATAAGGTCCATTTAACAGTAAGCCTAATTGATAACTTTGCAACAACTTATTAGTTTCTTCACGTTGAATTTCTATTTCTTGTTCTAAATCTTCATCTGGTTCTTCTAAATACAATTCTAATGAAACATCCAATTCATCTACTTTTTCACTTAATTGATGAAAAGTATCATATTTGGCTTTCAATCCATTATTTTCATTAATAACTTTTTGGGCGGTTTCTTGATTATCCCAAAAGGTTGGATCAGCCATCTTTGACTCATTTTCTGCGATTTGTTCTTCTAAAGCATCTAAGTCAAAGAGACCCCCTAAACTCAGAGACTTTTTGTTTCATCTCTTCTATTTCTTGTTTAAGTTCTGCCGTTTCAAATTTCATTTACATCCCTTACCTTTCTAAAAAAAGCTCGGTCCTGATATTTCTATCATTATCCAAGCTTTTAAAATTAACGTTTCATATCTTGACGAATTTCAGCTTTTAGGAATAAGCGCGTTACATCATATTCGATAGCGCCTACCATTTGTTCAAACATTCTGAAACCATCTTGTTGATATTCAACAAGTGGATTTAATTGTCCATATCCACGTAAGCCAATTGATTGACGCAATTGATCCATTTCATCAATATGATCAGTCCATAATGAATCAACCACCCGTAAAATAACAACCTTTTCAAATTCTAGCATTTGGCTTTCATCATAAAGTTGTTCAGCTTTTTGTGCATAAACTTCTTCAGCACGTTGCATTAAATATTCAATCATTTGGTTAGGAGTTTTACCTTCTAAATCAGCAGTGCTAATTGTATCATCTTTAACCATTGCAGCAATGGCAAAATCGATAATTCCATCCAAGTTCCATTGACTCTTATCACCTTGCGTATTGTTTAATACATTATGCTTAACTGTACGTTCAATCATTGGCATAATGATTCCTTTAAGGCTCTTATCTTCCATGATAACTTGTTGTCTTTGAGAGTAAATCACTTCACGTTGAGCACGCATAACATCATCATATTGTAAAACTTGCTTACGTGTATCATAGTTATTACCTTCAACACGTTTTTGAGCTGATTCGACTTGTTTAGTAATCATCTTAGATTGAATTACTGCATCTTCATCGGCAACTTTCATCCGTTCTAAGAAGTTCTTAATGCGTTCTGAACCGAAACGTAACATCAATTCATCTTCTAAAGAAAGATAGAATTGTGTTGATCCTGGGTCCCCTTGACGACCAGCACGTCCACGTAACTGATTATCAATTCTTCGTGATTCATGACGTTCTGTCCCAATAACAGCAAGTCCACCAATTTCGCGTACTCCCGGTCCTAATTTGATATCAGTACCACGTCCGGCCATGTTAGTAGCAATTGTTACTGCACCACGTTGACCGGCATTCATAACAATTTCAGCTTCCTTAGCGTGATTTTTAGCATTTAAAACTGAATGTGGAATTCCTTGTTGATCAAGCATGTTTGAAAGTAATTCAGACGTTTCAACAGCCACTGTCCCAACTAAAACTGGTTGTCCAGCTTCATGGCGTTGTTTTACATCTTCCACAACTGCATTAAATTTACTTTGAAGAGTTGGATATAATAAATCAGGTTTATCAACACGTTGAATAGGACGGTTAGTTGGAATTGTAATAACTTCCATATTATAAATTTCACGGAATTCTTCACGTTCAGTTTTAGCTGTCCCAGTCATTCCAGATAATTTATTATACATTCTAAAGAAGTTTTGGTAAGTAATGTTAGCCATTGTCTTAGTTTCTTCTTCAATTTCCACATGTTCTTTTGCTTCAATTGCTTGGTGAAGTCCATCAGAATAGCGACGACCATCCATAATACGACCTGTAAATTGATCAACAATCATTACTTCGCCTTCACGCACCACGTAATCTTTATCACGAAGCATAATGAAGTTAGCACGTAAAGCATTATCCAAGTGGTGGTTTAATGCCATATTATCTGGATCATATAAGTTATTTAAGTTAAAGTATTTTTCAGCTTTTTGAATACCTTCTTCAGTTAAAGCAACTGTCTTAGATTCTAAATCAATTTTAAAATCATCATCTTCAACTAAAGTCTTAGCGAAACGGTCTGTTCTTGTGTATAAGGTTGTTGTTCCTGTTGCTTGTCCAGAAATAATCAATGGTGTTCTCGCTTCATCAATTAAAATTGAGTCAACTTCATCGACTAAAACAAAATTCAAAGGACGTTGCACCATATCTTCTTTATAAACAACCATGTTATCACGAAGATAATCGAAACCTAATTCACTGTTAGTTGAATATGTGATATCAGCATTATAAGCCGCACGTTTTTCTTCAGGTGTTTTGTCAGCGACATTCAAACCAACAGTTAAACCAAGCCAAGTGTACAATTCACCCATTTCAGTAGCATCACGTTCTGAAAGATATTCGTTAACAGTAACAACGTGAACCCCTTTTCCTGAAATCGCATTTAAATATACAGGCATTGTAGCTGTAAGGGTTTTTCCTTCCCCAGTTCTCATTTCGGCAATGTTTCCCTCGTGCAATACCGTTCCACCGATAATTTGAACACGATATGGATACAATCCTAATACACGGCGTGCTCCTTCACGACATACTGCATATGCTTCCGGTAACATATGATCAAGTGATTCACCATCTTGATATCTTTTTTTAAATTCATTAGTTTTTGCTTTTAATTCTTCATCTGATAAAGCTGCCATTGCATCAGCAAGTGATTCTACTTTATCAGCAATTTTACCTAGGCGTCTAAGTTCGCGTTTATCACTTTCCACCCATTTTTTAAGAAGATTTGCCATAAGTCAATTCCTTCCTATTCACACATTTTTCTCATTATAATCTTGAGATTATACCAATTGCTATTTTAACATTAAATCACCACAAATGAAATATTTTAAGTCAATTAGAAACAGAAAAAATAAAGGGATTAAGAAAATTACTAGTTCTATACTATTCTGTACTGATGAGAATTTTTTTGGTGTAAAATTGTACAAAAAAAGAGAAGTCGACTGAACCCCGGTTTCTCTAAGAAAAGATTGGCTTCTCTATGTCTAATATTATTAAATTTTTAACAGGAATTAAAGATACCCATATTATATGGAAGTTCGTAAACAAAAATTCATCTGTAAGAATTGTCGTTTAACTCGTGTATTCCCGATTTCTGGTGTTGAAGAACATTGTTTTATTTTAAACAATATTAAACAACATATTGTTGTTAATTTTAAGAAAAATACATCAATGAAAGCCTCTGCTTTTGATTACCACGTTTCTAGTAATACTGTCCAAAGATGTCTTGAATCTACCGCAGGCACTCTAAATATTAAAGAAAAAATGCGCAAAAAAATAACGGCTAAGCAGCTTGGTTTAAAATCTACTTAACCATTATCTTTTTGAATATATTTAATTAATTTTCTTCATCAGTATTAATTGACAAAGAGCCAAATTACTTCCTAATTCCTTTATTTTTTCCGAAATTATTTATCGCTTGCTTCAATTAAGCCATACTTTCCATCACGACGACGGTAAACAATATTTACACTACCATCATTTGCATCTTCATACACAAAAAAATCGTGTCCTAACATATCCATTTGTAAGACAGCTTCTTCACTATCCATAGGCTTTAGTGATAGACGCTTTGTACGAACGATCTCTAATTCTTTTTCTTCTGTATTTTCAGTTTCACTTGTTGGCGTTACAAATTCAAAATTTGCAATACCTTTTTCACGTGATTTACGGTTCACTTTTGTTTTGAATTTTCTGATTTGACGTTCAAGCTTGTCTGTTACCAAATCAATACTTCCATACATATCTTGAGAAGTTTCTTCTGCTCTTAAAGTTAAGTATGGTAACGGAACAGTAACCTCAACCTTCGCATTTTTATTTGAGTAAACTTTTAAATTAACGTGTGCAGTTGCTTCTGTGTTAGGAGTAAAGAACTTTTCTAATTTTTCAAGTTTCTTTTCTACGTATTCACGGATTGCTCCTGTAACTTCGATATTTTCACCACGAACATTGATCTTTAACATGGTAATCTCTCCTTTCACAACTGGAAATTTCCAGCTTTTCGAGAGAGTATAAAATTATACTTTTATCACTCTTTCTGCTTTTATTATAATAGAAAGCGCTTTAAATATCAAATAAAAAATTTATTAATTTTAATATTTTTTTTTATAACATTTTTTTACCGTGCTAAAGTTACAGATTTTATCTCTTTAACAGTATGTTTCTGAACTAATTCTTGCGCAAAATACAACGTTCTACCGGTTGTATAGATATCATCAATTAGTAAAATATTCTTTTGGTTAATTATCTTTGGACCGACATATTCAAATATTTGATGATTTTCCATGCGTTGTTTTCGATTTTTTTGTGATTGAACTTGCTTCGATTGTTGGGCAACTATCAAATCATGATCTAATTTCAATCCTTTAATTAAACCTTCAACTTGATTGAATCCCCTAGTTTGCATCGTTGCTTGAGAGACCGGAATTGGAATATATCTCCATTTTTTGGGTGGATAATTTTTTCGAATATATTGGCTAAATTTTGCTTGCCATACATTTCGCATATAATAATCCCCCATAAATTTATATTTTTGAAAATAATCTTTCATAGCTTCATTTTGATATACAAATATCGCGCGATTATGCAATGAAAGATATCCTTTTTCTTTCCAACGTAAACAATCTTGACACCATTTTTGTTTTTCTAGGCGTCCACAGCTTCGCAAATTTCTTCATTTTCAAATGTAACGAAAGTTTGTTCACATTCTTCACAAATCGTCGCTTTTGATAAGGGTTTTAAGGAGAATAACCATTGACTTTCAATTTTTTGAAATAATTTTCTGTGGCAAAGTATACAATTATTCATTTGCTAACATCTTCTTTGCTTTCCGATTTAAAAAAATTATCTGCTGTTTGGCTTTATGAACCGTCTTAGTATAGTTATCACACATAAAATAAACGTCTCCTTTAGGTCGGTCTAAACTTCGCCCCACTCTTCCTGCAATCTGTACTAATGACGATATTGAAAACACTTCATTATCCGCGCCTAGTACTATTAAATCAATTTTTGGAAAAGTTACCCCTCGTTCTAAAATTGTTGTCGTTATCAAATATCGGATTTCTTTATCACGCATCATTTGAACTTTTTCAATACGCAGTGGATCTTGGGCATGAACTGTTTGTCCTTTTATATTTGCAGGCAAATTTTCTTGAATTACTTGAAAAACTGCTTCAAGCATACTTACATGAGGAACAAAAATTAAAAATTGATTTTCACTTTGAACCCACTGTTTTAAAATTTTAATCACCTTGCGATTCAATTGCTTTTTTTCACTTATTTCTTGCCACCAATTATTACTGAATAATAATTTAATTTCTGGTAATGGATTTTGGTGAAATCTTAACGGCAAATAGCTCGTTATTAGTTGGTTTCTTTTTATTTGCTGCGATAATTCATGACTAGGCGTCGCAGTTAAATAAATTAATGCTCCATTATCTTTAATTGCTTTTTGTGCTGCAAATTTTAAGCCATTGTCATTAACATAAGGAAAAGAATCAACTTCATCAATAATTAAAATATCAAACGCGGCCTTAAAATTTAATAATTGATGCGTTGTGCATACAACAATTTGCGTATATTCATACTTTACATCTGTCCTACCATGTAACAAGATTTTAGAGACATGTTTAAATGCTGCATCGATTCGCGGAAATAACTCATTACACACATCAACTCGCGGCGAAGCAATTGCAATGCGTAACCCCGCTTTAATCCCTCTTTCAAGCGGCTTAAAAAGCATTTCTGTTTTTCCAGCTCCGGTAACTGCCCAAAGCAAAAAACGTTGTCTTTTTTCAATTGCCGTTTGCAATTCTTGGGAACACTTTTGTTGATATTTTGATAAATTTCCCTTCCAAGTTAGAACTTCATTGGGTAATGTAAATTTTTCTTTCATATTAGGAAGATAGACTAATTTTTGCAGAGTTGACATTCTCCCTAAGATAATACATTTAGGACAGTAATAGTTATTATTAGGTAGGTACCCTTGATTTTTATTTGTTATTTGTCCACATCGATTACATAATATCTTACCATTTTTTATACAAATTGCTTCCATTTCTTCAAATGGATTATTGTCTAATATTTCTTTTGGAACATCGCTTTTTAACACCAAACGTCCATAATATTTCGTAGCTAACAAAAAATTCCTCCCTTCACGTATAAAATACGTCAAGAAAGGAATTATTTTTTATTTTTTTTATTAATTACATCATTTTCTTCAGTAAATAAAACGACTTTTTTAATAAAATCTAACAACGGCGTCCGATTAGGTCCCATCAAACCAATTTGTTCAACGAAAATTTCTAATCCAAATAAAGTCGCAATAGTCAACAATAATGATCCTAGTAAACTTGAAATTGGGTATAACAAAGAAATCATTGAGAATATCAAAGCAATTCCATAAATCACTAAAACTGTTTGCCGATGTGAAAGTCCCATTTGCATCAACTGGTGGTGCAAGTGATGCTTATCTGCTTGTGAAATCGGAACATTATTTAAAAAACGTCTCAAAATAGCAAAAAATGTATCTGTTATCGGAACCCCTAAAATAATCACAGGGATAATTATACTGATGAACGTGGCATTTTTTAAACCATATAATGAAAACACCGAAATCATAAATCCAATAAACAGCGATCCCGTATCACCTAAATAAATTTTGGCAGGATTGAAATTATATGGCAGAAATCCAAGTAAAGCAAATACAAGATTAAACATCATTATTGAAATATAAATGCTTGTAGTATTTAAAAAGAAAAATCCTGTTATCGCACTCGTTGAAATTGCAATTATCGATACGCCTGTGGCTAATCCATCTAATCCATCAATTAAATTAACCGCGTTCGTGATTGCTAATATCCATATAATTGTGATTGGAAAACTCATCCATCCCAACTTTACCATCCCTATAAAAGGTAAGGTCAACGTGGTCATTTTAATTTTGGCAACAAAAAATATTACTAAAGCACCAAGTAAAATTCCCAAAATTTTTCTTTTAGGTGTCAATTCAAAAATATCATCAATTATCCCGGTAGCTATAATAATAATCTGGCTAATAATAATGCCCAAAATTGCTCCGGATTATATTGCTTATATAATAAAAATATATTCGTTAAATTAAAAGCTAAGAAAATAGCTAATCCACCCATTGTCGGCATGACTACTTGATTAACTCGTCGGGCATTTGGATTATCAACCGCCCCACACTTAAAAGCCATTAGTCGTACAAATGGGGTTAATATCACTGAAAGAAGCATCGTCACAAATAACGTAGCTATAATCCCATACATAACTAGTCCTCTTTTTCTAGTAAATTTCACATTCATCTTGAAAATATATATTAATTCATATATTAACATATTTCACTTTGTCCGTCATTACTTCCACGAGACTTTTAAAACTAAAAAAGAGTTGGAACTCCAACTCTTTTTAATCTCATAAAATCATTATTTCTTCAAGTGGTAATTATATGTTGAAACAATGATATTTTCTCTTGTATTTAATGCCGTCCGTAATCTTAAAGCAGTTTGGTTATGCAAGATGTTTTGCCATGGTTTCTTTGGCACGAATTGCGGTACTAAAACTGTCACTGAACTATTTCTCTCAGCAGCGTTCTTAGCAATTACATCACAAAAACGAACAACCGGAACTGAAACAGAACGATATGATGAATGTAAATCTACAAAACGCACATCAGGAAACGCTTGTTTAAATTCCTTAGCAGTTTCATGTTCTTTTTTCGGATTTGTATCAAAAGATACGTGCATTGCAATGACATAATCCCCAATTGAACGAGCATAATTTATAGCACCTTCAGTAACATGAGTTACAGAACTAACTAAAACAATAACTGTTGAACCTTCATATTTATGAGTATCAACTTCCACACCCAAACGTAATTGAGCAGCAATCTTAACATAGTGATCATGAATCTTATAAAAGCCAAATAATAAGACTGGCATGATTACGAGGTATGGCCAAACATTATCAAAATGTAACCAGAATAAGAAAATAACTAGTGCTAATGATATTAAAGCCCCGAGTAAGTTAACTGCGGCATTTAACACCCAATTCTTTCCTCTTTCTCTTAACCAGTGAACAATCATCCCTGATTGCGATAATGTAAACGGAACAAAAACTCCAACCGCATATAACGGAATTAATAAGTTAGTTTGTCCTTTAAAAATAAAAATCAATACGATTGCGCCAATAGCAAGCGAAATAATCCCATTAGAGTAACCTAGACGATCACCTTTATCCATAAACATATGTGGCATAAATTTATCTTTAGCTAAATTATATGCCAAAATTGGAAAAGCTGAAAAACCTGTATTAGCAGCAACCGCTAAAATCATTGCAGTTGATAATTGAAGTAAGTAATAAAAAATTCCTTTTCCAAATACAGCTTCACCAATCTGAGATAATACAGTTTGGTGTTCATTTGGTAACACACCAATATAGTAACTTAAAAAAGTAATTCCAGCAAAGAAGATTGCTAAAATTAATGACATTATTGCTAATGTGTTAGCTGCATTTCTTTTTTTAGGTTCCTTAAAATTAGGTACCGCATTACTGATTGCTTCCACACCTGTTAATGAAGATGAACCAGCTGAAAATGCCTTAAGGAATAATACAACTGTCATTCCTGGAACATATGATCCAACTTTAGCAGCTGCAGTATACTCGATATTGCCAGACAAGATGTTAATAACACCCCAGATAACTAACGCAATAATCATTATCACGAAGAAGTAAACTGGAACGGTTAAAAATGAAGCTGACTCGCGCATTCCCCGCAAATTCAAAGTCATAATGAAAAGAACAATTAAAATTGAAATCCCGACACTATGTGCGCTTAATGATGGAATTGCTGAAGTAATCGCTTCAGTCCCAGCTGTTACAGATACCGCAACTGTCAGCATATAATCAACAAGTAATGAGCCCCCGGCAACTAATCCAGCACCAGTTCCCCAATTTTTTGTTGCAACAACGTATGCCCCACCACCAGATGGGTACGCGTTGATAATTTGTCGATATGATAAAGTAATCGCAAATAATAAAATTAAAACAATTCCAGCAGCAGGAAGGGCATACCATGTAGCAGCGGCAGATAAAGCAATTAACGCTGTTGTAATCTGTTCTGTCCCATATGCCACTGATGACAATGCGTCAGATGAAAGTAAGGCTAATGCTTTGAATTTTGTTAAAGCTTGCTCGCCTTCTTCATTTGTTTTAAGCGGTTGACCAAGTAAAAGTCGTTTAAAATAACGATACATAATCTATGATCCCCTTAATCTATATTAATATTTTCTCCTCATTACAGATTCGATACAAATTATATAAAATCATATTTTCAATAAAGTTTCAAGCACTTATCTTAACATTTTTTCATTACCAATATTTAAAAGACATTTTAAACCCTTTTATTCAGTATTTTTCAAATAATGCTCTCAAAATTAAAAAGTTGGAGATAATTAAGCTATCCTTAATTATTCTCCAACTTCTTAAATAACTAATATGACTAGAAAATTACATCATTCCCATTCCAGGACCGGCAGGTTGAATGTCGTCTTCTTTAGGTTCTGGTTTATCTGCTACAACAGCTTCTGTTGTTAATAATAAAGCTGATACACTTGCAGCATTTTGAAGTGCTGAACGTGTAACTTTAGTAGGATCAACAATTCCAGCTTTAACCATATCAACCCATTCATCAGTTGCAGCGTTAAATCCGATTCCTGGTTCTTGTTCCTTAAGCTTTTCAACGATTACTGAACCTTCAAGTCCCGCATTTTCTGCAATTTGACGAACCGGTTCTTCTAAAGCACGCTTAACAATGTTAATTCCTGTTTGAACATCGCCTTTTTCTTCTAATGCTGCTACCTTATCAATCACGTTTACTAAAGCTGTACCACCACCTGGGACAAATCCTTCTTCAACTGCAGCACGTGTAGCGTTTAAAGCATCTTCAATTCGATATTTACGTTCTTTTAATTCCGTTTCAGTTGCAGCTCCGACTTTGATTACGGCAACACCACCTGATAATTTAGCCAAACGTTCTTGTAATTTTTCGCGATCAAAATCTGATGTTGTTTCTGCAATTT
Organism: Ligilactobacillus hayakitensis DSM 18933 = JCM 14209; assembly: GCF_000615845.1. Lineage (GTDB taxonomy): Bacteria > Bacillota > Bacilli > Lactobacillales > Lactobacillaceae > Ligilactobacillus > Ligilactobacillus hayakitensis. The sequence goes on from NZ_BAML01000006.1 coordinate 55,558, forward strand.
GACGTTTCAATTGTTCAACACGTTCAGCAATTAAATCTTTAGAACCTGCACCTTCAACAATTGTTGTGCTTTCTTTTGTTACAGTAATTTTTCCGGCAGAACCTAATTGTTCAAGGGTTGTATCTTTAAGTTGTAACCCTAAATCATCAGTGATTACAGTTGCTCCAGTTAAAATTGCAATATCTTCAAGCATTGCTTTACGGCGATCACCAAATCCTGGCGCTTTAACAGCAACAACATTAAAGGTTCCACGAATTTTATTTAAAACTAATGTTGGTAAAGCTTCACCATCAATATCATCTGCAATAATTAATAGTGGACGTCCTTGTTGGACAATTGATTGTAACAATGGTAAGACTTCTTGAATATTTGAAATCTTCTTATCAGTTAATAAAATATATGGATTATCTAAATCAGCTTCCATCTTATCTGTATCTGTTACCATGTATTGTGAAAGGTATCCACGATCAAATTGCATCCCTTCAACAACATCTAATGAAGTATCAATTCCTTTTGATTCTTCAATTGTAATTACCCCATCATTACCAACTTTTTCCATGGCATCAGCAATTAAATTCCCTACTTCAGGATTTGCTGATGAGATTGATGCAACTTGAGCAATATCACTTTTTGATTCAACTTTATGCGACATAGCATGTAATTCATCAACCGCTGCTTTTGTTGCTAATTCAATCCCACGACGAATTCCAACAGGGTTAGCACCAGCCGTTACGTTTTTCATTCCTTCATTAACAATTGCTTGGGTTAATACTGTTGCAGTTGTTGTTCCATCACCTGCAATATCATTAGTTTTTGAGGCAACTTCTGAAACTAACTTTGCCCCCATATTTTCAAAATGATCTTCTAATTCAATAGCTTTTGCAATTGTAACCCCGTCATTTGTTATTGTTGGTGATCCAAATGATTCTTCTAATACAACGTTACGGCCTTTAGGACCAATTGTTGATTTAACTGTATTAGCTAATTTATCAACACCTTTTAACATTTTTGAACGTGCATCTTCTGAAAATCTAATTTCTTTAACCATAATTTACATTCACCTCAACTAATCAATTACTGCAATTAAATCTGTATCACGTACTACTAGATACTTTTGATTGTCTAATTCCACTTCGCTACCTGCATATTTATCAAATAAAACCTTTTGTCCAACTTCTACTTCTGGAGCTACACGGTTACCATTTTCTAAAACTCTACCTGGTCCCACAGCAAGTACTTCTGCTGTATTGGCTTTTCTTCCTTAGCTCCTGCTAAGTAAATTCCGCCAACCTGCTTTTCTTCTTGATTTTGCTTTTCTACTTTTAATACAACATGATTATCTAGTGGTTTAATCATTAATTTGTACCTCCATCTCTAAATTTAGCACTCATCAATCTAGAGTGCTAACTTACACTACTTACTATAAACGGATTAAAATAAAAATGCAAGCTTTTAACCTTGCTCTAATCTAAGCATTAATTTATCTCATAATTAACTTATGATAAAATTAACTATTATAGTCATAAAGGGGGAATTTTCTTGACTCAAAAAAATTCACTTTTCATTTTAAGCAGTTATCTTATTTATGGATTAGTCATGCCACTTTTATCACGAATATCTAATCCATCAATTGCTTTTACAACCCAAACTTTTTTTAATATCTTAAGTCTTGGCTTATTTATTTTAATTAATTACAAAATTGCTTATCAAAACAGTCAAGAAACAAGTGTTATTTCCTTCAATAGGTTATTTTTAGGAAGTATTCTCGCATTTGTTAGTCTGTTAATCGCTCAAATTATCTTTAAGTGGATTGAAATTCATCTCTTCCATCTTAGCGGCTTTTCTGAAAATACTAATTTACTTTTAGAAATTTCTCGTAAGTATCCTTTTTATATCATTGGAATAATTTTTACTGCACCAGTCTTGGAAGAACTCGTTTTTCGCAAAGTATTATTTGGAAACATGTCTGATTTTATCTCTCCTAACTTGGCGGCTGCTTTTTCAAGTTTGCTATTTAGCTTCGCACATCATGACGGACATTTTATTATTTATTTTGTTTTAGGTCTTATTTTATGCTTTACCTATCATAAAACACAGTCTATTTTGGCTCCTATATTCGCTCATATTGGGATGAATATCGTAATATTGGCATTTGCTCTATAAAAAAGAAGTTCAAGAAATTACCTTCAATTTCTTGAACTTCTTTTTTATTTATTTCCAAAATGATCAAGGAAATAAATTAATGTTTCCATTTCATTAGTTAAATCAACATTTTGAACACGTACGTCAGTTGGAACAGTAACCCTTAATGGCGTAAAATTAAGAATTCCCCGTACGCCTACTTCTACAATTTCATCAGTTACCTTTTGCGCGACGTTTGCTGGAACTGCTAAGATAACAATTTCTATTTGTTGTAGCTTTAATTGCTCTTTCATGTCTTCCATTGGATAAACCGGAATCCCATTTTGAATTGTCCCCGTAATGTCTTGATTAACATCAAACGCAGCACTTATTCTCACATGATTACTTTGATGAAAATTAAATTTTAATAATGCATGCCCTAAATTCCCTACACCAATAAGGGCAACATTTGTTAAGCGGTCTTGGTTTAATTGTTTGGAAAAAAATTCTAATAGGTTTCGAACATCATATCCATATCCTCTTTTTCCAAGCGCTCCAAAATAAGAAAAATCACGGCGAATCGTAGCAGAATCAACTTTAACAGCTTCCGATAATTCGGTTGATGATACGCGATCTTTGCCTGAGTCTAATAAAAGTTGAAGATAGCGATAATAGATTGAAAGTCTTTTGGCTGTTGCCTGTGGAATTTGAAATTCTACCATTTCTTGCCTCTCTTCTCATAAAATATCCAGTCTTATTTTACCATATCAATTTATAGTAAGACAATATCTAGCTTTTTGACGGACAGACTTCTCACCTTTATAATAATATATATTAAACACACTAAATCAAAATAAAGAAAGGAACAGTTATGCTCTTATTACAAGCTCAACAAGTTGCACGTGTCTTCGGTTCTGACGTGCTTTTTTCTAATGTAAATTTAGATATCAAAGATAACTCCAGAATTGCATTAGTTGGTCGTAATGGTGCAGGTAAGTCAACTTTACTTAAGATGATTATTGGCGAAACTTCTCCAGATCAAGGCCAAATTGTTACCAAAAAAGATTTAACAATTGGTTATCTTGCCCAAACCGCAAATTTTGAATCCGATAAAACTGTTCTTCAAGAAATGCTTGATGTTTTCGAACCATTAAAGCAAATGGAAATTAAGATGCATCACCTCGAGGAATTAATTTCTAATCCTGAAACTGCGCAAGATTCTGAAAAATATACGCAATTATTAAATCAATACGATCAACTTCAACATGATTTTCGTGAACAAAATGGTTACGGCTATGAAAATGAAGTTAAAGCTGTTTTAAACGGTTTTCAATTCCCAGAAGAATTTTATGATAAAAATGTTAATGATTTATCCGGTGGTCAAAAAACTCGTTTAACGTTAGCTAAACTTCTTTTAGAAAAACGTGATTTACTCGTGCTTGACGAACCCACTAATCACCTCGATATTGCAACACTATCATGGTTAGAAAATTATATTCAAGGATATAAGGGTGCCCTTTTAATCGTGTCTCACGATCGCTATTTCTTAGATAGAATTGTAAATGAAGTTTATGAAATTAGTCATCACAAATCGAACTACTTTAAAGGAAATTATTCAGATTATATTGATCAAAAAGCTAGTCGCTTAAGAACGCAATGGAAAGAATATGAAAAGCAGCAAGTACAAATCAACAAACTTGAAGATTTTGTTAATAAAAACCTTGTTCGGGCTTCAACTTCAAAGCGCGCTCAAAGTAAACGCAAACAATTAGAAAAAATTGAGCGCATCGAACGTCCTGAAGGGGAAGAAAAAGGCCCTCATTTCACTTTTAAATCAGCATCTGAAAGTGGCAATATTGTTTTGAGCGTTAATGACGCTGCGATTGGTTATGAAAACCATATCATCTCTAGTCCAATTAACATTGATTTGAGAAAACATCATGTTATGGCAGTTGTCGGACCAAACGGGATTGGCAAGTCAACCTTATTAAAGAGTGTTTTAGGACAAATTCCTTTTATCAAAGGAGAATCAAACTTTGGTTCAAATGTCCAAACTGGTTACTATGACCAAGGACAACAAAATCTTCATAGCAATAAAACCGTTTTAAATGAGATTTGGGATGAACATCCAAATATGCCCGAAGTTGATGTCCGCTCTATTTTGGGAAGCTTTCTTTTTGTTGGAGATGATGTCCAAAAAGTAGTGCATAATTTATCTGGTGGGGAAAAAGCCCGCTTATTATTAACTAAATTAGCCTTACAAGAAGATAACTTCTTAATTCTTGATGAACCTACTAACCACTTAGATATTGATAGTCGAGAGGTCTTAGAAAATGCCATTAATACATTTACTGGAACCGTTCTTTTCGTCTCTCATGACCGTTACTTTATTAACAAAGTAGCTGATACTGTTTTAGAATTAACACCACAAGGAAGTAATTTATACCTTGGGAATTACGATTACTACATTGAAAAAAAAGAAGAACTTGAAGCAATCAAACAAGCTCAAGAATTAGAAAACCAACCTTCAATTCCAGAAAATACTAATAAATTATCTCAAAAGCAACTTGACTACAAGCAAAGCAAGGAAATGCAAAAAAAAGTTCGTAAATTAGAACGTCAAGTTAATCAAGCTGAAGAAGAAATGATGAAATTTTCTGACCAAAAAGATAGTATTGAGCAAGCAATGACGCTGCCTGAAAACTTCAATGATCTTGAAAAAATGCAAGCACTCCAATCAGAGCTTGATCAAGTTAAAAAATTATTAAATGAAGCTGAAGAAACTTGGACTGAACTTAGTCTTGAATTAGAAGAAATATCTGAATAAATATGAAACTAAAAAGCCTTAAGAAATTACGGTTATTGAACGTTAATTTCTTAAGGCTTTTATTGTTATCTGTTTTTTAACTTTTTATTCATTAATCCAATCAAATTCTAAACTTGGTTCAGCATTCAAAGACATATCAGCAAAGTTTTGATGCTTATACCCAACATATCCTGCTGCTCCAATCATTGCAGCGTTATCACCACAAAGATTTAACGGCGCTTTTACTAGTTCGATATTATCAAATTCTGCTAAATCAATATCTAATTGCTTACGTAATCCTTGGTTGGCAGCAACTCCACCAGCCAAAATTAATTGCTTAACATTAAAGTTTTGTAGAGCTTTTTTTGTTTTAGCACTCAAAACATCAACTACACTTTGTTCAAAACTAGCTGCCAAATCAGCTTTATTTAATTCTTCTCCAACTTGACTAGCATGATGCACGGTATTAATAAATGCACTCTTTAGTCCGCTAAAACTAAAATCGTAATTGTCCTCTTTTTCCATCGCTCTTGGGAAATTAAACGTATCTTTTCCGCTTGCAGCTAATTGGTCAATTTCTTTTCCTGCTGGATATTTCATCCCCATTACTCGACCAACCTTATCAAATGCTTCTCCTGCAGCATCATCTCTTGTTTCCCCAATAATTTGAAAAACATTTTCCTTTGGCATATAGACTAATTCAGTGTGTCCACCAGAAACAAGAAGTGCTAGCGCAGGAAATTTGATTTCACTGGCAAAATTTGCTGCATAGATATGTCCTGCCATGTGATTAACTGGTATCAAGGGCAAGTTATGGGCAAATGCAATTGCCTTTGCAGCTGCTACCCCAACTAATAATGCCCCTACTAAACCAGGTCCAAATGTAACTGCAACTGCGGAAATATCTTCAAACGTAACTTGTGCTTCTTTCATTGCATCTTCAATACAATAATTAATTTGCTCAATATGATGTCTTGAAGCTACTTCTGGAACAACTCCTCCAAAACGTTGGTGACTTTTTATTTGAGTCGCTACGATATTAGATAAAATTTCATTTCCATTTTTAACAACCGCAACACTCGTCTCGTCACAACTTGATTCAAATGCTAATATTATAGTTTCTTTTTTTTCCATTCTAATCCACCTTATTTACTAAATCTCGACTCATCAAAATCGCATCATCGCCGGTTTCTTGATAATACGATCGCATCAATTTTTGATCTTTAAATCCAAGTTTATAATATAAATTTTGTGCCCTTAAATTTTTCGTACTAACTTCTAATGTTATTTTTTTTAAATTATTAAATTGGCAATATGAAATAATTTCTTTCATTAATTGCGTAGCTAACTTTTGCTTTTGATATGTGGGATGGATTGCTAAATTAGTAATATGACATTCTTTTTTGAAAAGATAAAAATTAATTCCTATGAATCCTATAACCTGTCCTTTATTGACAACACATAGATATAATGAACTTTTTTTGGCATTAATTTCCCTAATAAAAATATTTCTCATCCACGGAGCATACCCAAACGCTGCCTTTTGGATTGAAAATATTTGGTCAACATCAGCAATCGTAGCCTGCCTTATCTCAATATCTGGGCGAAATTTTCTTGAGCGATATGTTTTATCTTGAATATAGAAATTAAAATAATATTTAAAGTTTGTCATTAAACTTTTTAACATATTCTATTCTTTCACTATCATATTTTTCTAACCATTGAGTTTCAGCTTGTGTAAGGCGTAAATAACTCGGAATAAAACTATCAATATCAACAGTTTCTTCATCTTTGGCCATTAATCCTAATACGTATGCACTAGGATAGCTATCTTTTTTACTTGCAAACTTCACATCCGTTTTGTTCATTTGTGCTGCAGTATTTTCATATAATTCAGTAGCATCTGAAGCAACCAAAATAACTTTTTCATTTTGGAAACGTTCTGCAAGTTCTTGAATTGAAATGTGTTGATCTTCCATATAATTTACTAAACCATTTTTCCCCCATTGATATGCCCCCGCAAAAACATTATCTCGTCTTGCATCAAACATAGATGATAATTCTATTTGTATCTGTAATATTAGCGGCTAATAATTTTAAACTTGAAATCCCAACTAATTCAATTTTTAAAGTACTTGCAAGTACTTTAGCTGTAGTAGCGGCAATTCTGAGTCCCGTATATGATCCTGGACCTTTAGCAACTGCAATTCGATCAATCTCGTGAATTGTCAATTTAGCTTGTTTAATAACCGATTCAATCACCGGCATTAAAGTCGTACTATGATTTCTTGAAACATTTGTCGTTGCTTGTGCTAATAATTTATCATCATCTAAAACTGCAACTGACAATGTACTATTAGACGTATCCATTGCTAGTATTTTCATTATTTTTTACTCCAATTTTATTTTCAAACTTTATTCATACCATTTTATTTTAACATATTAAATAAAAATAAGGACCTATGCAAAATTCAATTTTCCATAAGTCCTCAAATGCATCATTAATTATTTTCAATAATATCTTTAAAAATACGATATGATTCTTTTAAATCATCCATCGATTGCAATGGTGTAGATGCCATAACTTCATCAGGATGAATTAATTCTTTAATTTCTAGCCATTGTTTCAAAGCCTGACTTGGGCCACCAATTATTTTCAAACCCTTTTCTCCAGTAAAGAGCTTTTCAGCACTAGAGATATCTGTTGGATTTTCATCATCATGGTGAGGATATAATTTGGCTTTTTCTAATGCAACACCTTTTAACTTACCAATTGTTTCTTTTGCGATTTGATCAGCTTTTTCATTGTCTTCAAAAATAAACGCTGTCAATGCCAAAATAACGTATGGTTTATCTAATTTATCTGATGGTTTAAATTCATTACGATAAACATCGATAACTTCTTCCATATTTTCATAATTAACATGACTTGCAAAAGCATAAGGTAAGCCTAATTTAGCAGCAATTCGTGCCGAATTAACTGAGCCACCTAAAACAAAAACAGGTACGTTAGTGTCAATTGCATTAAACGCCCTAACTTGGTCTTGATCCTCATCATCTGCAAAATATTGTTCTAATTCTTTAATACTTGCTTCATAACTACGTAAATCACTAATGTTTTGACGATAAATTAACTCTTTAGTTAATACATCAGTTCCTGCTGCACGTCCAACTCCTAATTCAACACGATTAGGGTATAGTGAAGCTAAGGTTCCGTAACCTTCGGCGATTTGTAAATTTGTATGATTAGGAAGTAAAACTCCACCTGATCCAACAGAAATTGTCTTTGTTTGTGCGAGTATATTTTGAATAACAAGTTCTGTCGCTGAGCATACTAATACTTTGATATTATGATGTTCTCCTACCCAATATCTTTCATATCCTAATTCTTCAACAAATTTTGCTAAATCGGCTGCACGTTGAATTGAAGCAGCAACGGTTTCATTTTCAAATCGTGGAACTAAATTTAGCAAGGAAACTTTTGTTTTGGCTTGATTCATAACCCATTTCTCTCCTTTAAAATCTAACTAACTGTTTTTTATGATAGCATGTAAATTACTTTGCTACAAGATAAGGGTATGATATTATTACATCATTTCCAAAAACATTGGGCTATACATGAAATATTTTCACCATTTTGAATCCGATGTAAACTAAATTTTTGATTATCATCTATAACCAATTGCATTTCGCTTTCAACTTTTTGACCATAACGTACTTCATTTTTATACTGAATATTAATTTTCTTTAAATCATTTGTAGTTAAGAAATCATAATCCAATGAATCTAACATCCAATCAAAATAATGGGCATTATTAACATGTTTATTGGAATCAATATCCATAAAACGAACAGTATATTCCTTACGTTGTTGGACTTGCATTTCTTTAGGAACAGTTGGAAAACGTTTTAGTTTTTTACTTTCTTTTGCTTCGTATGGATCAATTAATTCCGGAATCAAAGAGCTGATTTTACGATTTTTAAAATCCATCAACACAAAAATAGTTTCCATTGTAACTAATTCATTACCATCCATATCTTCAATTCCAAATTTCCGATAAGTAAAATACTTATTGTATGAATCTGCTTTTGTCCAAATTTTTATTTCTTGGTTAATTTGAGGCAAATCAATAATATTAATTAAATGTTGCGTAACAACCCAACCGTACCCTAATTCATTTACCTTTTTTTCTCCTACTCCAAGTTCATTTCCTTGTTTTTCAGATGCTAACATCATTAAATCAACCATTTTGCCAATATTAATTTTTTGTGTTACATCAGTTTCATTACTTGTTATTTTATGATTATATGCAAAAACTTTTCCCACCGATGTTTCTCCAATCTATTTAGTCGAGTTGATGATATTTATTATATACTTCTTGTTTCTTTAAATTATACTTGTTTGCAATTTCTTTGATTGCTTTATTAGGTTTTAAGCCATTATCAATTAAAACTTGTACTTCTGATACTATATTACCTTCATCAAATTCTTGAGATGTTTGTAAATTATCTGCTTGATTTTTACCTTCAACCACGACAACAAATTCACCACGTACTTCGTCATTTTCAGCATACTCCATTGCTTCTGATAAAGTTCCACGTAAGAATTCTTCATATTGTTTAGTTAACTCGCGACCTAATGTTACCTTTCGATCACCTAATACCTCAAGCATATCCTTGATTGTTTTTTTCAATCTATGTGGTGATTCATACAGTATAAAGGTTGCTTGCAGTTCACCTAATTTTTCAATTTCTTTTTTTCTTTCTGTACTTTTACGTGGTAAAAATCCATAGAAATAAAATGGTTGCGGCGTCAAACCTGAAGCTATTAATGCACTTAAAGCTGCATTAGGTCCAGGAAGTGGCACAACCGGAATCTCATTTTCAATACATGCTTTTACTAATTCGTGCCCAGGATCGCTAATTGATGGCATCCCTGCATCACTAACCTGAGCAATATTTTTTCCTTCCTGCAACATTTCGATCAATTGTGGAATTCGTTGCATTGTATTATGCTCATGAAAACTGATTTGGCGTGTATCAATTTCAAAGTAATTCAATAATTTTTGGGTATTTCTTGTATCTTCTGCCGCAATCAAATCAACTTCTTGCATGGTTGTAATTGCTCTAGGTGTCATATCATTCAAATTACCAATCGGAGTTGGTACTAAAAATAAACTTCCTGTTTGTTTGGCACCTTTAAAACTACTCATTTTTGAAATTACCATTAGTGTCTATCTCCATAAATCACATCTTGACAAAAAACACATGGTTCATCATTGAAGCGACGCGTTCCAAACATATCTTCTTCGTTGCAGACATGAAATCCTTCTTCGTATAATTTTTCTAAATTTTTTCTTGATTTTGAAAGTCCTGTACCCATTTTTGTATTCTTAGATTTAGGTTCTAATTCTTTTAATCGTGCACGTAAATGTTGATTCTCAATTTCTAACTCAACATTTTTTTCCAAAATTTGATTGACTGCCGTTTCTAATTCAGCAATTTGCGTCACCATATTTTTAGTTTTATCAGTTAAATTCTCAAAACTATTAAACAATTCGCGTTTATCCAATCTAACCCCTCCTTAACTAAAGATATCTAGCAATCTTAAAGTAGTAGTTTCCATGACATTTTGAAATGAAATATTTCTTTCGACTTTTTTAGGTATTCCTAAACACAATTCTAAAGCGTCTACTACTTGTCTGGTTGTAAATATCAACATTTTTTCTTGATATAACTTTAAATTTGTATTAAAAATAACTTCGTTTTGTTCATCAAATTTTACAAGCATTAAATCTCTCATTAGTAAAATAACTAATTTCACAACCAACTCTTGTTCTTCTTTAGTTTTAACTAAAGGCAATAGTCGTGACTGAATAAAGACAAACGCAATATCATCTTTTGCAATTACTTTATTACTCCATGATTCTAGTACTGAAAGAAGTTTCTCAAAGTTCTCTTTTTCACTAATTGCAGTCGCTTCATTCACACTGCTGGTTAATGCAGCTAAGACATTACCAATTTTTGTTGAAAACCCTTTTTCAACTAATTGAGCAACCAATTGATTTTTAGTTAACTCACTAAGCTCAAATAATTGGCAACGAGAAATAATTGTTGGCAATAATTTATTAGGCTCATCTGTTAATAAGAAAGCCGTCACTTGGCCTGCAGGTTCTTCCAAAAATTTCAACAGACTATTGGCAGCGCTCATTGTCATTTTATGAGCACCTTTTATAATAAAAATTTTTTGTCGACTTTCAACACCACTTTTAGAAAATTCTGATTTTAAATATCGAATTTGATCAACTTTAATTGACATCCCTTCCGGTTCAACCACCACTACATCGGGATGATTTCCATCCTTAATCCTCAAACATTCATCACATTGTTGACAAGGTTTTGAGTCTTGTGGATTTCGACAAAAAACGACTTGAGCTATCCACAGTGCTAATGCTGTTTTTCCCGTTCCAGCTGGTCCAGACAAAAGATATGCGTGAGCTAACATGTTTTCTTTAATTAACTTAGAAAAATGACTCGTTAATAACTTTTGTGTTTGTTCTATCTTTGCTTCCATTAATCTATTCCCTAACTAAGAATTCATTTAATTCAGCCATTGTTTCCTTAAAAACTTCATCCACACTTTGCGTCGCATCAATAACTTTTATCCTTTGCGGATTTTCTTTAACTAAATCAGCATAACCATCATATACCTTAGCATAAAAATCGTCATTTTCTTGATCTAAACGATCTTTTTTACGTTCACGTAAAGCGACCCTTTGCTTCGATATTTCTGGTGTAACATCAAAATATAAAGTCATATTTGGTTGTAAATAATCAGTAGCAAAATTATTGATATCCTTAATTCCTTGAATCCCAATTTTTCTACCAACACCTTGGTAAGCAATTGAACTATCCACAAAACGATCGCAAATCACTATTTTTCCTGCTTTTAATGCTGGTAAAATAATATCGACTAAATGTTGTCTTCTCGAAGCAGCATACAAAAGGGCTTCTGTTCGTGGATCCATTTCTGTATACTCGTTGTCTAAAATAATATTACGAATATTTTCAGAAATTTTATCTCCTCCTGGTTCACGTGTCACCACTAGTTGATCAGCGTATCCATTTTTTTCAAGGGTCTCAATTATTTTATTGAGGATCGTTGTTTTCCCTGATCCATCAATTCCTTCCAATGTGATAAATTTACCGTCCACGTTACCCCTCCGTTCATGTTTCTACTTTAATTTTACTTTATTCTAAGAATGTTGTCTAACTAACATCATTTAAGTTTTTTTAATTATTACAAATATAAAATAGGGGCTGTACGAAAAGATTCATCAGCCCCGTTTTTATTAATTTTGTTTATTACTAAAATTAATGATCAATTACTGAAGCTTGAATATGTCCACGCACATTTCTTAGCTTAGCTTCTCGATATAAAAATTGGTACTTAGCTTTCGCCAATTGAGTTTCAGCTACCAATTCTTCATCTACTTCAAAAACAGCTTGTTCTGTCTGTTTGGCACTATCCCAATCTTTTTTTGCTAAATCGATTGAATATAATAGTTCATCATCATACTCATTTCTGAGTTTTTTTCTCTTTAATCCAAACAAAACTCCAGCCTCCTAAATTTCTTGACGCCCTTCAATTGCTTTGAATAACGTCATTTCGTCAGCATATTCAATATCACTACCAACCGCTAGCCCATGGGCAAGTCTAGTAACTTTAATTTGCGCAGGCTTAATTAAACGAGACAAATACATAGCCGTGGCTTCTCCTTCTGGAGTAGCATTTGTTGCAATAATTACCTCTTTAATTTGTTCATTTTGCTGCAATCTTTTTACTAATGAAGTGATGTTAATATCTTCTGGTCCTTTACCCTCAATTGGTGATAAAACCCCATGTAAGACATGATATAAGCCGTGATATTCATGCATTCTTTCCAATGACATTACATCTTTAGGCTGCTCTACGACAATTACTTGACTATTATCTCTAGTTTTGTCCGTACAAACCATACATGGATCTGTTTCAGTGATATTTCCACAGACGCTACAATAATGCAGATCTTTTTTGGCGGCAATTAATGCCTTTGCGAACTGTGTAACATCATCATCTTGCATATCAATTGTAAAAAAAGCTAAGCGTGTAGCCGTCTTACTTCCGATTCCAGGAAGTTTCATGTAACTATCTATTAATTTAGCTATTGGTTCTGGATATTGCACAATAGCCTACCTTCTTTCGCTTAGAATCCAGGGATGTTTTGTGAATATTTACCCATTGTTCTTTGAGTTTCTTCATTAATTTTATCCATCGCATCATTAACTGCCATGATAACTAAATCTTGAAGCATATCAACGTCATCTGGATCAACTGCTTCTTCTTTAATTGAAATATCAGTCATTTTACGGTCACCTGTAAATTTAACCACAACTATATCGTTGGCACTGTGCCCTTCAAAAACTGTTTCATTTAACTTGTCTTGATCAGCTTTCATATTTTTTTGAAGTTTTTGCATTTGCTTAAGCATTCCTTGCATATTCATTCCACGCATCATAATTATATTACCTACCTTTTAATCATTTTTTATTTCTACGATTTCATTTCCAAATAATTCTTGGGCTTTTTGCGCCACATTTATCTCGTTTTCACTAGACTCTTCTTGAATTACCGGTTCTTCAGCCGCCGGTTTAGTTACGGGCTGATTTTTTCTTTGACTTAAATAATCTTGCCTAATTTTAGGCCATTTACTTGCCGGAATAAAGACTAATTCTGGAACTTTTCCAGTTAATCTATCTAAACCATTTTCAATGGTATCGACTAATTGTTGATCTTCCATTGCCTTTTGACACAAATAATCATATTCAAAACTAACAACCACCGCATCCTCACTTGCCGCAACTGGTTGCGACACATGCATAATTGCTCTTTGAGAAATACTTAGCATTTGCATTAAATCAGGCCAATTTTGTTTAAAATTATCCAATGCAGCGCGTGTTGCATTATTTAGTACGCCTACAACTTTTGCGATATTAACACTAACTTCTCGTTGCGCATTTTTTCTTGCAACTGAAGCTGAAGAACCCTGACGTGCCGGTATATTTGACACTTGAGTTCTATTAGTTTGAAGTTCTTTTTTCAAACCTGAAACTTGTTGTTGTAATTGCTTTACCTGACGCATCAACATTTCAACTTCAGTATTATCAACCGTTGATGCCACCTGCTTAGTTTCAGTTTGAGTCTGTTGCGTTAATTTAACTGTTAACACTTCTAAATAGATTGATTGATGTGAGCTAAACCGCATATTTTCTTGTTGCTGATTTAACTCATCAATAATTTGATATAACTGCTGACTTGATACCTGTTCACTTAAATTCTTAAACTCTTCTGTGGGAAGTTCATTTAAACTTTCAGGCGATTGTTTATATAATAAAATATTACGACTATAGTTAATCAAATCTTCAATTAATCGATTAGCATCTTTTCCAGATTCAATGATTTCATGAATTGTTTCCAAAGCATCTTTGGTATTTCGATTCACAACTTCTTGGAGATATTTAATAATGTTTTCTTGTGTCACACTGCCCGTAACTAATAAAGCATTATCTACAGTTACATCATTATCCCCAAATGAAATAGTTTGATCTAATATACTTAACGCATCCCGCATTCCACCTTCAGCCGCATACGCAATAACTTTAAGGGCTTTTTCATCATATTCAACTTGCTTTTCGTCTAAAATGAATTTCATTCTTGCAATGATTGTTTTAGAAGTAATTCGCTTGAAATCAAAGCGTTGCGTTCTTGAAATAATTGTAGCCGGAATTTTGTGAGGCTCTGTTGTCGCTAAAATAAAAACAACATTTGCAGGAGGCTCTTCAAGAGTTTTCAATAAAGCATTAAACGCTCCCGTTGATAACATATGCACTTCATCAATAATATATACTTTATATTCAGCTTGCGTTGGTGCATATTTAACTTTATCACGGATATCACGAATTTCTTCAACCCCATTATTTGAGGCGGCATCGATTTCGATCACGTCATTTAAGCGACCTTCTGTAATCGCAGTACAAATTTCACATTGGTTACATGGTTCACCATCAACTTGATTTTTGCAGTTAATTGCTTTAGCAAAAATTTTCGCTGCGGAAGTCTTACCAGTTCCACGAGGGCCACAGAATAAATATGCATGCGATGTTTGCTTTGTTGCAATTGCATTTTTCAATGTCTTAACGACCATTTCTTGTCCGACTAAATCATCAAATTTTTGAGGTCGCCAAACCCGATACAATGCTTGATAACTCATGATTTTCCTCCATTCTTTTAATTTTAAAAAAAAATCTCCCGGTCAAAATTCACCAAGACCGGGAGTTTAATTACATAATAACTTAAGACACATGCGTACAATACTTAGTGCTGCTTCCTTCCGGACCTGACACGATTCGTAAAGACAACATTGTCTTAAGGCCTTACGGCAACTTTTATATTACCTTATTTTTGTAAAAAAATCTAGTCTTTTATCTCTTTTTTTCTATTTTTCTTGCGCTTCTTTCGAATTTCCCTAAAAAAGCTCGTCAATAATTGAGCACAATGCTGTTCTAAAATTCCGGCTTCTACATTAGCTTGGTGATTAAAACGTGAATCAGTCACCAAATTCATCAACGTTCCGGTTACCCCTGCTTTGGGATCATGGGCACCAAAATAAACATTTTTTATCCGCGAATTAATTATTGCTCCGGCGCACATTGGACAAGGTTCAAGCGTTACAAATAAACTTGCATCTACTAGGCGCCAACTTTTTAACATCTCATTAGCTTCTTGAATGGCTAACATTTCCGCATGCATCGTGGCATCTTGACTGTGTTCTCGCAAGTTATGCCCGCGCCCAATAATTTTCCCTTGCTTATCGACAACCACGCATCCAATTGGGACTTCTCCCATTGTTTTAGCGCGATTTGCTTCAAAAATAGCTTCTTTCATAAAATATTCTTTTTGTGTTTGTGTAAATTCCATTTTCCTTAACTTTCCTTTACACTACTTAAAATGAAATAACCTTTTTTCTTAGTAATAATTTTACAATTACCAAAAACTTCATTCATTTTCTTTTCAGCAGATGGAGCTCCTTGTTTCTTTTGAATTACAGCGATTAATTTACCCCCAATTTTCAAATGGTCTTTGGCTCCTGATAAAATTCCATGAACAACATCTTTTCCTGCACGGATTGGAGGATTTGTAATCACAAAATTATAATCTGTTGCGGTTACATTTTGATATTGGTTTGAAGCAAATATTTCCACATTTTCAATGTGATTATTTTGTGCATTAGTCCGTGCTAAATCCATTGCAATTTCATTTACATCTACCATAGTAACCCTTGCTTGTGGATTTTTTTTAGCAAATGATAACCCAATCGGACCATATCCACACCCAACATCTAAAATTTTAGCTGTGGATAAATCATATTCACTTTGAACTGCATCGATTAATACCCGCGATCCAAAGTCAACTGTTGATTTTGAAAAAACTCCATTATCCGTAGTAAATTTAAAATTATTTCCTAATAATTCAAACTCCCAAACTCGTTGCTTACTTTCAACATCAGGATTTTCTGAATAATAATAATTCGCCATATATTCAAATTTACCTCTCAATCTTTATAATACAAATTAATATTACTATATTTTATATAGTTTTTCCACAGTTACCACGCCTGTGATTTTT
>NZ_BAML01000005.1 GCF_000615845.1 Ligilactobacillus hayakitensis DSM 18933 = JCM 14209
ATTTATAAAATAATAAATAATTATTAATTTTCTTGACAAATTTCATTAATATTAGTATACTTCAACTATATATAAGTAGACCGGATAAAAGAGGAGTATTTTACTTGAAGAGTTCAGAGAGGGACGGGGAGCTGTGAAGTCCTACTTGGAAAGTTTAAGAAGACACTTTTAAGGTATGTAGAGATACACGTTGGCAGCGTTAACACCGTGAAAGTTATAAGTAAAAGGTGGTACCGTGCTATGAGCGCCCTTGTTATCAATAGATGGATAACAAGGCTTTTTTTTATGGTCTAAAAATATGAAGTGGAGTGAATTTTAATGAAGTATCAACGTCCTAAGGGTACAGCGGATATTTTACCTGGAGAATCAGAAAAATGGCAATATGTCGAAGAAAAAGCACGTAAATTATTTAAAAAATATCGTTACGAAGAAATGCGTACGCCTATTTTTGAAAGTTTTGAGGTATTTTCTCGAACTTCAGGAGAAACTTCAGATATTGTAACAAAAGAAATGTATGATTTCTTTGATAAAGGTGATAGACATATTACACTACGTCCGGAAGGAACTGCAGGTGTAGTTAGAAGTTACGTAGAAAATAAATTATACGGTCCGGAATTTCAAAAACCATATAAGACATTTTATATGGGGCCTATGTTTCGATATGAACGTCCTCAATCAGGGAGATTAAGAGAATTTCATCAAATCGGGGTAGAAGCATTTGGTGTTGAAAACCCAGCTTTAGATGTAGAAGTTATTTCTATGGCCATTAATTTATTAAAGAGTTTCGGTTTGGAAAGTTTAAAGCTATCCATCAATACTCTTGGAGATAAAGAAACGAGAGAACAATATCGCCAAGCACTAATTTCATATTTAGAGCCATTTGAAAGTGAACTATCAGATGATTCTAAAGAAAGATTACACAAAAATCCATTGCGTGTTCTTGATAGTAAGGATGAAAAGGATAAAAAAATCGTTGAAAATGCTCCATCTATTTTAGATTACTTAAGTGATGAGTCTAAAAATCATTTTGATACGGTATGTAATTTATTAGATAGCTTAGGAATCAAATATGTAGTTGATTCAAATATGGTTCGTGGATTAGATTATTATAATCATACTATTTTTGAAATAATGAGTGATTCAAAGGCGTTTAAGGGTAAATGGACAACAATTTGTGCGGGTGGCCGTTATAATGGGTTAGTCGAACAACTAGGTGGACCAGAAACTCCGGGAATGGGATTTGGTTTAGGAGTTGAACGTTTATTATTAGTTTTAGATGCTGATGAAAATCAATTACCAATTGAAAATAATTTAGAGGTGTACGTTGTCGGTATTGGAGAAGTAACAAATACAGAAACACTTGTATTAGCAGAATCTCTACGTATACAAGGATTTAGCGTAGAACGTGATTATTTAAATCGTAAACCAAAAGGACAATTTAAAACCGCAAGTCGTTTGAATGCAGAGTTTACATTGACCATTGGTGAACAAGAATTAAATGAACAAAAAGCTAACTTGAAATACATGGAATCAGGTAATGAAATTAAAGTATCGTTAGCTGATGTTAAGAATAATTTTGCAAACTTAGCAGAACAAGTAAAAAAGGAAGGTTAATTTATGAAAAGAACAACTTATGCAGGTCTTGTAAATGAAGACTATCTAAACCAAGAAGTTTGTTTAAAAGGTTGGGTACAAAAAAGACGTAATCTTGGGAATCTTATTTTTATTGACTTAAGAGATATTGAAGGAATTGTTCAATTAGTATTTAGTCAAGAATTTTCAGAAGATGCATTAAAAGTAGCTGAAAGTCTAAGATCAGAATATGTAATTGAAGTTCAGGGTAAGGTTGTATTAAGAAATGAAAATGCAATTAATCCAAATATGAAAACAGGAAAAGTTGAAGTTGAAGTAAAAGACGTAAAAGTTTTAAATGCCGCAAAAACAACTCCATTTGATATTTCAGATAATACAAATGCCTCTGATGAAACTCGATTGCAATATCGTTATTTAGATTTACGTCGTCCAGAAATGCAACGTTCATTAATGATTAGAAACCGCATTACACAATCAGTACATAGCTACTTAGATGAAAATCACTTTTTAGATATCGAAACACCATATCTAACACGTTCAACTCCAGAAGGTGCGCGTGATTATCTTGTACCATCTCGTGTATATCCGGGACATTTTTATGCACTTCCACAATCACCACAATTATTCAAACAATTGTTAATGGGAGCTGGATATGATAGATATTATCAAATCGCGCGCTGCTTCCGTGACGAAGATTTACGTGGTGATCGTCAACCTGAATTTACACAAATCGATATTGAAACTTCATTTATGACAGCCGAAGAGATTCGAGAAATGACTGAAGGTTTGTTGAAACGTGTGATGAAAGATACGTTAAATATTGAATTAACAAACCCAATTCCACAAATTACTTGGCAAGAAGCTATGGATCGCTTTGGTTCAGATAAGCCAGATATTCGTTTTGGGATGGAACTAAAGGATTTATCAGAAGTTGTAAATGGAATTGGTTTTAAAGTGTTTGATTCAACATTAGAAAACGGGGGACAAGTTAAATCAATTACTGTCCCAGGTGGTGCTGAAAGTTACTCACGTAAAGGTATTGAAGAAAAACAAGAATATATTAAACGCTTCGGTGCTAAAGGATTAGCATGGGTTAAGGTTACTGAAGAAGGCTTAACAGGACCAATTGCCAAATTCTTAACTGCTAAGACAGATGAAATTTTAGCTGCTACCGATGCTAAAGCAGGAGATTTAATTTTATTTGTTGCTGATAAAAGTAAGGTTGTTGCTGATTCATTAGGTTATTTACGTGTTGCAATTGCAAAAGAACAAAATATGATTAATAAAGATGAATTTGCATTTGTTTGGGTTGTAGATTGGCCATTATTTGAATATAGTGAAGAATTTGAAAGATTTATTGCAGCTCACCACCCATTTACCATGCCAAACGAAGAAGATATTGAATTATTAACTACAAACCCTCATAAAGCTCACGCACAAAGTTATGATATTGTGTTAAATGGTTATGAATTAGGCGGGGGATCAATCCGTATTCACCGTCGTGATATTCAAGAAAAAATGTTCCAAGCTTTAGGTTTTACAAAAGAAAAAGCAGAAGAACAATTTGGATGGTTTATGGAAGCTTTAGATTATGGTTTCCCTCCACACGGTGGGTTAGCTTTAGGATTAGATCGTTTCGCAATGCTTTTAGCTAAGAAGGATAACATTCGTGAAGTTATTGCATTTCCTAAGAACTCAAAAGCATCAGAACCTTTAACTAAGGCTCCAAGTACAGTTTCACAAAAGCAATTAGAAGAATTATATCTAAATACAGAAATTCCTGAAGATAAATAGGTAAAGATAGAGGCTTAATTTTTGAGCCTCTATTTTGTAGTATTAGATGAAATTAAAGCGAGGTGAAAATATGATTCGACGCCAAGAAATTAATGGGAAATCTCCTTTAAATTATAGCTGGTACGACATTAAAAATATTGATGAAAAAGATATTTTACAATTAAAAAGAAGGTTTCATTTTACGCCAACAATCATCTCATATGTTGCTGATAAAAATGAAAGGCCCCACTATGACCATGACTCTTTGACGAATACAGAATTGATTGTATATGATATTCCAGTTTGGCCAGAAGCTAATACGGAACATTTTACGACTCGACCATTGATATTTTTACTTCAAGGTACAACAGTTTATACGTTCCATACAGATAAAACTGAGTATATTTTTAAAGAATTTAAAGAAGAAAAAGCCCAAGATGCAAAAGATGCCACTGAATTTATTATGTTATTCTTATTGCATGCTACAAAATATTTTCAACGGGCATTAAATCAAATAAATAATCGAGTTAATAGATTAGATGCACGACTAAATTCAAAAATCAAAAATAAAGATTTATTGGATTTGGCACAGATGGAAAGAAGTCTGGTTTTTGTTTCGTCAAGTGCGAGAACAAATTTAATGATGTTAGAAAATTTAAAAAATACACCATTTTCATGGCATATTACCAAAAATGCACAAGAAAAATTAGATGATGTATTAATTGAAGCAGAACAGGCTGCACGTACAGTAGAAATTTCAAATGAAGTTACAGAAAAAATTTCACGAACATCAAATAATATCCTAAATAATAATTTGAACGATACGATGAAATTTTTAACTGTTTGGTCATTGATTTTAACTATTCCAACAATTTTGACTGGATTTTTTGGGATGAATGTGAAGTTACCAATTTTAAATAATGATTTTGATTGGATAATTATTATTGGAGCAAATGTTGTATTAATGGGAGCATTATATATTTATTTAAGACATAATGATTTTCTATAATGTTTTGTTGACAGCGATATAATTTGTGTTAAAATTAAAATAATCTTAAGAAATTCTAATTAGGTTATAATCTGGGTATTAAGAGAGCTAGTGGTTGGTGCGAATTAGCAAGGGTTATTAACTGAAATACATTTAAGTTCGGATCAGAACCGTTATCATCTGAAATGAGTGGAATTCAATTGAATTCAAATTTGGGTGGTACCACGGTTTAAAATAATCGTCCCAGTTGCAATTTTGCAGCTGGGTTTTTTTTATAGCTTTTTTAGAATATCTTTTTAAGAAGAAGGAGGATTTGATATGAAAAAATTCAGTTTATTTGAATCAATAATGGTTTTTATTGTAATGTTATTGATTTTAGGATTTGGTGTTATTCGTTTCGGTTTATCACCACAGACTCCAGTATTATTAGTAATTGCAATTTTAATTTTATGGATTAAATTGCATGGAGCAAGTTGGGATGATATTCATGAGGGAATAAAAGAAGGTATTAGTACAGCGTTGATTCCAATTTTTATTTTTATTTTAATTGGAGCTTTAATCGGAGTTTGGATTAAAGGGGGAATCATTCCTTCAATGATGGTTGTTGGATTCAAGTTAATCAGTGCTAAATTTTTCTTACCTTCAGTATTTATAGTGTGTGCACTAGTTGGTTCATCAATCGGTAGTGGATTTACCACAATTTCAACTGTTGGTATTGCATTATTTGGTATGGGAATTACAATGGAAATTAACCCAGCGATTGTTGCAGGAGCAATTTTATCAGGAGCAATTTTTGGAGATAAGATGTCACCATTATCAGACTCAACCAACTTGTCTTCAGCAGTTGCTGGCTCAGATTTGTTTGAACACATTAAAAATTTAATGTGGACTACAGTACCAGCATTTTTAACAACATTAATTATTTTCTTGCTTATTGGTCACAGTAATGGACATTTAGACGAAAATAAAATACAATCTACAATTCAAGTTTTAGAGTCTAACTTTAATGTAAGTTGGATTGCAGTTATCCCAATTATATTAATGTTTATTTTTGCATGGTTGAAAGTTCCAGCTATTCCAACTTTATTTACAAATATTCTTATTACAATTGCCTTGATTTACATCGACGATAGTAAGTTCTCATTGAAAGAATTATCAGTTTTGATTGAAAGTGGCTTTGTTTCACATACACATAATTCCGCTGTTGATGCCTTATTATCACGTGGTGGAATTGCAAGTATGATGGGAACAGTTTCACTGATCATTACTACACTTGCATTAGGTGGTTTGCTAATGAAGTTTGATATCATTCAAACAGCTATGCAACCAATTATTGCTAAATTAACTAAACCAGGTAACTTAATTCTCAGCACAATTTTAGCTGGGATCGGTGTTAACGTGTTTGTTGGTGAACAATACTTATCTGTTATTTTACCTGGAAAGGCATTTAAACCAGCTTTCGATCGCAGAGGGTTGGATCCGTTAGCTTTAAGTCGAGTACTTGAAGACGGTGGAAGTGTAATTAACTACTTAGTACCTTGGGGGGTTGCAGGTTCATTTGCAGCTGCAACATTGGGAGTTCCAGTACTACATTTCTTACCATTTGTATTCTTTAGTTTACTTTCACCAGTATTTTCAATTTTAAGTGGATACACTGGAATTGGCTTGAAATTAAAAAAAGAATAAAATTATAACGTGATAAAACGAGACTAAAAACTTAATTTCGAATAAAAATCTCGGTAATAAATTATTAATTGGTTTATTGCCGAGATTTTTTATATTTAATGAAATATCTCCAAAAACTACTAACTAGTTTGATGTATCAAAATTATAATGCAAGGTGATTATTGTTATTATCTTTTTTGATAAAGAATTGTCCTAGAAGCATCCAGTAGTCTCTTAATTAGTTTATATATAAGATACTATAGCTACTATTGTAATAATAGTAAGAAACTTAAAGTAAAAAAGAAAATATATTAAAAATGTTTTTAAGGATAAAAAATAACAGTTAGACAAATTGAAAGGTCTAACTGTTATTGGGAAAATATTTACTTTTAAATTAAATATTATCTACCATTTGTTTGAGGAGTATTTGGTTGACCTCCGCCAGCAGGGGCAGAAGAATTTGGCGTTGTTGCTGCAGATGTAGATGTAGATGTAGACGTTGAATTATTAGTTGTTGCAGAACTTTGTTGATTATTTGAATCACTTGATTCATTTGTTTTTTCAGAAGAATCATCATCGCGATTATCTTCGTCTTGTTCAGAAGAAGAAGTTGAAGATGATGAACTTCTATTTGAACTAGAAGAAGATCTACGAGAGAAGATAGTAGGAGCTGATGACCCTGCTAAGTAAAGTTCTCGTTGGCCTGCAACAGTTCGAACATAAACATCGCTTGGTTTTTGCCAATCGCTATTAGTTACACTTTGGGATAAGTATGACATCATAGCGCGGTAGATTTGTTGAGCTAATTTAGATTCATTTGTTAAATAATAAGGAGTAGTGTATTGATGATCATATCCTACCCAAACAGACATTGAATAGTTTTTTGTATACCCGTCAAACCATGAATCCATGGTTGCATTAGAAGGGTATTTATAACTAACGTCAGAAGGATATGCTGTTGTTCCAGTTTTACCTGCTTGGTATAAACCAGAGATTCTTGCTGCATCCCCCGTACCGCTTGAAGAAGTGATTACTTGTTTTAACATATCAGTAATCATATAAGCAGTAGACGCCTTCATAACACGTTTTCCTTTATTTGAGAAGTCTTTTATTTGACCATCTGCAGTCTGAATCTTATTAATATATGATGGCTTATAGTAAGTACCACCATTCGCAAATGCAGCATAAGCAGCAGCATTTTGAAGAGTAGAAGAAGGTAACCCAATCCCGTTAGCATACGTGAGATCTTTAGTTGAGTAACCTAAATTACCAATAAATGTTTTAGCGCGATCTAAACCGACAGCATCAAGAGCACGAATAGCAGGAACGTTACGTGACTGAACTAACGCTTGACGCATTGTCATGTTTCCTTTATATGATTTGTCCCAGTTATATAAAGGAGTGGAAGTTCCAGGATAGTTATAACGACTATCATTTAAAGCATGGTAAGTTGCCCAATCAAGATTTTCAATGGCAGGAGCATAATCCATTACCGGTTTAGCAGTTGAACCGCTTGAACGATCTGTTTGAACAGCGCGGTTTAAACCGAATGTAACATCACCTAAGTTTCTACCACCGATTTGAGCAATGACTGCACCATTATTAGGATCAACAATAGTTGACGCTACTTGAATTGTGCTAGTAGGGAAGCTTACATAATTACTTGTGTTAACAATATCGTATAAACGTTCTTGGGCATCCATATCTAAGTTAGTGTATATTTTTAAGCTTCCTTGATATGGGTCATATCCTTTAGCTTTAGCTTCAGAAACAACTTCTTTTAAGTATGGGTCGGCAATTCGTTCTTTTGAAGTAGTTGTTTTTTGTTTATGACTTTCAACTAAACCTGAAGTGACAGGTACTTGTTTTGCTTCGTTAGCTTGTGCTTGAGAAATTTTTTCATTTTCAACCATTGCATTCAAAACTTCATTTCGGCGTTGAGTAGCCAATTGAGGGTTTGAATAAGGGTTATATGAAGATGGAGCATTGGGAATACCAGCAATTAAAGCTGTTTGGGCTAAATTTAATTCAGATAATGATTTATTGAAGTAATATTTAGCAGCAGTTTGCATACCGTATGTGCCATTTCCCATGAAAACTTTATTAACGTAGAACCCTAAAATTTGATCCTTAGTATATGTTCGGTCCATTTGCATTGCTAACCAAGCTTCTTGAGACTTACGTTTTAGAGTTTGGTCAGAACGTTTAGTGGAGAAAAATGAAAGCTTAATTAATTGTTGATCAAGAGTACTTCCACCTTGTAAGCCAGCAGATGAACCAGTAACATTAGAAAATGCAGCAGCTACAATTCGATAAGGGTCAACACCGTGATGTTTATAAAAACGTCGATCTTCAATTGAAACAACGGCGTCTTTTAATTGTTGAGGTATTTGACTATCCTTAATGTAACTACGATTTTCAGTCCCTAAAGTAGCGATTTTATCACCATCAGCGTCATAAATAACAGTATTACCAGCGCTAGCTAACTTATTTTCACTAAGCGTAGGAGCGCTTTTAGCATAAATGAAAAAAGTTGTTGCGCCGATAACGAATAAAGCGACGATAGCCGTTACAAAGCCCAAAAGAATCTTATTAAGGAGTTCTTTTCGGTCTTTGTTCCAAAAATTATTGTTGTCCTTAAATTTGTCTTCTTCGCGACGTTTAGCTACACGAGAAAGTTGAGAATTATCATGATTATCCATGTTTAATCTCCTTTATTGAGTTTTTATAAATTATATAGTAAATCAATTCCGTCAAGGTATTGAATAGGGGGGGATATTGAATTTTTTAATTTAACCCCAACCTTTTCAATTTCTTTTTTGGGAATTGATTTACGTGCGAAATCCTTTTCATTCCAATACTTTAAAAGTAAGTTAAAAGGTAGTATAAATAATTCATCTGTACTTGAAAATCGAACAATTGTAAAACAAATTCCACCTAAATCGCGGCAGGCTTTCATATGTTCAATCTGATGTGAATGGAAATTGCTAAGCGGAAAAGAAGTTTTATTTTTCGTCTCTTTTGCCTCAAAGTCAATATATTTACCTTTGTAAATGCCATTGTAGTCAGTTGTTGATGCTTTTTTAAAATAAGCCTCTTTAATTACAGCCGCGCTACGCTTTGGATAAGAAACGTCAACGATTTGGATAGGAATAGGCTTTTTATGAATCACTGCTCGTTTTACAGCAAGATAATAATTATTACTTTCATTAATTGCTTGCTCTAGTGTCATTCCTCGATTTCCATAAATCACGCTAGAATTATTTTTTAGACTTCGATGATTAATTTTTTTAGTCTGTTTATCTTCAACTTGTTTTTTATTAGTAGGTTGATAAAGTCGACCGTTTGGATAATGAAAAGCCATAATTAATCACGCTCCTATCTAATAGATTATACCAATTGTTTGAATTGTAATCAAAAAATATTTGAAATTATTTAATCAATAAATAAAATAATATAAGATGAGGTGATATTGAAAATGAATATTTGGGTAACCGGGTATAGAAAGTATGAATTAGGAATTTTTAATGACAAAGATGAAAAAATTTCCGTAATTAAATATGCCTTGAAAAAAGTCATAATTGAAAAATTTGAAGAAGGATTAGAATGGATAATTACAGGACCACAAATGGGAATCGAACAATGGACATGTGAAGTGGTATCGGAGTTGAAAACAGAATACCCTGAATTGAAACTTGCAGTTATTGAACCATTCTCGAACTTTGGAAATAATTGGAATGAAAATAATCAATATCACTTGTTTATTAGAAGGGAATTAGCGGATTTTGTCGCTGCAGTTAGTAAAGACGAATACAAAAATCCAAGTCAATTAAAGAACTACCAAAAATTTATGTTAGATCATACTAATCAAGCTATTTTAGTTTACGATGAAGAATTTGAAGGAAAACCTAAGTATGACTATTTAGCAGTAAAAAAATACGCGGAAACAACTGATTATTCATTGACCAAAATAGATATGCTCTCTTTACAAGAAGCAGCAGAAAATTATCGAGAGTAAAAAAATATTGGATTTTAAAAAAAAGTGTGATATACTAACAGTGTTATGAGTTAAGTTTACTAAATGTAGATGAGGTGCATTTTAGATGGAAAATGTAAATCTTACACCAAAAGATATTGTTAATAAACACTTTAAGAATAAAGTGCGTGGATACGATTCAGTTGAAGTGGACGAATTTTTAGATGAAGTAATCCGTGATTACGAAGTTTTTACAAAAGAAATTCGTCGTTTAAACGATGAAAATTCACAGTTAACTGAAAAAGTTGATGAATTAACAAAACAAGTTACTGTAGGTAAGAGTGGTGTTACTACTCGTCCACAAAATGCAGCAACTAACATGGATATTCTAAAACGTTTATCAAACTTAGAAAGACATGTGTTTGGTGCACAACTTAACGATGAAGAAAATCGTTCAAATCGATTTTAATTAAATAAAAATGTATATCTTCTGGTAATCGCGGTTTGTTTTTTAACAGGCTGAGGAAAGTCCAAGCTTGCACAGGCTGAGATGCCTGTAGTGATCGTACTTGCTGAAAAAATAAGGCAAGGCACCATTTTATGGTGACGGCAGATAAAAGAGCTAAGGTTTATAGCTATGCTCGAGTAGTCTTGAAAAGTGCCACAGTGACGAAGTAGTATGGGAAACTGTACTAGTGGAACGCGGTAAACCCTGCGAGCAGGTAACCCAAACTTTGGTAGGGGCGCTTCATGACGGAAATGAACTAATCATGGGGGCGAGTAATTTTTACTCGGAGATAGATGATTACCACCGATTTTAGCTTCCTGAGCTAAATGACGTACGGAACGTGGCTTATAGAGGAAATACATATCAGGGTGCTAGGATTTATAGGTAACTATTTGTCCTAGTTTTTTTATTTTAAGGAGAATTTTATTATGAAAGAATTTAATTTAATTGCAACCTGTGCAGCAGGATTAGAAGCAATAGTTGGTAATGAACTTAAGCATTTAGGCTATGAAGTCCAAGTCGAAAATGGACGTGTTCGTTATCATGGAACAATTGAAGATGTGATACGTACTAATTTATGGTTAAGAACAGCTGATAGGGTAAAAATTATTGTTGGTGAATTTACAGCACTTACTTTTTCAGAATTATTTGATAATGTTGAAAGTTTGCCTTGGGAAGATTTATTACCGTTGGATGCAAACTTTCCAGTTTCAGGAAAATCACAAAAATCTAAATTACATAATGTACCTAGCGTTCAAGCAATTACAAAAAAAGCAATTGTAAATAAAATTAGTAGTGTATATCATCGGAGAACACAATTACCAGAAAGTGGAGCATTATTTCCAATTGAAGTAGCGTTAAATAAAGATAAGGTGATGTTAACTTTAGATACAACTGGAAATAGTTTGTTTAAACGTGGTTATCGCGTTGCGAAAGGTGGAGCGCCGCTTAAAGAAAATATGGCAGCGGCCCTTGTATTGCTAGCACGTTGGTATCCTGAAATGCCATTTGTTGATCCAGTATGTGGTTCAGGAACAATTCCAATTGAAGCTGCAATGATAGGTCATAATATTGCACCAGGATTTAATCGAGATTTTGTTTGTGAATCTTGGAATTGGGTTGATAAAAAAATATCAGAAGAACAAAGAGCGCTTGCAGACAGCCAAGCAAACTATGATATCGAGCTAGATATTACAGGGTACGATATTGATGGAAAAATGATTGAGATTGCGAAGCAAAATGCACAAGAGGTTGGCTTGAGTGATTCAATTACCTTCAAACAAATGGCTGCAAAAGATTTTAGAACAGAAAAAATAAATGGAGTAATTGTTGCCAATCCTCCATACGGTGAACGTTTAAGCGATAGTGAAGGGGTACATGAGTTATATCGACAAATGGGTGATGTATATCAACCACTCACATCTTGGAGTAAATACATTTTAACGAGTGATTTACAATTTGAACAATATTATGGACAAAAAGCAACCAAGCGAAGAAAACTTTACAACGGTTCATTAAGAACAGATTTATTCCAATATTGGGGTAAAAAGATTCGTAACTAATTCGTGTGAAGTCCTTGTAACGCAAGATGATGAGCACCAGAATTTTCTTTATCGGAAATCCAGGTGGGAAGCAATATGTTAATTTTTTTACTTAGTGATAAAAATATATTGAGGTCGCGTTGATAACTCTTACTATATTCTTTTGAAATACTATCGACTAAAATTTTACTATCAGAGTACAGGAAAATTAGATCGGTATTGTGTAAAGTTTCAATTGAATATTTAAGACCTTTGATTGCGGCTAGAAATTCAGCTTGATGAATGTCGGTAGCATTAACTTTAAAATGAAGTTGATGTTGAACCTTATTTTCGACAATCAAGATTCCAATTCCAAAAAAATTGGAATTAGGATAACCAGCTGCATCAGTATAAATTTTTAACATACGAAAACCTCCTGAGTGTTACCAAATTTATTTAAGAATTTACGGGGTGATTTTTATGAAAGAAAAATTTTATTATCAGCCTGATATTCCTGTAAGTATTTCAATTTGGTCATTGACCTTGATGATTTTTCTTACAGGAATGATGTTTTGGTTAGAAATAACAGTCTTTCAAAAATGGTCAGCCATTAGTTTTATTATATTTATAATATCAGTAATAATTCAACTTTTATTTCGTTATGCAACTTTAAGTGAAGATAAGATTTGCTTTAATGCTGTCATTTCCTTTAACAGTTTTGAATTAAAATTTAAAGATATTAATAATATTACACCAAAAAGATATGGCTTTTTTATTGAAACAAAATTACGAAATTATCGAATTATTTGTTCTAAAAAAATGACACGGGCAACTATAAGTGCCTTTAATAAAAGTATAGGAGGATATTGAAATTATGAAAGATATTGAAATTGCACAAAATGCACAAATGAAACCCATTATTGAAATTGCTAAACAAGTAGGTTTGAATGAAGATGAAATTGAAACGTATGGTCGATACAAAGCAAAAATTTCTTTACCACTTAAGAATAAAAAAGAAAAAAACGGTAAACTAATTTTAGTGACTGCCATTAATCCTACCCCTGCAGGAGAAGGAAAATCTACTGTTTCAGTTGGATTGGCTGATGCGATAAATCTATTAGGCAAAAAGTCTATGTTGGCCTTACGTGAACCTTCTCTAGGCCTGTTATGGGGATGAAAGGTGGAGCAACAGGTGGAGGGTATTCTCAAGTTGTTCCAATGGAAGATATCAATCTTCATTTTACTGGGGATTTTCATGCCTTAACGACTGCTAACAATACATTAGCAGCGTTAATTGATAATCATATATATCAAGGAAATAGCTTGAATATTGATCCTAGAAGAGTGATTTGGAAAAGAGTACTTGATATTAATGATCGGGCTTTACGAAATGTAGTTATTGGATTAGGGGGGCTCACTCAAGGAATTCCAAGAGAAGATGGATTTGATATTACAGTCGCCTCAGAATTAATGGCAATTTTATGTTTAGCTAAAGATCTTAATGATTTGAAGCATAGAATTGGAAATATCGTTATAGGATATAATTATGAAAAAGAACCTATTACAGTTAATCAACTGGGTGTTACTGGGGCAATTACTGCGTTACTTAAAGATGCAATTAAACCTAATCTAGTACAGACTTTAAATCATACTCCAGCAATTATTCATGGTGGACCATTTGCTAATATTGCTCACGGTTGTAATAGTGTTGTTGCAACTAAAACTGCGTTACAATTGAGTGATTATACGGTAACAGAAGCCGGATTCGGTGCGGATTTGGGAGCTGAAAAGTTCTTAGATATTAAAGTTCCGGTTCTAAAAAAGACTCCTGATACTATTGTAATTGTAGCGACTGCTAGAGCGCTAAAAATGAATGGTGGAGTAAAAAAAGAAAATTTAGAATCAGAAAATGTAACTGCAATCGAAGAAGGATTTGCTAATTTAGCTAGACATATTAAAAGTATGAAACGCTATGGCGTACCGGTCGTTGTTGCTATTAATAAATTTACAGCGGATACTACTGCAGAGTTAAACAAAATAATCGAATTGTGTAAAGAAATTGGAACACAAGCAGTAGTTGCTGATGTATGGGCTAAAGGTGGAAATGGTGCAATCCAATTAGCTCAAAGCGTTATTGAAATGTGCGATAAAAAAAGTGACTTTAAAGCACTTTATGATAATGAACAAAGTGTTGAAGAGAAGATTAATAAAATTGTAACTGAAATTTATGGTGGTAAAGGTTATGAATTATCGCCTAAAGCTAAACGTCAATTAAAAATGTTTGAGAGTTTAGGATGGGATAAAATGCCAATCTGTATGGCAAAGACCCAATATTCTTTGTCTGATGATGCGAAATTAGTTGGAGCGCCAAGCGGTTTTATAATTCATATCAGAGAATTCGTGCCAAAATTAGGGTCAAAATTCTTAGTAGCATTGACAGGTAATATTTTGACAATGCCTGGGTTACCTAAAGTGCCTGCAGCAGACAATATTGATATTGATGAAACTGGAAAAATTACAGGACTTTATTAATTATTTGTAGTAATGGAGGTTAGGGCTACCTAACCTCTATTTTTGAGGAGGCAAGGTTATGTGGGGATATTTTATTGTGATAATCTTATTGGTTATGTGCGATCAAGGGATTAAGTTATATGTAGTTCAAAATATAAACGAAGCGACAACAAATGTAATTATTCCGAATGTTTTGGGATTAACCAATATCAAAAATGATGGTGCAGCTTGGAGTGTTTTAAGTGGGAAGATGTGGATTTTTTATATTATATCAGTAGTCGCTTTAATGCTTATGATCTACTATTTTTATAAATATCGGAATGATATTTATTTTAAATTGGGACTAACATTTTTAATTTCAGGAACTATTGGTAATTTTATTGATCGTATTCGACTTGGATATGTAGTTGATATGTTTGAAACGTTATTTTTAAACTTTCCAATCTTTAATTTTGCAGACACCTGCCTGACAATAGGAGTAATTATTGTTATTGTGGCATTATTCAAGGAGGAAGGCTAATTTGGTAGAAAAATTTACAAGTGAAAAAAAAGAAAGATTAGACAAAATTGTAACTGAACATTTTACTGATTATACACGGTCTCAATTAAAAAAGTTAATTTTAGAAGGTAATATTTTAGTTAACGGTGAAATAAAAAAGGCCAATTATAAAGTAGAATTAGGAGATGAAATATCTTTTGAAGCTCCCGAAATAAAAGAATTGAGTATTGAACCGGAAAATATTAAACTAGATATAGTATATGAAGATGATGATGTAATTGTAGTGAACAAGCCTTCTGGGATGGTTGTTCACCCATCTCCAGGTCATGAAAAACATACATTAGTTAATGCGTTGTTATATCATAGTCCGTTATCAACAATTAATGGAACATTTCGTCCAGGAATTGTACACCGGATTGATAAGGATACCTCTGGTTTATTGATGGTGGCTAAAAATGATAAGGCACATCAAGAACTATCAGCCCAACTTAAAGCTAAGAGTAATAAAAGAGAATATATTGCGTTGGTTGTTGGGAATATTCCTGAAAATAGCGGAACGATTGACGCTCCGATTGGTCGCAGTAAAAATGATAGAAAAAAACAAGCAGTTGTTGAAGATGGTCGAAATGCTGTTACTCATTTTGAAGTTTTAAAAAGATATGGTGATTTTACTTTAGTTAAATGTATTTTAGAGACTGGAAGAACACACCAAATTCGAGTACATATGAAGTATATCGGGCATCCCGTTGTTGGTGATCCAGTATATGGCCCCAAAAAGATGATTGCTGAAACTGGGCAATATTTGCATGCAGCAACACTAGGATTTAAACATCCAACTACAGGAAAATTAGTTGAATTTGAAGCAGAATTGCCAGATGAATT
Organism: Ligilactobacillus hayakitensis DSM 18933 = JCM 14209; assembly: GCF_000615845.1. Taxonomy (GTDB): domain Bacteria; phylum Bacillota; class Bacilli; order Lactobacillales; family Lactobacillaceae; genus Ligilactobacillus; species Ligilactobacillus hayakitensis. The sequence continues at coordinate 15,916 of NZ_BAML01000005.1, forward strand.
TAGAATATTTTTGGAAAAACTTGACAAAAAATCTAAAGTAAAGTAAATTAAGGTACAAGATATGTCCTTTAAGAATAGTCCTGTGAGGCTAAGAAGGTTATGATTTATGACTTTATAATACTGAATAAAATAATAAGACTAGGGCATAAGTTTGTTCTAGTCTTTTTTATAGGAACATTTTTAGGGATAGTCTAAAGTAAGGAGGATAAAGATGGCAAAGGAAATTTATGATTCACTGGCTATGAAACGAGCTTTAACCAGAATGACATACGAAATTATCGAAAAAAATAAGGGAATAGATAATTTAGTATTAGTCGGAATAAAAACTCGAGGAGTATATTTAGCCCAAAGAATTGCCGAACGCATGAAGCAATTAGAAGGTGCAACTGTACCTGTTGGAGCATTAGATATCACTCTTTATCGAGATGACCGTAATGATGATTTAGATGCTCCAATAGTTAGGGATACAGAGTTGGGTGTAGACATCGAAGATAACATGTTATTTTAGTAGATGATGTTTTATTTACTGGCAGAACAATCAGAGCTGCATTAGATGCGATTATGGATTTGGGAAGGCCACAAAAAATTAATCTGGCTGTATTAGTTGATCGTGGACATCGCGAATTACCAATTCGAGCAGATTTTGTTGGTAAAAATATCCCAACAGCAATGAATGAAGAAATTTCTGTTTATGTTGAAGAAGTAGATGGCAATGACGGGATTGATTTAAAAAAGATGTTTTAAATTAATTAAAAAGACTTCGGAGGGGTACAAAAATGACAGAAAAAGAATTTAGAAATCCAGAAGCAATTTTAGATATTCAAGATAAGCCTAATGGTGGAAAATGGCTATTGCTTTCCATGCAACATTTATTTACGATGTTTGGTTCTACGGTTCTCGTACCGTTACTTATCGGAATAAATCCAAGTATAGCTCTATTTAGTTCAGGTGTGGGTACATTAGTTTACATATTATTTACTAATGCAAAAATCCCCGCATACTTAGGTTCTAGCTTTGCATTTATTGTTACGATGCAAGCATTAATGAAATCATATGGGTATCCAGCAGTGGGGCAAGGAGCAATTGCTGCGGGGGTAGTGTATATAGTTGTTGCTGCTTTAATTAGTAAATTTGGATCAAAATGGGTAGACGATATATTACCTCCTGTAGTGGTAGGTCCAATAATTATTGTTATCGGATTATCATTATCTACAACTGCTGCGAATGATGCAATGTTAAATCAAAATCATTATGATTTAACTTATTTTGGGGTAGCAATCTTTACATTAGTCATGACAATTGTTTTTAATATGTTTTTAAAGGGTTTCTCAAGTATGATTCCCGTTTTATTGGGGATTATTGTGGGATATATTTATGCTATTTGTATCGGAATTGTTGATTTTAGTAACGTTATTTCAGCTAAATGGTTTACTTTGCCTGCGTTTGATATGATGTTTGTGAATTACAAATTTAAATGGTATCCAGCTGCAATTTTAGGGATGGCACCAATTGCATTTGTAACAATGACGGAACATATGGGACACGTAATGGTTTTAAATAAATTAACTCGCAGAAACTTTTTCCAAGATCCAGGGTTACACAAAACTTTATTAGGTGATGGCCTCGCAAGTGTTGTTGCTGGATTTGTGGGAGGACCTCCAACAACTTCATATGGAGAAAACATTGGCGTGCTGGCAATGACAAAAGTACATAGTGTTTGGGTACTTGGTGGAGCTGCATTTTTTGCGATTATCTTTAGTTTTTGTGGAAAGGTATCAGCACTAATTCAATCAATTCCAACACCAGTAATTGGTGGAATTTCTTTCTTACTTTTTGGAATGATTGCTGCTAATGGATTAAGAATTTTAGTGGATAATAAAGTTGATTTTGAACTAAAGCGAAATCTTATTATTACAGCGGTTATTTTAGTAGTAGGAATCGGTGGAACATATTTAAAATTGGGTGAATTCCAATTAACAAGTATTGCATTATCAACTCTTTTTGGAATTATTTTAAACTTAGTTTTACCAAAGAAAGCCGCTAGTGAAGTAGAATAAATGATATATTGGGAGTGATTAAATGAAACGATTGCTAATTTTAGAAGATGGATCTATTTTTGAAGGTGAAGGCTTTGGCTCACAGGTTAATTCAACAGGTGAAGTCGTTGTCACGACTGCTATGAATGGCTATCAAGAAATCGTATCATCCCCAATAGCTGCAAATCAAATAATTGTGTTTACGACGCCTGTACTGGGGATATATGGAACAAGTAACGACAGTTAGAATCCTTACAACCAGTATGTAAGGGCGTCGTTTGTCATTCATATACCGATAGCATAAGTGAAAATAGTACCAAATCTTTTTCGGAATATTTAAGTGATCAAGGTATTCCAGCGATTAGTGGCATTGATACAAGAAAATTAACTAAAAAAATAATCAAACATGGAGGAATTATAAAAGGCAGTATCATTGATGCAAATAATGATATTCAACATGCATTTGACCAGTTAAATGCTACAGTATTATCTGATCAAGTTGTAGATAATGTTTCTACAAGTAAGCCATATCCTAATCCCGATATAGGAAGAAATATTGTATTGATTGATTTTGGGGTTAAGCATAGTGTTTTGCGACAATTATCAAGAATGAGTTGTAATGTTACTGTAGTGCCTTATGAAACCTCTTTTAAACAAATTGAAAATCTATCACCAGATGGAATCATATTATCAAATGGCCCTGGAAATCCTAATGTATTAGACAAACAAGTTGAGACGATTCAAGAATTACAAAAATATTATCCGATTTTAGCAATTGGTTTAGGACATCAATTATTGGCGTTAGCAAATGGGGCTGAAGTAAAACAATTGAAAAATGCACGTCGGGGTTCTAACTTTCCAATCTTAGAGATAGCAACAAATAGGTTAATCACTGTTTCTGAAGAGCATTCATATACAGTTGATCCAACTTCTTTGGATAGAAAGCAAGTTATTATTACACATACAGATTTAAGCCGAAAGCATATTGAAGGATTTAAATCACGCCAATATCCAGCGATTTCGGTTCAATTTGAGCCAGAAGGAGCTCCTGGACCAAATGATGCAATTGATATTTTTTATGATTTTATGTATTTAATTGATGTCAGAAAGGATAGTTTGAATGCAAAAAATAAAGGGAACTAAAAGAGTTATAGTTTTAGGAGCATTGAATAGTGGTGCGATTAATGCAGTTGAACTATTAAAAGAAGCAGGGTTGAAGCCAATTTTAGTTGCTCCAAAAATAGATGGATATAAAATTGAAGGGATTACCGATGAATGGTTTACTGTAGAAGTTAATGCCGAAAATCTTTATGAAATTATCCGTCAAACGAATCCAGGTGCTATATTACCAACTTTCGGAGGACAAATGGCAATTAACGCTTGCATGGAATTAGAAAGAAGCGGTTTATTTAATGCATTAGGTATTGAAATTTTAGGGACGAACTTAAATTCGCTGAAGAAAATATTTGATAGAGAATTATTTAGTGAAGCGTTAAGAGAAAAAGGAATATCGACGCCAAAATCTAAAACGATAAATACTATTAGTGATGCAGAAAAGTTTGCAAGTGAATATGGTTATCCGGTAATTGTTCGTGCTGCGGCAACAACAATGAAACCTGGTGGAGATTTATGTAATAACTTTAAAGAGTTACAAAAGAATTTTAAAAATGCAATTGAACAGTCACCGGTTAAAAATTGTTTAATAGAAGCTAGTGTTACAGGATATAAAGAATTAGAATTTGAAGTAATGCGTGATGAATTAGATAATTGTATTTTGATTGGATCATTTGAAGATTTTGATGCAGTAGGGATTCACGCCGCTGATTCTATCGTTGTAAGTCCAATTAAGACTTTAAATAACTATCAGTTTAATATGTTGCGGACGGTTTCGCTAAAATTAGCTAGAATGTTTAGAATTGTAGGAAGTTGTAATATACGAATTGCTTTTGATAGTAGCACAAATAAGTATTATATACTAGAAATGAATGCTTCATATAATCGCTCTTCAGCATTGGTTGCAACGGTTACAACATATCCAGTTGCCGAGGTGATTACAAAAGTTTCATTTGGCGAAAATTTAATCGATATCAAAAGAGTAGGGTCTAAAATATTGACAGCAGCCAATGAACCAATTTTAGATTATGTTGCGATAAAAATTCCTAATTGGTCAGATAAAATTAATCGAACAAGATTAGGTACTAGAAAAAAAGCAACAAGCCAATTAGTAGCCTTTGGTAGAACATTAGAAAGTGCATTAATGAAAGCCATCAGATCAATTCCTATTAGAGAGATTGATGGAAAATTTATGAGCAATATGAAAGTAGATGATTTTGAATTAGAAAATAATTTGGTTCATGCGCAATCAGATCGAATATTTTATATTGCTGAAGCATTTCGAAGAGATTATACAATTCGCGAAGTTAGTAGATTATCCAAGATTGACCCTCAATTTTTAGTTGTAATCAATAACTTGGTTAATTACTTTAATAAAGGAAATATGTATAATGCAAATTTAGACAATATTAAGAGTGCAAAAATGATGGGCTATAGCGATTTTTGGATGTCTAAAAATTGGAATATGCAAGAAAGTGAATTGTATAACGATAGAACAAAAGCTGGTATTTCGGTTAAATATAATCGTATGGACAGTAGTGCCGGGACATTAGATTCAACTGCACCGTTTTTTTATGGGACTTATGAAGAATTAGATGAATTAGTAGAAAGTGAAAATCAATTAGATGTATTGATTGTTGATGGAGTTTCAAAGTTATCGTCTGAAAATTTTGCACGAAATCAAACGTTAAGTATCCTTGCAAAATCAGGATTAAAAATCGGTTTAATTTCAAATTCACCGGATACACTTTCAATGGCAGTTTCGATGCCAATTACAATCTTTGTCGAACCGGTTACATTTGAAAGTATTAAAAATATTTATGAAAGATGTAATCCCAAAACAATTTGTTTAAAAGATCCCAAAGGAATTAGCGACAAGCTGATTGATCAATTATATGATTCTGATTTTAAGGTTGTTACTTGGAATGAGCTAAATTAGTTTTTGTAAGACGTCAGTTAGGATATTTTCCATAATATCTACGTGCCTTTTTATAAAAATTGAGTTATTATATAATTAAATACTTTAATCTCTAATTTTCAGATGTGGTCATGCATAGTATTTTAGAGGACGAAAGGATAGTATCTATGAGAAATACGCAAGACAATATTTTTTCTTCCAAAACTTTAACATACTTTTTACAGTTAGCGGAGACGATGAGTTATACCAAGGCTGCTAAAATCTTAGGAATAACTCAGCCTGCGCTAACTCAACAAATTAAAAAATTGGAGAGAACTGTTGGTGCGCCACTTTTTTATTCAGTTGGTAAAAAGTTGCATTTATCTGATGCTGGATATACAATGCTCGATGCGACTCATCAAATAAATGAGGTTTTAAATCAAGCAGCCGATGAAATCCAGATGTCCACTGGATATATGCAAGGAGAAATAAATATCGGGATATTATCAACCATCGAAGATGAAGTTTTTTTAGATTTTATCATAGAGTATTATAAGAAAAATCCACAAATAACAGTTTCAATTCGTTCTTTAAGCAGGACTGAAATTTGGGAATGTTTAGAAGATAATACGATTGATTTTGCAATTATGTATCTTCCAGATAATTCAATCAAAAATTGGAAACCATATGATACTAAAAGGATTGTGAATGATGAATTGATGTTAGTTCATCAAAATAGCAAATTAGATGGTCGAAAACATGTGAAATTAAAAGATTCACTAGAAAATAGTTGGGTTACATATCCGAGAGAGTTTTATATTAATGAATTTTTACGTGAAAGCTTTAAAAATGAAATGTTAAATGTACCTCGTTGTGTGGCGTATTTGGCAACACCAAAACAAATGATTAAGTTTGCTACAAAAACAGGGGTTAGTACGGTGATTCCTGCTACATATATTGCAGCAAACCAACTTTTAAGTGAGTGTCGCGTGGCACATTTTGAACCAGAATTAAAATTTGATTTATCTTTTGTATTCAGAAGAGGTAAAAATCAAATTCCTCGGGTATCTGAATTTATGAATGACCTTACTTTATATTTAAGTGATAAAGGCTATTTTGAAAGATTAGAAGAATTGAAGAAGTAATTATTAATTATAAGGAGTTAATCATAATGAAAGAATTAGTTTTTGGACACAAAAATCCAGATACAGATGCAATTGTTGCTGCTAAAGCATATGCATATTTACAAAATCAATTAGGAGCAGACGCTGAAGCTGTTGCATTAGGCGCACCTAATGAAGAAACAAAATTCGTGTTAGATTACTTTAAAGAACCTACTCCACGAGTTGTCACAACAGTTTCAAATGAAGTTGAAGCAGTAATGTTAGTTGATCATAACGAAGTACAACAAAGCGCTGATGATGTTAAAGATGTAACAGTTACTCATGTAGTTGACCATCACCGTATTGCTAACTTTGAAACTGCTGCTCCACTTTACTACCATGCAGAACCGCTTGGCTGCTCAAGTACAGTAATTTACAAAGAATTTAAGCAAAATGATGTTGAAGTACCAGCTTCGTTAGCTGGAATGATGGCATCAGCAATTATTTCAGATACTTTATTATTAAAGTCTCCTACAACAACAAAAGAAGATGTTGTTGCTTTAAAAGAATTAGCCAAAATTGCTGATTTAGATTATGAAGCATATGGCCTAGAAATGCTTAAAGCAGGCACTAATTTATCAAGCAAGACTGAAGAAGAGTTAATTACTGCTGATGCTAAATCATTTGAAATGGGTGGAAAAACTGTTCGTGTCGATCAAGTTAACACAGTTGATCTAGATGAAGTGTTTGCTCGTGAAGATAAATTACGTGCAGCAATGGAAAAACAAAGCAGCGAAGAAGGCTTTGATTTATTCCTACTTATGGTTACAGATATTTTAGAATCAAACTCACGTCTTTTAGTTGTTGGTGAACCAAAAGATGTAGTTGAAAAAGCTTTTGAAAAGACATTATCTAACGATAAAATGGATTTACCTGGTGTAGTTTCACGTAAAAAGCAAATTGTACCTCAATTGGAAGCTGCATTTTAAGACAGGTAATTAATAATAATTAGAAATTTTTAAAGAGGTTGAGAGTTGGTTCTCAACCTTTTTTTGAAAAATAGAGGTGGTAATGATGCAAAGTGAATTTAATCGAAAGATTGAAAAAATTGCGGTATCCGATATCCGTCAGTTTGATACCGATGTTAATCAAATCCCTGGAATTATCAAATTAACATTAGGGGAGCCGGATTTTAATACACCAGAGCATATTAAGAGTGCGGCGATCAAAGCTATTGAGAAAAATAAATCTCACTATACCCCGAATGCTGGAATTAAAGAATTACGAGATGCAACAGCTAATTATTTTAATAAAAAATACAATTTGAATTTTAATGGTACTCAAGTTGTTACAACTGTAGGAGCTACAGAAGCAATTAATGCAAGTTTACAAACAATTTTAAATTCTGGAGATACAGTGATTGTACCCACACCGATTTTTCCTATTTATTTACCAGTTTCAGAAATAAATCATGGAGATTATGCATTAATTGATACTAGTGAAGATAGATTTGTATTAACCCCAGAAAAGTTGGAGAGATTCATTGAAAATAATTCAGAATTAAATATTAAATGTTTAGTTTTGAACTATCCATCTAATCCAACCGGGGTAACTTATTCTAAAGAACAATTGGAAGCATTAGCAAAAATTGTAGAAAAATATGATATGTGGATTTTAAGTGATGAAATATATGCGGAATTAACTTACAATGGTGCACATACTTCTATGGCTGAAATTTTACCTGATCGTACAATTTTGATTAGTGGTTTATCAAAATCTCATGCAATGACTGGTTGGAGAATTGGGTACATTTTAGGACCGCAAAAATTCATAGATCAAGTCGTAAAAGCTCATCAATATATGGTTACTGCACCGACAAGTATTGCTCAATATGCTGCCTTAGAAGCTATGGAAAATGGTTTTGAAGATGCTGCGGTTATGAAAGAAGAATATAAAAATCGCCGCGACTATATGTTGAAACAACTAGAAGATGCTGGTTTTAAGGTAGCTAGTCCTGATGGTGCATTTTATTTATTTGCTAAAATCCCTGAAAATTGTACGCAAAATTCTTGGGATTTTGTTCGTGATTTAGCAAAAAAAGCAAAGGTAGCTATAATTCCTGGGATTTCATTTGGTCCAGGCGGACAAGGATATGTACGTATAAGTTATGCAGCAAGCATAGATGTTTTAAAAGAAGCTGCAAAAAGAATTAAGGAATACATGGCTAATAAATAATATGTTACATGACAAACTGGAGGATGAATTGAACAAAGAACTTTTTCGTAAAATTCAAATAAAGAAATTTGAGCAAACAAGATTATAAATTAAACAAAAGAATTGAAGAAAGAAAAATTTATAATAAACTTTTTCAAACTGATGAATGGAAAAGGGCAAAAATAATAGCAGTAACTTTAAGTACAGAAATTGAAATTGATACGAATCCGATAATTGAGGAAGCTTTTTTAGAGAATAAATTAGTAATAATTCCTAAAGCCTTCTCTAACGGAATAATGAAATTTTATCAATATAATAAAGAAACGGAATTAGTTAAATCAAAATTTGGAATTTTAGAACCTAAAGATACTCGAAAAGAAATTAATCCAGATTTAATAATTGTTCCTGGACTGGCTTTTTCTAAAAGTGGATATCGACTTGGTTATGGTGGGGGATATTATGACCGATATTTACAGAATTTTAGCGGTGATGTAATATCGTTAGTAGATTCAAAGCGACAATTTGAATATCCAAAATGGCCAGTTGAACATTTTGATTTTAAAATTTTAAATCAAATTAGCATTGATACAGACTGATTCCTTCTATTATTAATCTAATAATGATAAAATAATAGAAGCAAATATTAATGGAAAGGTATATGCTGTGATGAATAAAAAAAGTACCTTACAAAAGAAACCGATTGGTGTATTTGATTCAGGTATGGGTGGAATATCAGTCTTAAAAAATTTAGTATCCATCTTACCTCAAGAAAACTTTATATTTTATGGTGATTCGGCGAATGCTCCGTATGGGGTTAAAACAGTTGAAGAAGTTAAGAACTTGTCGCGAAAAAATGTAAAGCATTTATTAAATGAGGGGGCAAAAATGATTGTTGTTGCTTGTAACACTGCAACTAGCGCAGCAATCAATGATTTGCGAAAAGAAAACCCTGATGTTCCATTTATCGGGTTAGAACCGGCTGTAAAGCCAGCAGTAGAGCACAAACCAAACTCTAAAGTTGGAGTAATGGCAACACCACTTACTTTAAAGCAAAAAAAGTTTAAAGAATTAAAAAGTAAATATTCAAATGAAGCGACAATCGAACCTATTCCGGCACCTAATTTAGTAGAGTTTGTTGAAAAAGGCGATGTAAATTCTAAAGAATTAAAAACTTACCTTTCAAATCTACTATCTGATTATACAAATGTGGACTCAATTGTATTAGGTTGTACTCATTTTCCATTTGCAATAAACGCAATCCGTAAGGTAATGGGAGAAGATGTCTTTATTATTGATGGTGGACCTGGAGCTGCGCGTGAAGCAAGAAATATTCTTGAACAAAACGATTTATTAAATCCACAAAATGAACGTGGGTGGATTAAATTTGAAAATTCAACTGGTGAGTATGAAAAAATCGATTTAAGCCATAAATTATTTAAAATGAATCTTGAATAAACTAAAAAGTAAGTATAATGTCTTTTTAATTTAAGCCTTAGGAATATCCGTTTTTAAAGACGGTGATTTCTTAAGGCTTTTATTATTGCTATTATATATTTATATAGGAATTTTTTGTACATTATAGAACCTTTCGGACTGGATAGCATAGTGTGTTATATGCTATCATAAATACAAATAGACTTTGGAGGAAGCAATTTGTCAAAAGAAAAAATGGTTGAAGAAAGTTTTTATTTAAAAAATGCAAATGTCGCCCCATTATTATTTGGAATTAATGATAGTTTTTTGAAATTACTTGAAGAAAGTAAAAATGTAATGATAAACCCATTCGGTGATTATATTGTAATTTCAGGTGAACAAGATTCTGTATTAGATGTTAAAGAGATTTTACAAGAATTAATCAAATTAATTAACAATGGAATAAATTTGAGCGAAGCTGATATAGTATCTGCAGTTAAAATGTCTGAAAAAGGAACACTAGAATATTTCCAAGATTTATATACAGATACATTATTAAAAGATAGAGCTGGTAAAGCAATTAGAGTTAAGAACTACAGTCAAAGACAGTATGTTTCAATGATTAAAAATAATGATTTAACATTTGGAATTGGTCCTGCTGGGACGGGGAAGACATATTTAGCTGTTGTAATGGCAGTTGCCGCCCTCAAAAAAAGAGAAATTGATCGTATCATTTTAACACGTCCAGCAGTCGAAGCGGGAGAATCATTAGGATTTTTACCGGGGGATTTGAAAGAAAAAGTTGACCCGTATCTTAGACCAATATATGATGCACTTAATTCTATTTTAGGAGCTGAACATGTAGAGCGACTAATTGAACGGGGTGTTATCGAAATTGCACCGCTTGCATATATGAGAGGTAGAACTTTAGACAAAGCTTTCGTAATTCTAGATGAAGCACAAAATACTACTAGACAACAAATGAAGATGTTTTTAACGCGTTTAGGTTTTGGCTCAAAAATGATTGTTAATGGGGATGAATCACAAATTGATTTACCCAAGGGGCATTCGCAAAGTGGGTTAGTGGATGCAAAAAATAAATTAAGAAACATATCGAATATTGCGTTTGTAGAATTTGATGCAAGCGATGTTGTTCGGCATCCAGTTGTTTCTCAAATTATCAGAGCTTATGAAGATAAAAGACTTAAGGAGTAAGATATGGACTTAGAAATATTTGATGATACTAATCAAGTTTCAGATAAATGGCTAGAAATGATTCGAGAATTAATCGAATTATCAGCAAAAAAAATTGATTTACCGGCCGATACACAAATGTCAGTAACTTTAATGGATAATGACATGATTCATGAAATAAATAAAAAATATCGGGGCATTGATAAACCTACTGATGTAATTAGTTTTGCAAATGAAGAAGAAGATCCTAATGAAATGCCAATTATTATTCCTGATGATGTAGATTTTGATATTCCCAAAAATATCGGGGATATTATGATTTCGATGGATAAAGTTAAAGAACAAGCGCAATATCTTGGACATAGTGAAGATAGAGAGTTAGGCTTTTTAGTAGTTCATGGATTTTTACATCTTAACGGATATGATCATATGAAGCCAGAAGATGAAGAAGAAATGTTTGGATTGCAAAGAGAAATTTTAGATGAGTATGGACTTAAAAGATAGAAAATTTATTAATGCTTGGAAAAATCGGCGATTTAGTAAATCATTAAAATATGCTGTTAAAGGAATATCAACTGTATTTAAAGAGGAAAGAAATTTTAGGTTTGATGTTTTTGCGGCAATTAGTGTAACGATAGTAGGATTATATCTGAAAGTATCTATATCGGAGTGGATATGGCTTTTTTTGGCCATGGCATTGGTTTTTATGAGTGAAATTTTAAATTCAGCTATTGAAAATGTAGTTGATTTAGCAACTGAGTTAAAACCAAATAAGTTAGCCAAAAAAGCAAAAGATATGGGAGCAGCGGCTGTTTTAGTTACGGCCTGTTTTGCAATCTTAATTGCAGTTTTGATTTTTGTTCCTAAGCTTTTAAGGATAGTATAATGAAGTAGAAATGAGGAAATATAGTATTATGTCAGAAAATTTTCGTTCAGGATTTGTTGCAATTTTGGGACGTCCAAATGTAGGAAAATCTACCTTTTTAAATCGTGTGGTAGGTCAAAAAATTGCTATTATGAGTGATAAAGCTCAAACAACACGTAACAAGATTCAAGGGATTTATACAGATGATAAATCTCAAATTGTATTTATTGATACACCAGGAATTCATAAGCCACATAGTCGTTTAGGCGATTTTATGGTTGAATCAGCGCTTTCAACTTTAAATGAAGTTGATGCAATCTTATTTATGGTCAATGCGACACAAGCCCGTGGTCGCGGTGATGATTTTATCATTGAACGCTTAAAAAATGTTAAGAAACCAATTTACCTAGTTATTAATAAAATTGATCAAATCCATCCTAATAAGTTACTTGAAATAATGGATGATTATAAAGATACGCTAAATTATACCGAAGTATTTCCAATTTCGGCATTAGAAGGAAATAACTGTCCAGAGTTAGTTGAATCATTGATTAGGGAACTTCCAGAAGGACCGCAATTTTATCCTGAAGATCAAATCACTGATCACCCTGAAAGATTTATTGCAGGCGAATTAATTCGTGAAAAAGTTTTGGAATTAACCAGAGAAGAAGTTCCGCATTCAGTTGCAGTTGTGGTTGATCGAATTGCACGAGAAGATGAAAATAAGGTTTTAGTCCAAGCAACAATTGTTGTTGAAAGAAATTCGCAAAAAGGTATTATCATTGGTAAAGGCGGAAAAATGCTGAAACAAATTGGAGTTAAGGCAAGAAAAGATATCGAACTAATGTTGGGTGATAAAGTATACTTAGAATTGTGGGTTAAAGTTCAACCAAATTGGAAAGACCGACAAGTCGATTTACAATCTCTTGGATATCGACAAGATGAATATTAAAAATGAGGACTGGATTTTTCCGGTCCTTTGTTATATATAAAGGATTAAAGAGGTCAAAAGGTTATGATATACAGAAATGTTGAATTTCAAGGTATTGTGGTTTCACGAAAAAACTATCGAGAACGAGATATGTTAGTGGAAATATATACTGATAAATATGGATTTAAAACGTTTTTAGTACGCGGAGCTAGGAAAAGGGGTTTTAAGTTATCTGCTGCAATACTACCTTTTACGTTTGCAACATATGTCGGAAGTATCAACGAAGACGGTCTTAGTTTTATTACGACAACCAAAAATTTGAAACAATTTCAAAGTATAAATCAAGATATATTTCTAAACGCTTATGCTACGTATATTTTGGAATTAATGAAATATGCTTATCAATCAGATGATTTAATTAGTCTTGATTGGTTTGAAAAGACGGTTAGTTCAATTAGTGCTATAAACGAGGGGTTAGATCCACAGATTATTACCAATATTCTTGAAGTTCAGGCCCTTGGAAGGTTTGGGGTGCAACCAAATTGGCAATATTGTGTAGTATGTCAAGGGGTTAAAGGGCCATTTGACTATTCAGAAAGTTATGGGGGGCTCCTTTGTGTACGTCATTTTCATTTAGATTCTCAAAGGCTACATTTGGATGCTAAGACTGTATTTTATTTGAGGAAATTTAGCGTAATTGATATTAATAGAATTTCAACTATTAATGTGGGAGACAAAACAAAAGAAAACCTAGCAAAAGCATTAACGACAATCTATGATGGTCAAGTGGGGATATATATAAAGGCAAAAAGTTTTATTGAAAAAATGAATACACAACTATATTAAATAAATTGTAAAGGAATCATACGAAATATTTACAAAATTGTAAAATATGATATTATTTACATGTTAGATATTTGTTTATGAAATAAAAATGTAACATTTATAAAAATATCGAGGTAGAATGATGAAAGATTTTTTAAACAATGTTCTCGAAAACAATAAAATAAAATTTGTAATGCGAACAATTTTTTATTTTATTGTGTTACTATTTTTGGTTTATTTATATAGTTATAGTGGAATTGATCAACCACATTTTATATATAATGAGTTTTAATTAGAGGTGTATATATATGAATCTTATTGAAGAAATTGATAAGTGGGGACTAGATGATACTGATAGGGTTGCGTATGATTATTTGGGAGAGAAAAATACGTACGGAGAGTTAAAAAAGTATTCAGATAATTTAGCTGCATACATTTCAAAATTAAAAATTGAAAAGAATGCGCCAATCATGATTTATGGTGGGCAAGATTTCTTAATGATTGCTAGCTTTTTAGCAAGTGTAAAATCTGGTCATGCTTATATTCCGGTTGATGTACATTCACCAGTTGAAAGATTAAACGTTATCAATCAAATTGCAAAACCAGCTGCATGTATAAGCTTGGCAGATTTGCCTCAAGAAAATGAAATTGATGTTCCAATCATTACGTTAGATAAAATTAAAGAAGTGGTTAAACAACCTGAATTAGAAAATAACGAATTTAATTTCGTGTCAGGAAATGATAATTTTTATATTATTTTCACTTCAGGAACTACTGGTGTTCCTAAAGGTGTACAAATCAGTCATGATAATTTACAAAGCTTTGTTGATTGGATGGGACAAGACTTTGGATTGAAAAAGGATATTATTTGTATTTCTCAACCACCATATTCATTTGATTTATCAGTAATGGATTTATATCCAACGTTGGTTAATGGAGGCAAATTAGCAGTTTTACCTAAAGATTTAACTACGAATTTTAAAGAATTATTTGCTACTTTACCTAAATTAAAAGCAAATGAATGGGTGTCAACGCCATCTTTTATGGATTTATGTTTGTTGAATCCAGAATTTAATCAAGGAAATCTTCCAGAGTTAAGTCATTTTTTATTCTGTGGAGAAGAATTAACTGTAAATACAGCTAAAAGATTACACGAACGTTTTCCTAAAGCGCGTATTTTCAATACATATGGGCCAACTGAGGCTACTGTAGCAATGACTCAAGTTGAAATTACTGAGCAAATTCTAGCAGATTATGCCAGATTGCCAATTGGGAAACCTAAAGAAGACATGGAAGTAGTTTTAGTAGATGAAGATTTAAATGAAGTAGCGTCTACAGAAGCTGGGGAAATTTTAATAATCGGACCAAGTGTTTCTAAAGGATATATCAATAATCCTGATAAAACAAAAACTGCATTTATTAACTTTAAAGGTAAAAAGGCATATCGTACCGGGGATTTAGGTCAATTTGATGAAACAGGGCAATTATTGTATAAAGGTAGAATTGATTTTCAAATTAAGTTGCATGGTTTTAGAATTGAATTAGAAGATGTTGATCATCATCTAGATAAGATTAGCTTGGTATCACAGGCTGTTTCAGTCCCAAAATATGGCAAAGATCACAAAGTTCAACAATTAATCGCGTATATTGTTGCTAATGAAAATGATTTTGATTCTGAATTTAAATTAACTCAAGCAATTCGAGCAGAGCTTAAAGAATCTATGATGGATTATATGATGCCTCAAAAATTTGTGTATGTTGATTCATTACCGTTAACTAATAATGGAAAAATTGACAGAAAATCACTTATGAAAGAGGTCAATGAATAATGATCAATTTACAACCGTATCAAAACCCACTGTATTTTGGATTATTAATTCTTGCTTTAATTCCTGAAATTATTTGCTTGTTGATGGGTAAGAGATTTAGATGGTATGAAACTATTGTGTCGCTTATATTCTTAATGCTAACTTTTGGAGGAACTAAGATTCATGAAGGATTGATGCTAATTTGTTATATCGTATTCGAATCAATTTTGACTTTTGCATATTTAAAATATCGTAAAAAGGATAATCGAGGTAGTGTGTTTGTAATTGCAATCATTCTTTCAATCTTACCTTTAGTAATTGTGAAGATTACTCCAGCAATTAGTGGATCCCAATCAATCATAGGATTTTTGGGAATCAGTTATTTAACTTTTAAAACAGTCGGTATGCTTATGGAAATTAGAGATGGAATTATTAAGGAAATAAGTTTATTTAAATTATTACAATTTTTATTATTCTTTCCAACAATTTCATCCGGCCCGATTGATCGATATCGACGTTTTATCGGAGACTATGATAATACTCCAAGTAAAGAAAAATATTTGAAAATGTTAGAAAAAGCAGTCCATTATCTTTTTTTAGGATTTTTATACAAGTTTGTACTAGCATACTTTTTTGGGACAGTACTATTACCAATTATGAGTAAAGGCTCTTTAGCAAATGGAGGAATTTCTTGGTGGTTAGTTGGATATACATATACGTATTCAATGGATTTATTCTTTGATTTTGCTGGATATAGTTTGTTTGCTGTTTCGATTAGTTATTTCATGGGAATTGAAACTCCAATGAATTTCAATCGACCATTTATTTCTAAAAATATTAAAGATTTTTGGAATAGATGGCATATGACACTTTCTTTTTGGTTCCGTGATTACATTTACATGCGCTTAGTATTTTTTATGATGAAGAGGAAAGTTGTTAAAAGTAGAGTGTTATTAGGTAATATCGGTTACTTTACATTGTTTATAATTATGGGATTTTGGCATGGACTAACATGGTATTACATTGTATATGGATTATTTCATGCATGTGCAATCATTATTAATGATGCTTGGTTACGATTTAAAAAGAAACATCAAGATAAAATTCCAAGTAATAAGTTTACTGAGTTGTTAGCAATGTTTACAACGTTCAATGTTGTATGCTTTAGCTTTTTGATTTTCTCAGGATTTTTGGATAAATTAATTTTTGGTTAATAAGGAGAAATAAAAATGAAAGAACAAGTTTTAGATATTTTAGTAGATTTAACAGGTAGCGAAGAAGTAAGAGATAATTTGAATCTTAACTTATTTGATAATGGTTTATTAGACTCAATGGCTACAGTACAATTATTATTAGAATTACAAACTCAATTGGGAATTGATGTTCCAATTTCTGAGTTTGAAAGAAGTGAATGGGATACTCCTAACAAAATTATTGCAAAGGTTGAAAATAACTAATTATGAAAAAGAAACTCTTTATGATTTTTGGTCCTGTTATAGCGGCGATGATCTTAATAGGAGTATTTTTGCTTTCACCATTTAAATATGGAGATGTATCACAAAATGTAATCCAAAAAGGGGCACTGTCACAATCTAAAAACATCTTTAAAGGAACTGTTGTAAAACAAGATGCTTTTAGTCAAAATTACGTTCCTTTTATGGGATCTTCTGAATTATCACGGATGGATGCTTTTCATCCAGCATCAATTGCTAAAAGATATAATCGAAAATATCACCCATTTTTATTAGGGGCTGCGGGTTCTCAATCTTTATCACATTATTTTGGGATGCAAGGTATTAATTCTGAGTTAAAGAACAAGAAAATAGTTTTTATAATCTCACCACAATGGTTTGTTAAAGATGGAATAAATCCAGGAGCATTTGCACAGTATTATTCTAATTTGCAAGCTGTAAATTGGTTGCTATCGCAACATAGTACTAAAGCTGATCAATACGCTGCTAAGCGAGTATTAGAATTAAAGCAAAGTCAGTTTGACTCACCAATAACTGTGTTAATTAGGAAAGTTGCAAATGGTAAAAAAATAACAGACTTTGATAGAAAATATCTATTATTGAAACAAAAACAATTAGTTCATGAAGATCAATTATTTTCAACAATTGCGATGAATAATCGTGTTGTAAAGATTGAAGACGAAAGTAAGAAGCTTCCTAAAAAATATGATATTCAAAGATTGAAAGATAAAGCAGATGAATATGGCCAAATGAATACAACTTCAAATGATTTTGAAATTAGTAATAGTTTTTGGAATAAGAAGCTTAAATCACGAGTTAAGTCATTACAAGGTTCGCAAAAGAATTTTAATTATGTAAACTCGCCTGAATATGCTGATTTTCAATTATTATTGAATCAATTTGCTCAAAATAACAATGATGTTTTATTTATTATTCCTCCAGTTAATGAAAAATGGGCGAAATATACTGGATTATCCACATCAATGTTAAAAGAGTTTGATAATAAAATTAATTATCAATTAAAAACACAAGGTTT
This sequence comes from Ligilactobacillus hayakitensis DSM 18933 = JCM 14209, assembly GCF_000615845.1. Classification (GTDB taxonomy): domain Bacteria; phylum Bacillota; class Bacilli; order Lactobacillales; family Lactobacillaceae; genus Ligilactobacillus; species Ligilactobacillus hayakitensis. Next base: position 33,823 of record NZ_BAML01000005.1, read on the forward strand.
TAAAAATATTGTTGATTTAAGTAATGACGGATCTATACCTTATTTTATGCAAGATACTATTCATTTGGGATGGAATGGATGGTTAGCAGCAGATCAAAAGATTAAACCGTTTTTAGATTCTAAAAATTCTAAAAATCAATATAAACTAGATAATTATTTCTTTAGCAAAGATTGGCAAGAAAAAAATGATATTAAGTAAAAAAGGCTAGGATAACTAGCCTTTTTTTTAAGGGTAGTAGTTACAATTTGTGGGAGATATAAGATGGTTATAAAATTTACAAATTATTTAATGAAAATAAGAAGATTGACAATTGTAAGAATCTTGCAGCGAACGTTACTGTCACTGTTTCCAATAGTATTAGTTGGTAGTTATGCAAATATTTTAAGTAGTATCGTTTTTGATAAGATGGGGTATTTAAATAATATACTTTATTTAGATAAGTGGTTCCCATTCTTTAACCAAATGCATATTCTTTTTAAGAATATCAATAGTTTTACAATTGGATTTATTACAATTTTTAGTACATATTTTGCAGCTAAATATACTGCTGAGTATTATAAACGACAGGGAGACTTAGCAGGAATAACAGCCATTTTTTCCTATTTCATGCTTTCTAGTATTAACATCTTTAATTTTACGAAAAATACTTCGGATATACTTTTGAATACGAAGTGGTATGGGTCAGAAAAAATGCTTTTCGGAATAATTATTGGCATGATTATAGGTCAAATCTTTAAGGTAAATCCTCCCAAAATAAAGAGTAACCAACAAATAATTCATTCAGCAGAAATTTTAAAATATTCTTTTAAAGCAATTAAAGGAATTGTATTATCGATAGTTTTTGCGATTGGGATGAATATTCTGTTTTTATATTTGAAAAAGTTTAATGTTATTGATATTAATGGAGTACTTGTCACAAATTATGTTGTTAAGAATAATATAATTGGTATTTTATTGTACTCAGTTACAACTTCAATTTTAAATTGGATGGGAATCTCATCATCTTATAATGAAATTTTAGATGATAACGTGTTTATGAAAAATTTGAATTATTTCATTAAGCACCATGAATATACTAATTTACCTTATAATTACACAATTAGTACAGTATATCGAAGTTTTGGATTAATTTCAGGATCTGGTGGTGTTATTGCTTTAATATGTATCATGCTTTTATTTGTGAAAAATAAAAATTTTAATAATATTGCAAAATCAACTTTCATAATATCAATTTTAGGTGAATACATTCCTGTAATGGTAGGGATACCCATTTTATTTAACCCAATATTTTTAATTCCATATATTTTAGTCCCGCTTATCAATTGTATTATCGGAATGTTTGTGATTTGGATGGGAATTTTACCCCCGACAATTTTTCCTTTGATGAATGGAACGCCTGGAGTATTAGTTGAATTTCTAGGAACTGGTGGAAATTTTTGGGGATTATTAATTTCAATAATCATATTTATAATAGATTGCTTGATTTATTTGCCATTTATTAAAGAGAGCGAAGAAATATGGATAAAAATTCAAAAAGAATATCAAAGGGAAGAAAAAAATGAAAAATAAAACATGGAAATTGATAATTATGATAATAGTTTCTATTTTCATAATTACTATGAGTTATATTTCTAATAAGCAGAGAATTAAAGAATTAGAAGTCTTTTATAATTCAAAGCTATCGCCTGTTATTATGATTCCAGGGAGTTCAGCAACTGAAAATCGGTTTGATGAATTTGTGAATAAATTAAATAATCAATCTGTTAAAAAACATAGTTTATTAAAGGTTAAAGCGTGGAATAATGGGAAAATAACGTATCGCGGTAAAATTGTTCGCGGTGATAATGAACCAATTATTGTTGTGGGATTTGAAAATAACCATGACGGATATTCAAATATAAAAAAACAAGCAGAAATGTTTGATACTATCTTTGCCGAATTACAATCAAAATATAATTTCAATAATTTTAAAGCAATAGGACATTCAAATGGAGGATTAATATATACTGCCTTTTTCGAGAATTATTTTTATAAATATGATGATGTCAAAGTAAAAAAACTTATGACAATTGGAACACCATATAATTTTAATGAGAATTCTATTAAAAATCGGACAGAAATGTTAGCAGATTTTATTAAAAATAGAAATAATATCCCTCAAAATTTAATTGTTTATTCAGTGGCCGGTACAAAAACATATGATTCAGATGGGTTAGTTCCAGAACAAAGTGTTGCTGCTGGGAAGTATATTTACCAAAAAAAAGTAAAGCATTATACAGAAATAACCGTAACTGGATCTGATGCGCAACATTCTGATTTGCCACAAAATGATGAAATCTTGAGTTTAATTCAAAGATATATGTTAGATCAATGGAAGTTTCCTACAAAACATAAGAAAGATGATTTGATTGATAATATAGAATAATTTTGTACTTGACATTTAAAGTATTGTTAGATAGTATAAAGTGTGTTAAGGAAAGAGACGTTGATGAAAAAGGCGTGATTTTTAAGAAAATATCTTAGCGAGTCTGGTTGGTGGGAGCAGATGATATTTAAGAGTCACGTTGGCATTTTCGGAGTTTTACGAATTAAGTTGCTAGTGGATGTTTTCTACTAGAAGTAGGGTGGAACCGCGATTTGAAAATCGTCCCTATGTAACCTTTGGCGTTACATAGGGACGATTTTTTTCTTATGTAATGCTAAAAATATATTAAAGGAGTACTTGTAATGACAAAAAAATTAGCACTACAAGATATTATTTTAACTTTACAACATTTTTGGTCTGAACAAGGATGTATGATTATGCAATCATATGATACTGAAAAGGGTGCAGGTACAATGAGCCCATATACATTTTTACGTGCCATTGGACCAGAACCATGGAATGTAGCATATGTTGAACCTTCACGTCGTCCAGCTGATGGTCGTTATGGTGATAACCCTAACCGTTTATACCAACACCACCAATTCCAAGTTTTGATGAAACCATCACCAAGCAATATTCAAGAATTATATCTTGATAGTTTACGTGCATTGGGTATCGAACCTACAGAACATGATATTCGCTTCGTTGAAGATAACTGGGAAAATCCATCAATGGGTTGTGCCGGTGTTGGTTGGGAAGTTTGGTTAGATGGTATGGAAATTACTCAATTTACTTACTTCCAACAAGTAGGTGGTTTAGAAGTTAAACCTGTTGCAGTTGAGGTAACATATGGTTTAGAACGTTTATCATCATATATTCAAGATGTTGATTCTGTTTATGATCTAGAATGGGCAGATGGTGTTAAATATGGAGATATTTTTAAAGAACCTGAATTTGAACATTCAAAATACTCATTTGAAGAAAGTAACCAAGAAATGTTACTTGATCTTTTTAACACATATGAAGCTGAAGCTAAGAAGCAATTAGCAAATGGATTGGTTCACCCAGCCTATGATTATATTTTGAAATGTAGTCATACATTCAACTTGTTAGATGCACGTGGAGCTGTTTCTGTTACTGAAAGAGCTGGTTATCTATCACGTATTCGTAATATGGCTAAGTCAGTTGCAAAAGTTTTTGTACAAGAACGTAAGAAGTTAGGATTCCCATTAATTAAGGATGAAGAACTTCGTGCAAAATTATTGAAGGAGGATAAATAAGATGACACACTCATTTTTATTAGAAATTGGATTAGAAGAAATTCCAGCACATGTTGTTACACCAAGTGTTAATCAATTAGTTAAGAAAGTAAAAGATTATCTTAAACAACAAAGAATGTCATTTGAAGAAGTTCATCCTTATTCAACTCCTAGAAGATTAGCAGTCGAAGTTACTGGATTAGCTGAAAAGCAAGATAATATCGAAGAAGTTGCTAAGGGACCTTCTAAAAAAATTGCTTTAGACGCTGATGGAAATTGGACTAAAGCAGCTGAAGGTTTTGTCCGTGGCCAAGGAATGACAGTTGATGATATTTATTTTAAAGAACTTAAAGGTGAAGAATACGTATATGTAGATAAGTTCATTAAAGGAAAACCAGTTAAAGAGGTTCTTGTTGGACTATCAGATGTTGTTATGGATTTGAAATTTCCAACAATGATGCGTTGGGGAACTAATGATTTTGAATATGTTCGCCCAATTAAATGGTTAGTTGCACTTTTAGATGATGAAGTTGTACCATTCAAAGTTTTAAATATTGAAACTGGTCGTCAAAGTAAAGGTCATCGCTTCTTGGGTCATGATGTAGAAATTAATAAAACATCTTCATACCTAGAACAATTAAAAGAAGTATTTGTAATTGCAGATGCTAAGGAACGTAAGGATGATATTCGTCAACAAATCAATGAATTAGCTGCGAAAAATAATTGGGTAGTTGATATTGATGAAGATTTATTAGAAGAAGTTAATAATTTAGTTGAATATCCAACAGTATTTTCTGGATCATTCAATGAAAAATATTTGTCTGTACCAAATGAAGTTTTAATTACATCAATGAAAGATCATCAACGTTTCTTCTATGTTCAAGATCAAGAAGGTAAATTGCTTCCAAACTTTATTTCCGTAAGAAATGGTAACACTGATTATCTAGAAAATGTTATCTCAGGTAACGAAAAAGTTTTAACAGCTCGCTTAGAAGATGCTAAATTCTTCTACGAAGAAGATCAAAAAAATACAATTAGTGATTATGTAGAACGCTTGAAGAAGGTTATGTTCCACGATAAAATTGGTTCAATTTACGAAAAAATGGAACGAGTAAACCTAATTGCTGAATTTTTAGGTAAAAAAGTCGGTTTAACTGATGAAGAATTAAAAGACTTAGATCGTGCTTCTATGATTTATAAGTTTGACTTAGTTACAGGCATGGTAGGGGAATTTTCAGAATTACAAGGTGTAATGGGTGAAATCTATGCCAAATTACAAAAAGAATCTGAAAATGTAAGTGTTGCTATGCGAGAAGAATATATGCCAACTTCAGCAGAAGGTGAATTACCAAAAACAAATGTTGGTGCATTACTATCAATCGCTGATAAGTTAGATAGTTTACAAGCATTTTTTGCTGCAAATATGATTCCAAGTGGTTCAAATGATCCATATGCTTTACGTCGTCAAACTTTAGGTATTATTAGAATTGCTCTTAATAAGCAATGGGATATTTCAGTTCCAATGTTAGAAGAAGCAATTCAATATGCAAGTCAAAAGCGTAGTGACTTGTATAAAAACATTATGCCTGTAGCTAAAAATGATGAAAGAACTAAGTTTATTTCAGATCGTTTATACCAAATTTTAGATGGTAATGGCAATTATCGTCGTGATGTATTAGAAGCGGTAGTTTCTAATATGAATGCCTCATTTAACCATATTAAAGATGCAGCAAATGTTTTATCTGCCCATGTTAGCGACGATAACTTCAAAGATGTAATTGAAGCCTTAACACGTGTTGTTCGTTTGTCTGCTAAAGCTAATGATGTAACAGGATCTGAAGTGGATAGCTCATTATTGGAAAATGACAGCGAAAAGCAACTATTAAAAGCATATGTAGAAACTGCACAATCATATGAATCAATGGATTATGAAGCAAAATATCAAGCATTAGTTGATTTGAAAGATGTTATTGTAAATTACTTCGAACAAACAATGGTAATGGATAAGAATGAACAAGTTAAAAACAATCGCTTACTTCAAGTTAAGTTGATTGCTAAATTAACCGAATCATTCGGTTCATTAGATAAATTAAATCTTAAATAATTATTCATCGAAAAAGATGCTAGTTTACTAGCATCTTTTTCTTTACATTAAGAAAAGAATACTGTATCATAAAACTTGACTAAAAAGTAAAAGGCGAAGTGCGCCTTTTTTTAGATAGGAGGTGACATGGTTGGCAAGTAGGATTCCGCCAGACATAATCGATAATATTAGAGATCAAGTTAATATTTTAGACGTTGTGGAACAATTTGTACCGATGCATCAATCAGGGAAAAATTGGTTTGGCAATTGTCCATTCCATCAAGAAAATACGCCTTCTTTTTCTGTCAACGAACAAAAGCAAATTTTTAATTGCTTTTCATGTCACCGCGGCGGAAATGTCTTTAAGTTTATTATGGAACTTGAAGGCTTAAGTTTCCCAGAATCTGTGAAGCGTGTTGCAGAATTGGCGAACGTTACTGTCAATTATGATTTTGATGCAACGTTTAAACAAAGAGGTAGTATTGAAAATTCAAGTAATTCAAAGATAAAACAACTCTATGAACAAACTGCAAAATTATATCATCATATTTTGGTAAATACTAAATTAGGTGAAGAAGCTTTAGAATATTTACATCAAAGGGGGATGACTGATGAAATTATTAATGATTTTAATTTAGGTTTTGCTCCTGGAGTAGATATTTTAGAAACTTTTTATAAAGAACAAGACATATATGATTATCAAATTCTACGTAAATCTGGAATCTTTATCGAAAGACAAGAAGGAAAATTAGTTGAGCGTTTTAATGAACGAGTTATTTATCCAATTAGAGATGAATCAGGAAAAACGATTGCATTTTCTGGAAGATTATTGAAAAATGACCCGCAAGCACCGAAGTATTTAAATTCTCCTGAAACGCCGATATTTAACAAGCGAAAAGTTTTGTTTAACTTGGATAGAGCCAAGGGTCAAATTAGGCGAAATAAAGAAGTTTTTCTTTTTGAAGGTTTTATGGATGTAATTTCCGCTTCGGTCGCCGGAGTTGAAAATGGAGTTGCTTCAATGGGGACTAGTTTAACTGATGAACAAGTTTATTCTTTGAGTCGGATTAGTAACCGGATGGTAGTTTGTTATGATGGTGATACACCAGGTCAAAATGCAACAAAGCGAGCTTTAGAAATCGTTGAACCAACTGGGAATTTTACTATAGAAGTGATTGACATCCCTGAAAAACTTGATCCAGATGAATATATTAGAAAATATGGTGCAGTATCATTCAAATCAGTAGTTGATAATCAAAGACTTAGCCCAATTGAATTTTATTTAAAATATTTTGAAAATGGTCGAAATATGGATAATGAAAGCGAACAAGCTGAATATATCGATGATATTTTGAATGAACTTGCTAAGGTTAAAGATTCAGTTCAACGAGAATTATTTGTTAATCGTATCTCAGATAGATTTAATCTTGATAAGCGAGGGCTTGAACAAAAGTTAGTAACTTTAACTAACAAAGTTACACCTCAATTCCAAGATAATAATCGAAGTTATGCTCAAAATTCTCGGTATCAAAACTCTTCGGAAATAGAGCAAAATAAGTCAATTAAGAAACTTTCAAAGGTTGAAAGAGCAGAACAAGTTTTATTATACCGAATGCTTCATAATCGTGATATTTGGTTTAAAATTTCTACTCTTGAAAAATTTAACTTTATTCACGAAAGGTACCAAGTAATATATACTCTAGCAGAAGCATATTTTCAATTGCATGATACCTTTCAAGTAGCCGATTTTTTGGATTTTATCAATGATGATGCGTTGAAGCAGACATTAGTAGGGATAGAAATGAATGATTTAGATTTTTCTTCATCTGAAGAGGAGATAGATGATTATTTAAACTTAATAATGGAAGAATCTCCTCTCGAGGAACAAATTCAAAAAATTCAAAATGAATTGGCAGAAGCTAAACGCTTTAATGATCATGATAAAATAACCAACTTAACAATTGAATTGGTGAAATTATATCGAAAGCAGCAAAAGATAAATAGTATTTAGGAGGAAAAAAGATGGTTAAAAATAACGAAATCGTAAAAGATAACCCAAAATTTATTAAAGATTTAAGAGAAGTGGTACAAACATATAAACCACAAAAACAAATTAACTATAAGGTGTTAACTGATAAGTTAGTATCACCTTTTTCTCTTGATGCTAAACAAATGGATGCATTGATTGAATATGTTGAAGATAACGGAATTTCAGTTGTTGATGACAATGGTGAACCAAGTGCACACGCATTAAAAGCCGCAACAAAGGAAGCCGAAAAAGCCGAAAAAGATCGTGATGTATCTGCACCATCTGGTGTGAAAATTAACGATCCTGTAAGAATGTATCTTAAAGAAATTGGTCGTGTTAACCTTTTAACTGCAGAAGAAGAAGTTCAACTTGCACTTCGCATTGAAGAAGGAGATCAAGAAGCTAAGCAACGTTTAGCAGAAGCTAACTTACGTTTAGTAGTTTCTATCGCTAAAAGATATGTTGGACGAGGAATGTCATTTTTAGATTTAATCCAAGAAGGTAACATGGGGTTAATGAAGGCGGTAGAAAAATTTGATTACCGTAAAGGATTTAAATTTTCTACGTATGCAACATGGTGGATTAGACAAGCTATTACCCGTGCAATCGCTGATCAAGCACGCACAATTCGTATCCCAGTTCATATGGTCGAAACAATTAACAAACTTATTCGTATTCAACGTCAAATGTTGCAAGATTTAGGTCGTGAACCAATGCCTGAAGAAATCGGGGCAGAAATGGATATGCCTACTGATAAAGTGCGTGAAATTTTAAAAATTGCACAAGAACCTGTATCATTGGAAACACCAATTGGAGAAGAAGATGATTCACATTTAGGTGATTTTATTGAAGATCAAGATGCAACTAGTCCTGCTGAACATGCAGCATACGAATTATTGAAAGAACAATTAGAATCTGTATTAGATACACTTACTGATCGTGAAGAAAATGTTTTACGCTTGCGTTTTGGATTAGACGATGGAAGAACTCGTACTTTAGAAGAAGTTGGAAAAGTATTTGGAGTTACACGTGAACGAATTCGTCAAATTGAAGCAAAGGCACTAAGAAAATTACGCCACCCTTCACGTTCAAAACAATTGAAAGACTTTTTAGAATAATAATGAGTAAATCAAAACTCAAAGACGCTATAGTTTTTGAGTTTTTTTATGTATCAGGAGAAGTATGAAATGAAGCGAAAACCATTAATTTTTAAGTTAAATGTGGCTAAGAAGAAACCAGAAAATATTAGAAAAAAAGAAAATAAATGTCCATTTTGTAATCGGGAAGAATTAACTGATATTATTGCTGAAAAGGACGATATGATTTGGTTGATGAATAAGTTTAGAACATTAGAAGAAACAACCCAAACGATAATTATTGAATCCAAAAAACATTTAGGTGACCAAAGTAACTATTCAATAGATGAAAATCGTAAAATTATTCAATTTGTTTTGGAATGCTGGAAGAAAATGGAAGATACAAATAAATATCGTAGTGTTCTATTGTACAAAAATTTTGGGCCTAAGTCAGGGGGAAGTTTACGTCATCCTCATTTTCAAATTGTGGGTTTGAATGAAGTTGATGGATACGAAGAAATTAGTAGCGAAAATTTTAATGGTTTAGTATTATTAAAAAATAATGAAGTAGAAGTGAATATTTCAAAGCAACCAATTGCCGGCTTCATCGAATTTAATGTTAAAATTTCGCAAAATACTGAAGCAGCACAAAATCAATTAGCAGATCAAATTCAAAATGTTGTTAAGTATATTTTAAGTGATAGCTATTACAACGGACTATATGGATCATATAATTTATTTTTCTATCATGATAATGGAGATATTATCTGTAAAATATGTCCACGTAATCTTGTAAGCCCATATTTTGTAGGATATAAGCTTTCACAAGTTAATTTTGATGAAAGTCTTGAGACTATCAAGCAAGGATTTTTAGAATATCTTCGAGAAAAGGAAAATAGCAATGAGTAAAAAAATAGCAATAATTTCAGATATTCATGGAAATTATACTGCTTTAAACGCAGTGTATAATGATTCTCAAAAAATTGAAGTAGATGATTATTGGTTCTTAGGAGATTTATTTTCTCCAGGACCAGGGGCAATGAACCTTTGGACTTTATTTAAAAAAATGAACCCCTCAATTTGTGTTCGTGGAAATTGGGATGATTTGCTTATAAAAGGGATTGAAGGTAAAACTGATATTAGTAGGATGAGCCAGATATATATTGGGAAATTAGCGCAAAATTTAAGTCAATATCTCACAAAAGAAGTAATTGATGAAATGAAATCTTGGAAGATATGTACTGATATCCAAGTCCAAAAAACACGTTTTGGACTTGGACATAATTTACCAGAAAAAAATTTTGGACAGAAATTATATCCTACAGCTGAACAAAAAAATTTTGATATTCCTTTTAATACCTTTAAAAAATGTGATGTATATATTTACGGACATGTTCATCATCCAATTATGCGCTATAGCGATGATGAACGGATGATATTTAATCCTGGATCCGTGGGGCAACCTTTTTTTAAATGGAATAAATTTCAAGAGGAAATGTTAGCCGAATATCTAGTTCTTGAAATAGACGAAGATGGAATTAAAAGCAGCGATTTTCGAAAAGTATTCTACGATTTGAGAGAAGAGTATCAACGTGCAATCAATTTTGAATTACCATATTTGGAATTGTATAAGTTGCAAATGGAAACTGGAAAAGTTCATACCCATGATAAAAAATTACTAAAAAAATATAATGAAATCTATGGTTATGAAAAACAAGTTAAAGAGTATATAAAAAACACCCTAAAAAAAGAGTGTTAGCTTATTTATCCGAAATTAATGGGCCATCCCAATTCATATATCCATCTTGGATGATAACTACTTTATAACCCTTATTTTTAAGAGTAGCTGCTGCTTGACTAGTGAGATTATTGGTACCACTATCTATTAGGTAAATTGTGTGTTTTTTTTCACCAGAATAGCTGTCAATCTGAACAATTGGGTAATTACGCGCTGTAGGAATATGTGAAGAATGAAATTCAGAAGGTGAACGCAAATCAAAAAGTAAGATATTGGGATGCTGTTTTAGTAAAACGGTAAACTTTTGATTAGATATTTTAGAAGTTTTACTAAAAAATTTTGAAAAAAACATTAAATCACCTGATTGTAAATTATTTATATCAATAATTTTAAGATAAAAGTACGAGGAATACAAATATTATTTTTATCATTGTGAATAGTGCATTTAGATTTTTTATTTGATAAAATTTAAGTAGGAGTGATTGATATGAAGTTAAACGAAAATAATCATACACCTCATTATCGAATGCAAAAACGCTATGAAGCTGATTTGAAAAAGAGAACAGTTATTTCGTTGATTGCAGTTGGGGTAACGACATTAGCTAATTTTTTATATAATTATTTAAATAAAAATTCACAAAATAAAAAGTGACTGGTAATTTACCAATCACTTTTTATTTTTTAATACCAGTTATGGTTTTGCCAGAAATCTTTAGCAGCTGTCCAAGAACCATAACGATTCTTTACATAGTTATCAGCAACGCGTTCTTGGTTTTCGGCAGAATAATCTCCGTTAAGATAAGAAGCTGTTAATTGGTATTTACCAATATAGATCCCGTTACGAGCTGTATAGCTCCCACCAGATTCTTTATTAGCAATCCAATCTTTGGCAGCTTGTTCATTATCAGTAGCTGATGATGTTTTATTATCATTTGAATTAGCTGTAGCAACTACATTAGTAGCTGAATTTTTACTATAGTTATTATTGTAGTTATAGTCACTTTGACTCTTTGGTGAAGTAGCATAACTATTTTGTGATACAGCCTTATCAGCATTGTTGTCTGTAGGAGCTGAATAATATGATGGTGTCGAAACACTATTGTTGTTAGTAGTAACAGCAGTAGTTGGCTGTGCTTGTGAAACAGTTACATTAGTATCAGTACTTTGTTGATCTGGAGTAGTAGATGTGCTATCTTGCATAACATTTTCTTGTGCTACTTGTGTAGTTGAAGAAATATTTTGAGCAACATCTGTTTGTGATGTAACTGATTGTGTTACATCAGTTGATGTTTTTTGATTTTGATCACTTTGGACTTCAACTTGTTGAGATTGTTGAGCTGTAACCTCATTAGCTACTTGTGTTTGGGAAACATTTTCTTGTACATTAGTATTTTGTTCAAGAGTCTGTGTATTTCCTTGGTAGTATGAAGTAGTTACTGCTTGGCCGTTGCCCATTTCTAATTGTTGACCAATTAAAATAAAGTTAACATCTTCTAAGTTATTTAAACATTGGACATTTTCAATTGTAGTACTGTAATCTAATGCTAGTTGAGATACTGTATCACCAGCTTTAACAGTAATCTTATCAGCTTTAACGGAATTTGTGGCCCCAGTGGCAATCAAGCCAGATGCGCTGATAGAGATAGTAAAACTTTGTTTCTTTTCTTCATTAAAAATAGTTCTCCTTATAATTTACTTACTAGTATATAGTATTTTGGGTAACAAATAAAGTTAATAGGAAAATTTTATAAAATAAAAAAGCTTACAAGGATACTAAATCCTCATAAAAATAAAAGAAACAGCAGAGTTTAATTAAAGTAAATATTGATATAATTATATTATAGAGAATTTAATAACGTACTAAATCGGAGGGAGTACAATGCTGCATTATGTTAGAAGAGCTACTCAGCAAGATGTTATAGAAATTATGCAACTTATAGATGATGCTAAAGAATTACTTAAAAGTAATGGAAATCCCCAGTGGCAAAATGGTTACCCTAATAAAGATACGATAAAGCAAGATATTGCAAATGATAATGGCTATGTTTTAATTGTTAATCAACAAGTTGTCGGGTATGCTGCTTTGATAGTCGGTTTAGAACCTAACTATACTGAAATTCAGGGTAGTTGGAGAAATAATGATGATTCGTATGCGACCATACACAGAATAGCAATTAAATCAAATATGCATGGCAAAAATTTAGCTAATTTATTTATTGGCAATTTAATTACATTAACTTTAGCCCAAAATGTAAATAACATCAGAATAGATACCCATAGAGTAAATAAGGCGATGCAACATTTGGTTGGGAAATACGCTTTTGAATATCGTGGGATTATCAACGTAGCTGATGAAGTTGATTCTGAGAGACTAGCATATGAACTAAATTTAAAAAATAATATTTAACTTAATTATGAGAATAAAAGGAGAAATTAGATGACGTACGCGCAAAAGGCTATTGATGAAATTGAAAAAGGAAATTATGAGGAAGCAAAAAAACAATTTGCATGGTCGCTTAGAAAAGATGATCCTGAAATGGTATATAGTTTAGCCGAAGAAATGTATTCTCTAGGTTTTACTAATTTGGCTAAGCGAGCATATGAAAATCTTTTAGAAAAATATCCAGAAGAAGATAGTCTAAGAACTGCACTAGCAGACATTTTAATTAGTGAAGATAAAGATGAAGAGGCTTTAAATTATTTAAGTCAAATAGATTCAACTTCTGATGCATATATTGAAGCTTTAATGGTAAGTGCAGACTTATATCAACAACAAGGAATGTTTGAGGTTAGTGAACAAAAGTTATTAGAAGCAATAAATTTAGCACCGCAAGAAGATGTTATTTTATTCGCGTTAGCTGAACTTTACTATAATGTAAAGCAATATAAGCAAGCTACACCTTTGTATCTAGAATTAATAAAGCAAGGAATTCCTGAATTCTCACGTGTAAATTTAGTACAAAGATTAGCAATGTCATATGCATTATCAGGACAATTAGAAAAAGCATTGGCATATTTTGATCAAATTCATGATGAAGATTTAGATGATGATAGCCGATTCCAAATGGGGGTAACGTTATTTGAGTTGAAAAATTATGAAGATGCCATTAAAAAATTTGAAGAGTTAAGAGAACTATCGCCTGATTATCCTACAACATATTCATTTTTGGCTTCTGCATATGAATATCTTGGAAAACTAAATGATGCTTTAACTACATTACAAGAAGGAATTGCAGTTGATGAATATAATATTCGCTTGTATCAAAAAGCGAGTGAGGTAGCAACTAAAGTTGGAAAGTTGGATTTGGCCAAGGAGTATTTAATAACTGCGCTTAGTCAAGAACCAGATAATCTTTCGTTGGTAATTATGTTAAGTGATGTATATTATAATTTAGGGATGCATCAAGAAAATATCGACTTTATTCAAAATTATTTAGAAAATGACGAAATTGATCCACAATTATATTGGAATGTTGCACGTTCATATGTAGCACTAGATGATTATGAAAAAGCGGGTAAATTTTATGATGCGGCCGCACAAACAATTAACAATAACGAATTTAATCGTGATGCCGCTCAATTTTATCGTAACTATGGGATGCGAGATGAAGCAATTAGATTTGCTAAATTAGTTTTAAATGACTCACCAAATGATATTGAAATGGCTGCGTTACTTGAAGAATTAACAGAAGAATTTTAGATAATTGTATAATGCAAAATAATTTAAAAATGGTATGGATCTTAATTTAGTATTAAGGTCCATACCATTTTTTAAATTAACTAGAATGTATAATACAAGTTACATTAAGTTAAGATAATAACGTAAGGATTGTTTGTCATCCAAATGAAGAACTTCAAGCAATTCTTCACTTGAGGATAATTCATTTTTAGATAAATACTCTAAGATTACTTCTTGTCTAAGTTTTTTCGGTGACAAGTCAAAATTTATCATGGGTTGATCTTTTTTTAGGTACTTGTGCAAGGCTGGTAAACTTAATTGGGGATGGGCAATATTTTGTTGGCGTTGCTTAATAAAAAGATCATTTGTTTCTTGCTTTTTTTGTAAAGGGGCAATAAAAACAAAAAACTCTTCTAAAAATTTGCTTTCGATATCTGAAAACGAGATGGAATCTAATTTTTTATAAAAACCCGGGGCAATGATATCTTTTATAGGATAATATTTCTTTAATAAAAGCAATGTTAGCTTAGTGTAATATGAAATTTCTGGATTTAAAAGAATTTCTGGGAGGTATTTTGTCCAATTAGTAGTAGTTAACTCATCTTTTGAAGAGACTTTATCTTTACCTTTGATATTTAAAGTTGGGTAATTTGGACTCAATTTCATAGAAAATATAAATCTAAAATAAGTATTTAAGTGAGATAGTATTTTATTATATGTCGAATTTTTAATCTGTTTATCTTCAATCAAAAAACGAAGATAGGCTTTAACATCAATATCCTCGATTTTATCGATTGTAACTGGGTTATTATGTAAATGATTAATAAACTTAAAAAAGTTCTCTACATCGCTGAGAATACTGTTAATAGTGTTGTTTTCTAATGTTTTTTGAGTACGTAGCATATTTTCAAAAATTTCTTGGTATGGAATTTTCATTGAGTTCCTCCTTTAGATAATACTGTGTTAGTTAAGCTATGAAGTTTAATACGTATTAATCTTAACATGGATTATATAGATAGAAAATTATTTTAAAGGTATCTAAATTTGGTATAATGGAAAATATAAATAAGAGTATCTAAGGAGGTATTTTAGATGATTAAAGTTTTAGTTGCAGGTTTTGATGGTAGTATGGGTAACAAAACTACAAATATGGTAATTGAAAATGATAAATTTGAATTGGCAGGAGTTTTCAGTCCATTTGCTGGTAAAGATAATTTACGTGAATATACAGAATTTCAAGATCAAAACGTACCAGTGTATAAGACTTACGAAGAAGTTGCGGCCCAAAAAAATGATTTTGATGTTTGGGTTGATTTTACTGTGCCAAGTGCAGTTTATCAAAATGTGAAGTTTGCAATTGAAAATAAAATTTCACCAGTTGTTGGAACAACAGGTTTAACGGATGAACAATTGGTGGAATTAAAAGCATTAGCAAAAGAAAATGAGGTTGGTGGATTAATTGCGCCAAACTTCGGAATCTCAGCCGTATTACTAATGCAATTCGCAAAGAAAGCAGCGGAATTTATGCCAGATGTTGAAATTATTGAATTACATCATGACAATAAGCTCGATGCACCTAGTGGAACTGCTGTTCAAACAGCTAAAATGATTTCTGAAGTACGAACTGCCCATCACCAAGGAAATCCAAATGAAAAAGAAACAATGCTTGGAGCTCGTGGTGCTGATTTTGAAGGGATGAAAATTCATTCAGTCCGTTTACCAGGCTATGTGGCTCACGAACAAGTTATTTTTGGTAGTTTAGGAGAATCATTAACAATTCGTCAAGATTCATTTGATCGTAGTTCATTTATGACTGGTGTAGCATTAGCAGTTGAAAAAATTGGAAACTATAACGAATTATTAGTGGGGCTAGAAAATCTATTATGATAATTGAAAAAATTCCAGAAGAATTTAAACGAGCATTACCGATTTTAAATACACTGAAAGATGCAGGATATGAAGCATACTTTGTTGGTGGAAGTGTACGGGATACGCTTTTAGGATTACCAATTCACGATGTTGATATTGCAACTAGTGCTTATCCTGAAGAAGTAAAACAAATTTTTAATAAAACAGTTGATACAGGGATTGAACATGGAACCGTGATGGTACTAGACCATGGTGAAGGATACGAGATTACTACATTTAGAACTGAATCAACATATCAAGATTATCGCCGCCCCGAAAAAGTGGAATTTGTGCGTTCGTTGCAAGAAGATTTAAAACGTAGAGATTTGACAATTAATGCCTTAGCAATGGACGCAGCGGGTGAAATTATTGATTTATTTGATGGCTTGACGGATTTAAAAATGAAGGTTATCCGTGCTGTTGGCGATCCTAATGAGCGCTTTAATGAAGATGCATTAAGAATGATGAGGCAGTTAGATTTGGAAGCCAATTAGATTTTAAAATGGATAGTGAAACTTTTATGGCAATCAAAAAAAATGCGCATCTACTAGAAAAGATTGCTATCGAAAGAATTCATGTAGAATGGGTAAAACTTTTATTAGGTAAAAACCCAAACCAAGGAATCAAAGAATTTTTAGAAACCAATCTATACAAATATAGTCCAAAATTTGAAAATAAATTATCAGAGTTAAAAGATATTGCAACCATGTCTCATTTAATTATTCCAGATGAATACGTTGCTTGGACATTTATCAGTTATAAATTAGGCTATGTTACAAGTAATGAATCTGGGAAGCTTATGAAGGAGTGGAAACTCTCAAATGAATTAATCAAACATGTACAAACAGCTTTGAAGTGTGTCGAAAAAATTAAAAGACAAAATTTACAAATTGACGATTATTATCAAGCGGGATTAAGTCCGTTAAAAACAGCTAATATAGTTGCAAAATTACTGGGATTTGGGATAGATGACGCTCTGCTTGAAAGCCAATATAATGCTTTGCCTATTAAAGATAAAGCAGAGCTAAAAATAAATGGTGGCATTTTGATTAAGAAATTAAACATAAAACCTGGCCCTCAACTAGGAAAAATTCTTAAGGAACTTGAAAAAGAGGTTGTTCAAGGAAATCTTAAAAATAATGAGGGTAATCTGATCAAAAAAGCTCAGGATTTAGTATCAACAGATAATTAATTAAGGAAGAGTGAATTTATAGTGCAAACATTACGTGTCGAAAATTTAACTAAGACATACGGGGAAAAAACGCTTTTTGAAAATCTAAACTTTATCATTAATGAAAATGATCGAATTGGTTTAATTGGAACAAATGGTTCCGGAAAAACAACCTTATTAAATGCATTGGCGGAAATTGATCCTGCAGATACGGGAGAATTAGTTAAACCAAATGACTACCGTATTAGTTATTTAAAACAATCTCCGGAATTTGATGGAAACAAAACAATCATGGAAGCCGTTTTTGAAGGAGCAGCTCCTGTTTTTCAAACTATCCGTAATTATGAAGAGGCATTGAAGTTATATGGTGAAAAACCAAATGACAAAAAAATCGAACAAAAATATATCAAAGCGGAAGAAAAAATGAATCAAGAAGATGCATGGGTTGCAGATAGTGATGTTAAAACTATTTTAACTCAATTGCATATTAAAGATTTAGATCAAAAAGTAAATACCCTTTCTGGGGGGCAAAAGAAACGTGTGGGTCTTGCTCAAGCTTTAATTCAAGCACCAGACTTACTTATCCTTGATGAACCAACTAACCATCTTGATTTTGATTCAATTAAATGGTTAGAACAGTATTTATCATCATATAAGGGAGCTTTATTGGTAGTAACGCACGATAGATATTTCTTAGATCAAATTGCTACTCAAATTATGGAGCTTTCTTTTGGAAAGATATATAGTTATGAAGGGAATTATCAAGATTTTGTACAGCAAAAAGCTGAACGCGTTGAAAGAGAGTTACTTCAAGAACATAAACAACAACAACTTTATAAAAAAGAATTAGCTTGGATGAAAACGGGAGCCAAGGCGCGAACAACAAAGCAACAAGCTAGAATTAATCGTTTTAACGATTTAAAAGGTAATTTAAATAAAGTTCAAGTTGATGAGAAAGTTGATATTAACTTAGGGCAACAACGATTAGGAAAAAAAGTAATCCAAATAAACGATGCCACTCTTAGCGTGGATAATCATAAAATCATTGATGGCTTAAACCTTTTAATTCAAGCAGGTGATAGGATCGGCATTACTGGTATCAATGGAGCTGGGAAGTCTTCGTTTCTAAATACGATTGCTGGTATTAGAAAATTAGATAGTGGCACAATTACAATTGGTGAAACCGTAAAATTAGGATATTATCGTCAACAAACAGAAGATATTCCTGGAGACAAAAGAATCATTAATTATCTTAATGAAGTTGCCGAAGAAATTGTTAATACAGATGGTGAAAGAATAAGTACAACCAGCCTGCTAGAACAATTTTTATTTCCTCGCTTTATGCATGGAACGTTGATTAGAAAACTTTCAGGGGGAGAAAAAAGACGGTTATACTTATTAAAATTACTAATGGAACAGCCAAATGTCTTGTTATTAGATGAGCCAACAAATGACCTTGATATTGGAACTTTAACAGTATTAGAAGATTATTTAGATAATTTTGCGGGAACAGTAATTACTGTCTCACACGATCGTTACTTCTTGGATAAAGTAGCTGACAATTTATTAATCTTCCAAGGAAACGGAAAAATTGATCGATATACAGGGATGTTTACAGAATATTTGAAACATGAAGCTGATAATAATAATTTAGTGAACAAAGCTAAGAAACATACGGATGCTGAAACTGTAAAAGAATCAGAAAAAGGCAACAAAAAAGAAAAAGTTAAATTAACATATGCCGAAAGACTAGAATATGAAAAATTAGAGGCAGAAATTGAGGATATGGAAGCTAAAAAATCTAAATTTCAAGCTGAAATGTTAGAAGTAGATGGATCAGATTATGGTAAATTAGGTGAATTACAACAAAAAATTGATGAATTAGATATGTTGGTGTTAGAAAAAATGGAACGTTGGGAAGAATTAGGTAAATATGTTGAGTAAAGAGATATCTTTTGTTTGGGCAGAAGATTTACAAGGCAATATCGGTTATAAGGGTAAATTACCTTGGAGGTTACCTAATGATTTAAAATTTTTTAAAGAGGTAACTAGTTATAAACCAATTGTTATGGGAAGAAAGACTTTTGAAAGTTTTCCCAACCTTCTACCTAATCGATTACATGTTGTTTTAACCAGAAATCAACAACTTAAAACTTTGTATCGGGATAATCCGCAGGTCATAGTTTATAATTCGGTAGAAGACATAAAAAAATGGATGAATAAGTTACAAGTCCCAGAGGTTTGTATAATTGGTGGCGCTGAAATTTTTGATATATTTGTGGATAGTGTCACGAAGTTATATCGGACTCAAGTTAACCATGTATTTAATGGGGATACTAAAATGATACCTATTGATTATGATATGTTTAACTTAGTTCTGCAAATTAATGGAAAAACAGATAAAAAAAATATTTACCCACATACATTTCAAATCTTTAAGAAAAAAGAAGTTAATTATACTCATTAACAATAGAGGTATAATTAACTTCTTTTAATTTTATAGAAATAGGTATGCTATACTCCAAAATATGATAAATAGAAGGGTTGCACAAGTTTCTAGAATAATTAATGAATTTCTAAGCTTCAATACGTGAGAAATGATGAACAGCACTAAAGCAATAAGAAATAAAATAGTGCTTATAAGATTAAGGTGTAGAATTTCAAGGCAAAGAATGCAAAGAAGAGATTGGATTACGGAACAGAACGCAGTTAATTTATGAATAAGACTATTTTTACTTAAAGTACTTACTAAGATAATATTTGAACATGCAAATAAGATAATTAAAGAAAAGCATATCCAGCTAATCAATGCTTTATTAAAAGCAAGGATTATACTAATAAAGTTCAGACCAAAAAAGACATTACCAAAACATTCAGTAATAATTAATAAAATTTTCGCTGCACCTGTTTTATTGAGAGATAATGTCAAAGTTTTTAAAATTAGATAAATTAGTCCTATACCGAGCAATATACTATTAAAAACAACTAAAATAACGTTACCAAGTGAAATTGATTTTATTAAAACTAGTATTTCTAATACAAGATATGTAATTAATGCAACCCCTGTTAAAATTGCAGAACTGATAATTATCCTTAGTGAAAGCTTATCTACAAACATTGATTTTCTCCAAACATAAAATTATAATATTTCTAATAGTCATTTTATCATATTACTTAAAGTAACGATGGAGGAAATAAAAATGGTAAAAAAATTATTATTTTTAATCAGCCTTATAACATTAAATGTAATAATAATCCCTACTAAAGTACAAGCTGATCAACATAGTATTACTTTGGTTGCAATTGGAGATTCATTAACGTATGGAGTCGGCGATAATAATAAAAATGGCGGATACGTTGGTGATATAAAAAAAGAAATGAAGCAAAAGCAAAAAGTGAATGTTAGAACCATAAATTATGGGGTTCCAGGGGAAAGAAGCGACCAAATATTAAAAAGAATTGAAACTAAACAAAATATTCGAAATACCATAAAAAAAGCAGATGCGATTACTATTACAGCCGGAGGAAATGATATTATGCAAGTCATGAAAGGAAATCCAGCAGCGATGAAAAATGATAAAATGCAACCTGTAATTTCAAAAAATGAACAAATATTTCAAAATAATATCTTGAAAATATTTACTGAAATTCATAAAATCAACCCTGATGTACCCGTATATATGTTTAGTATATACAATCCTTTTTACGTTTATTTTCCAAATTTGAAGAAGATGCAAGTATATACTGATCAATGGAATAATCTAAGTAAACAAACAATCAATCAACAAGAAAAAGTGTATTTTATTGATGTAAACAAAAAATTATCTGAAGGACAATATTATCACCACGAAAAAAAGAATATATTAAATGAATCAAAGACTGATTTGGATAGTATTGAGAATAAAAAACTAAAAAATATAGTCGAATCGAATAGTAGCGATGCAAAAAATCAATTTTTATCGTCAGATGATAACTTTCATCCAAATAATAAAGGATATGAGTATATGTCAAATAAATTATATGAAAGAATGAAGGATACTAAGAATGAATGGAAATAAGATAAATTATTGGAAATGGGCATTTATTGGCCTTTTAGGGATGTTGTTTTTTGGGGGATGCTATGTCGGAAGTAAGGCACTGACTCCACCAAAACAAGTTGCTGAAGTAAAAAAAATTGCCACTCCAAATCCATCAAAGTATTCCAAAGTAAATGTTTCAATGGATAAAAATCAAATGAATGCAACTATAAATTATTATCTAAGAAAAAAAATATCCGACAAGAGCATGAAATATCGCTTTTTAGTAACTGATAAGGTTATTTTAATGGGGACAACAAAGATATTAGGACAAAATGTTTCATTCACTTTGGTAAATACACCTAAAATAACAAGTGATGGGAATATTGAATTAAATGTAGATACAGTTTCAATAGGGACGCTAAAGGTTCCTAAAAAGTATATTTTAAGTTATATTAAGAAAAATTATGATCTAGGAGAATTTGCTAACATAAATCCAAATAAAAAGAAAATTAAATTAATTTTAAACAGTTTTTCAAATAAGCAAGGTATCATTATAAAAGCACATAAGTTAGATTTGCGAAATGATGATTTAGAAGTAAATGTTTATGTACCATTAAAGTAGGAGGAATATAAATGAGCAGAATGAGTTTTTATCAATATTTAATGACAGAACGAAATCCTAACAGTCACGATGAAATCGCTAAATTTGCTAACGATGCATTTTACGATCAAGCGTTTCCCAAAAATTCAGATGACTATGATGAAATAAGTAGATATCTTGAATTGAACGCTGGTTATTTACATTCAATGACGATTTTTGATAACTCTTGGGCGAATTATCAAGAAAAATTATCATAAGTGAATAAGGAAAAATAAAAATGGCTTTAATTATAGAATTTTCTATAAATTAAAGCCATTTTTATTTTAAAATAGTTATTTATTTTTACCTATACGAGTTCTTTAGAAATTGCATTATTAACTGAATCTTTTTGTTGTTCAATTAAGTTAACACGACTTTCAATCAAATTAATATCCATTGTGATTTCACGTGTTAATCCAGGAGTATTAATTTTTGGTTCAAAGAATTCAACGAACTCATCAAATTTTTCACGAGTATCCAAGACTTGGGCCGTTTTTGTAATAAATGTAGTAAATTCCATATCACCACCAACAGTATCTTCTAACCATGACCAATCATTTCTAATCCAATCCCATGCTAAGTTTTGTCCTGCAGGATTTGATAGAACCCCAACATACCAAGCACGTAAATCTTGTGGCTTAATAATTGCGGAATTTTCAAATTCGGCAACAATTTTTTGGAGTTGTTTTAAGTTTGGTGTGCTTGTAAGTGCAAATGCGATGTCTTGTTTTAAACTTGCATCTGAAGATGATTTATATGAGTCTAGTAAAGCATCGAATAAAAGGTCTGAATTAAAGTTCTTTAATTCATTGCTAAGAACATAGCGACGAATAGACGCAGGAAGTGTTTGTAACTTCGTAGCGTGCTTAATAAATACATCATGAGTAGATGCAATGCTGTCTTTATTTTCTGCATAAAGTGAAGCTGATAAAACGTAAGGACGAGATAATTGATTGTCGTTACTTTCATTATCTTTTGGAACTACTCCAATATTTTTAATATGTTCTTTACTTAATTTATCAACAAAACTTTGGAGTGCTTTTTTCTCATTACTTTCAGGACTAACGAAAAGTTTAAGTTGGTTAACAATTGAATATACAGAATCAAGAACAATTGCAGATGAACTTGTAGCAAATTTTGAAAGTAGTGGAACCAATTTAGAAAATGAAATTAATTGACTTTTGGCCATTAATTCTAAATCTTTTAATAATTGAAGTTGAGTAATACTATCAATACTTTCGGAATTATCAAGGATATCTTCTAATAATTCAGTATCATAGTTGACAATCATGTGAGTTGTATTATTAACGTTTAATCTAAATGGAGTAGAGTTTTGTTTACGTAATTCAGAATAATTAGGAATTTTAATACTATGTTCCGTCATTAATTCAGGCACATTTACATAATTTGGATGTAAAGGAATTTGCCAGATGCGTTGTTGATCTTTACCTTTACCAACAAAGAATTGTTTTTGTGAAAGAACAAGATTATCATTTTCTAATGCCACATCAATGATAGGATAACCCGGTTGTTCAAGCCATGAATTCATAATAGAACCGATATCCATATTTGATGCTTCGCCAAGTGCATCCCATAAATCCTTACCCATTGCATTACGGAATTTGAACTTATCGAAATATGATTTCAATCCGCGACGTAATGCGTCGTCACCAATTAGAGCTCTAACCATAACTAATAGACGGGAACCTTTAGCGTATACGATAGCACCATCAAAAACAGAATCAATTTCAGCTGGATCTTCAACTTGAACGTGGACTGATTGAACGCCATCTGTAGCATCACGATTAAGTGACATAGGAACTTCTGAAGTTTGGAATGATTCCCAAATTTTCCATTCAGGTTTAATAGCATCGATAGCGACATATTCCATCATGTTAGCGAAACTTTCATTTAACCATAAGTCATCCCACCATTGCATAGTGACAAGATCGCCAAACCATTGGTGAGCTAACTCGTGTGCAATTACGGTAGCAACAGCTTGCTTAGTTGAAAGTGAAGCATTTTCTTGATCTACTAAAAGGTAAGCTTCACGATATGTTACTAGTCCCCAGTTTTCCATTGCGCCGGCAGAAAAATCTGGAAGGGCAAGTTGCCATGAATGTGGTAATGGGTATGGGGTTTGGTAATAATCTTCGAAGAATTCAATTGATTTTTGAGCAATTTCTAATCCGAAGTCTAACTCAGATTCCTTGTGTGCATATGTACCGAAAACGCCGATTTTTACACCACTATTTGTTTCAGTATATTTAGCTTGTAATTCACCAAATGCAAAGGCAACAAGGTAAGTTGACATTTTAACTGTTGTATCAAAATAGTGGATACCATTTTCAGTTTTAGTTTCCGGCATATTTGATAAAACAGTTTCACCTTCATGTTCATCAAATTTGATAGCAATATCAAAAGTAGCTTTAGCAGCGGGTTCGTCAATGCTAGGAAATGCTTGACGAGCTGCAGTTGTTTCGAATTGAGTCCCAATTAATTGTTTCTTTTCACCATTGACTTCGTAGTAAGAAGGATAAATCCCCATCATTGTATCCGTTAATGGAGCAGTATACTGAACTTCAATATTAAGATTATCTGCTTCGGGAACAGCAAAAGAAAAAGCTTCTAATTTAGGATGTTGATTGAAAGAAGTTTCTTGCCCGTTGACCAAGACTTGATTAATTTCTAAGTATTTTTGATGAAGATATACTTCTGAATTTTGAGCAGTACCAGTAATTTTAGTTGTACCTGTAATTAATTTTTTTGATCTATCAATATCAAAAAATAAGTTATAGTTTTCAGGAATGAAACTATCTAATAATCTTTTAGACATAATCAATCACTCACTTTCTTAAAATTAAAGATAATTATACGCTATCTTTGCTTGTTTGAATAGATTATAATAAGGTAAAACCATAAAGTATTCAAAATAATTAGGGGTATTTTATGATAATTGAAAAATTAATTTAAATCATGGGGGAGATTATTTTGGAAAAACAACGTGAAATTGATATGCTCAAAGAATTTTCAAATGCAAACGCTATTTCGGGGTTCGAGCATGAATTTGTAAAATTATTCGCTGATAAAATTAATCCATATGCTAATGTAGAATCAGATGGTATGTTAAATTTGTATGCGTATAGAAATGAAAATACTGGGAATAAACCAGTTGTACAATTAGATGCTCATTCAGATGCAGTTGGTTTTATGACACAGGCAGTTCGACCTAATGGGCAAATAAAATTTGTCCCAGTTGGTGGATGGGTTAAATATAATATTCCAGGAACAAAAGTAAAAATTAAAAATAAAGAGGGCGAATTCATCCCAGGTGTTGTTGCGACAAAGCCACCACATTTTATGTCTGAAAGCGAAAAAAATAGTGTACCCGAAATTTCAGAGATGTCAATTGATGTTGGAGCATCTACGAGACAAGAAACGCTAGAGGTTTACAAAATTGATACCGGATGTCCAATATTTGTAGATGTTGAATGCATGTTTAATGAAAAGACGGGAATATTTTTTGGGAAAGATTTTGATGATCGTTTTGGTGCTGCTGTGATGGTTACCGTTTTAGAAGAATTACAAGGGGTTGACTCTAAAATGGATATAGTTGCAGCTTTATCATCACAAGAAGAAGTTGGATTGCGTGGAGCATATGTAACAGCTCGAAAGATTAAACCAGATGTATCGATTGTGTTAGAATCTTGTCCAGCTGATGATACTTTTACTCCAGACTGGTTATCACAAACAGGATTAAATCGAGGCCCAATGTTACGTGATATGGATACTACTTTTATTCCTAATCCGAAGTTTCAGCAATATGTTTGCGATTTGGCAGATAAAAAAGGTATTCCTTATACACGTTCAGTGAGAACTGGCGGCGGACAAGATGGGGCTGCCATCTATTATGAAAATGGGGCTCCGACAATCGTGATTGGAATTCCAGTGCGCTATGAACATTCACCATATTGTTTTGCCACATACCACGACTACCGAGCAGCCGTAGAATTAACTAAAGCGATTCTAACTGATTTAGATATTGAAAAATTAAAAAGTTTTAAAAGTTTTTAATTGTAATTCATTATGTTAAGATAGAAATGAATCGAATAAGTTATCTTCAGAGGCAAGGTGAAAATCCTGACCGGCGGTAAAGTCCGTGAGCTATTTTAATAGTTGAACTGGTTAAATCCCAGTACCGACAGTTAAAGTCTGGATGAAAGAAGAGTGGGTTATATACGACTATTAACTTGAAAATGTAATAAAAGGTCTCTGTTTTTTACATAGGGGCCTTTTATTGTTGTATTGTGACTTATTTTCCGATGAAGAAACTTCAATTAGGAGGTTTTTTTATGATTCACACTAAGAAACTCACGATAGTTTCAATTTTGGCAGCAATCTCATTATTACTGATGAGAATTTCAATTCCGATAATTCCAATCGTGCCATATTTGAGATTAGATTTTTCGGATATTCCTATTTTAGTAGGCTTTTTTATATTTGGGATAAGTGGTGGAGTTCAAATTGCTGTGGTAAGATCTGTGCTTTACTTCGTCTTAAATGGTATTTCCATCGGTAGCTTGATTGGAGTTACTTCAAACTTACTAGCAACATTTTCAATTAGTTTACCACTGTACTATATTTTAAAAAATCAAAGAGGTTTTGTAAGATATATAATTGCAATTCTTATCGCAACGTTAAGTTTGACGGTTGTCTTGTCAGTGGCAAATTGGAGTTTTATTACGCCATTATATATACAATTAATGGGATTAAAATTAAGTTTACCCCTTAATGAAGTGGTAATATATGGGATTGTTCCGTTTAATTTAATTAAAGGATTTTGTGTATCATTCGTATTCATCTTGATTTTAATTCATTTAGGAGCTTGGTTAAAAAAGAAAGGTTCTGAATTCTAAATATATTAAAAATATATATTTGTAATATCCAGAAAAGAAAATTTTAGCTAATTATTTATACAAAAATAAAACCTTGATAATTCATTTCTTTACATTGAATTATCAAGGTTTTTAATTTATTTAATTACTTTTTTTGATTTTTACTTTACTTGAGTGAAGTTCCAAAAGAGTCCAAATTAAGATTGCAATAATTAAAATAACGGCCAATGCGGCAGTGATGTCAGCCAATCCACTTTGAGAAGCAGGGAACATTGAATGAATTTCTTTTGGAATGTTAATTAGGTTAAGGAATGTAAGTGTAAGAATTGAAATCCAACCTAAAACGTTAATCCAAATCCGATTTTTGAATCGATCTCCCATTTCAAGAGAACTTCCTGTCATGATAACAAGTGGAAGCATTGAGAATGGTAATGCAAAAGCTAAGAAAATTTGTGAGTTATTCATTAAATCGTTCAAAGCTTCATGTTGTTCAATTGCAGATTGATTTGCAGTCATTGAAACACAGATTAAAACTGGAACAACAGATATTAATCTTGTGATTAAACGGCGTGCCCATAAAGGAAGTTTCATATGGACAAAACCTTCCATAATAACTTGACCAGTTAATGTTCCTGTAATAGTTGAATTTTGACCCGAAGCGAGTAATGCAACTGCGAACAGAGTTGATAAAATACCGGTTTTGGCAGCGGCAGCTAAAACTCCGTTTGACATTAAATCAGTATTTGATAAAGCTTCATACAATCCAAAGAAAGATGGATCTTCAACTGAGCCGTTTTTGAAAACTGCGACACCCATAATAAGTAGAAGAGAGTTAACAACAAAGGCTAAACTTAACTGGATATTTGAATCCCATGCTGTAAACTTAATTGCGTTAGCAACTTCTTCTTCATCTTCACGATCGAATTTACGTGTTTGTGAAACAGCAGAATGAAGATATAAGTTGTGAGGCATAACTGTGGCACCGATAATACCTAAGGCGCCTTGTAATGGGCTCATTCCATTAACAACAGGGCTTTCAGCGACAGTCTTTGATGATGGAATTAATCCAGCAACTACGCCACCCCAATCAGGATTAGATAAGGTAACTTGATAAACGAAAACGAATAATATTACAAAAATTAAACAAACAACAATTGCTTCAATCTTTCTAAATCCGACTTTGGTTAATAGAAGTAATACGAAAACATCTAAGACAGTGATGAATACTGCTAAAATTAATGGAATCTTGAAAAGCAAGTACAATGCTATCGCTGCCCCTAAAACTTCAGCGATATCTGTAGCCATAATCGCTAGCTCTGTCATTATCCATAAAACAATACCCAAGCTCTTACTGGTTCTAGCACGAATTGCTTGTGCTAAGTCCATTTGACTTACGATACCCAGTTTAGCAGCCATATATTGAAGTAACATAGCAATTAAACTCGATAACAAAATCACAGACATTAAAAGGTATTGGAAGTTTTGACCACCTGTAATTGAAGTAGACCAGTTACCCGGATCCATATACTACGGCAACCAAAGCACCTGGTCCTGAATATGCAAGTAAAGTTTTGAAAAAACCTTTACCTTTTGGAATTTCAACTGTATCATTTACTTCTTCTAATGATTTACCATTTGCATAAGAAATAAATTGATGATTATTTGGCTTGTTATTATCTGTCAAAAGAATAAACCACCTTTCTATCTATTACAGTTTGTAATTATACACTATTTTTTTGGATAGTAAAAGATTTTTTTAGGGATACAAAACTTTTACACAAAAAACTAATTTTATAGGCATTTCGGTATTATTTTAATTGAAATTTGATATAATGAAAAAGGCCAAAATTTATGGAAAGAAGAGAGTGTATGATACCAGATTTATTATTGAATTTTTTTAAAAAAGAAGAATCTAGGCGTCCTGCTGTAATTAAGTACATTTTAAAAAATAAGTTAACTAGTTCGAATATATATTGGGGATTGAAATATCAAATCTTAGATTACCGTGGAGTATTTTTAACGATGGATGAAAAATGGTTTGATTTTCAGATTGAAAAATTTATCCAAGAAGGTATCTTAGAAGGCGATAAAAAACAGGGATTAGTATTAACTGATTTGGGTGAAAAGAAGGTAAAGAGTTATTCTAAAAAACATTATAAATTAAGAAAACCTGGATTATTCATTAAGTATCGAGTTAATTTATTGAATGATTTAATGCTTTTATTATTTCAAATATTATCAGAATTAAAATATCAAAATAAAAAATATTATGTGGTGTCGGATAATTTAGAAGCTCAATATTATATAAAATATTGGATAAAGAAGTTTTATTCAAAAAAAGCGGTCGAGTTTCTAAAAAAATTCCTTATTGATTTTTTGGAAAAATATCCTGAAAAAGAAGCGAGCATTTTTATGGCGGGTTTTGTAGGAAATGATTTTTATGGTTTTACAAATAGTCAAATTAAATCTAAGTTTAATGTTACAGATCAAGATATTTATTTAGTTAGAAGAGATATTTTATTAAATTTAGCGGAGGAATTGCTAAATTCTAACACGGATTTTGCAAAATTAATTAACGTGACTTTAAGTAATCAAATTATACCGGAAAGTGCGCTCGAAACTTTAAATTATTTAAAATCTGGGAAAAAAATTGATGAAATATGCAAGTTAAGAAAATTAAAAAGAAGCACCGTCGAAGAGCACACGGTATTATTAGCCTGTTTAGATGAAAAGTTTGATTTTAATATAGTTATTTCTTCTGATGAAATTAAATGGCTACAAGCAATTTTCTTGGATGTTGATGTTAGCAAAGTTAGTTATGCTCAATTAAAGGAAAAAATTTCGGATTTTCCTTTCTATAAATTTCGCATTTATCAAATATGGAGTTTTAAAAATAATGAATGATATAGAATTGAAAACTAAATTAAAGGAACTATTTGGCTTTGAAAATTTTAAGTCAGGGCAACAAGAAGTCGTTCAATCAATATTGAATAAAATCAATACGATTGCTGTATTACCCACTGGAACGGGAAAGTCTTTATGTTACCAAATGCCCGGTGCATTACTAGAGGGGAGTGTCATAATAATTTCCCCCTTATTATCGCTTATGCAAGATCAAGTAGAGCAATTAAAATATCAAGGAGAAACAAGAGTGGTGGCAATTAATTCCACACTACCAGCGCAAGAAAAAAGTTTTGTGTATCAAAACATACAGAAATATAAGTATATTTTTGTATCACCGGAAATGTTAAAAAATGAATATTTTTTTTCAATATTGCAAAAAATTCGAATTGCTCTTTTTGTTGTTGATGAAGCACATTGCATTTCAACATGGGGCCCGATTTTAGACCTGATTATTTAGATTTAGGCAAAATTAAAGAAAAATTAAATAATCCGACAACATTAGCTTTAACTGCAACGGCAACAAATCAGACCCTAGATGAAATTGCTAAAAGTTTGAGAATTTCAGGAAATGTTAAAATCGTTCAAAGGTCGGTAAATAGAAAAAATATATTTTTATCAGTAAAGAAAGTTGATAACGAGACAGAAAAAGAAGACATGTTAATTAAATTACTTGATGAAGTTAAAGCTCCCGGAATAGTATATTTTTCTAGCAAAAAGAAAGCAAATACAATTTTAGAAAAAATAAAAACAAAGACGAGTTTGCAAGTTGCGGCATATCATGCAGATATGGATAAATCAGAAAGATATATTATACAACAACAGTATATCAATAATCAGATAGACGTAATTTGTGCTACTAGTGCTTTTGGAATGGGCATAAATAAAAAAAATATCAGATATGTAATTCATTATCATATGCCATCCGATATTGAATCTTATGTCCAAGAAATAGGTAGGGCAGGCAGAGACGGAAAGCAAAGTTTAGCGATACTTTTATATGCCAATGGAGATGAAATGTTACAACGAAGAATTTTAGATAACACGATTCCCCAACCAAACGAAATAAATTTTTATTTTCAAAATGAACAAAAGATAAAAAATGTAGATTTTCCTATTTATGAACTGATTGGTAAGATGAAGAAAAATTTTAAAGATACGTTAGCTATGTCAGAATTTTTTGAAAAAAGAAAAAAATCAAAAATAATACAAATTCAAAAGATGAAAGCTTACATTGAAACGAATTCATGTAAAAGAGAATTTTTATTGGAATATTTTGATGAGTTAATTCCAAGTAATTTTCATAACGAAAAATGCTGCATCCAAAATACTGAAGAAATCCCGCTTGAAAAATTAAATCTTAAGAGCAATGACAAGAAAGAAGAAGTTGAAAGTGATATAAATTATCTAAAAATAATCAATAAAATTTTTTGAATTCCTAATATTTGTTTTTGAAATATGATAGAATATATAAGAATTATTCAAGGAGGAAAGGTATATGAGTAATAGAAATGATGAAAATGAAAAATTATGGGAAAAAACATTTGAAGAAGATCGTGACGAAAACGGTAATTACTCACGAACGGTTACTAGACGAAATGCCAAAAATAATACAGTTTTAACTACCTCGTTATTGTTAATTTTCCTGGTAATTATCATTGGAACAATTAGTCTTTATTTTGTTTCACAAAAATCTCAGTCAAACCAAGGAGCAATTGAAGATTCAACAGTGGTGACAACTTCTTCTGAGAGCAAAGAGGCCGCTGATAAAAAAAAATCAGAGGCGAACAAGGATAGTTCAGACGAACAATCAAAAAAAAGTAAAAAATCTTCAAAGAAAGAAACAACTTCAAAAAATGCTAATGGCAGTCAATCTGAATCAATAAGAGAAAAAAATACAAATCAAGATTCAGGTTCAGAAATAGCATCTCAACAAACAACAACATCTGGCACACAAAGAAGTGCTAATTCTCAATATACAACTGTTAATGCTGGTCAAGGGTTATACAGAATTGCAGTTAACAATGGGTTGACTGTACAACAACTTTTAGAGTTAAATCCAGGTATGGGATCGACTCTTTCACCAGGACAACAAATTAGAATTAAATAAAACAGTGGCGGTGTAATACGAATGAATGAAAAATTGCAAATAGCGATTGATGGACCTGCATCTGCAGGGAAAAGTACTGTTGCAAAATTAGTTGCAACAAAGCTAGGTTATATTTATTGTGATACTGGAGCGATGTATCGTGCGGTAACGTTTGCTGCACGAAAAAAAGGAATTCCTTTCGATGACAATCAAAAATTATCTGAATTAATGAAAGAAATTCAGATTACGTTTTTACCTGGCGAAAATGAACAAAAAGTTTTTGTTAATGATGAAGAAGTGACACAAGCGATTAGACAACCAGAAATTACTAATAATGTTTCTGCAGTAGCTGCACAGCCAAGTGTCAGAGAAAGTTTAACAAATCGTCAGCAAGAAATTGCTGCACAAGGCGGTATTGTAATGGATGGACGCGACATCGGAACAACCGTCTTGCCAAATGCGCAGGTGAAAATTTTCTTGATTGCTAGCGTTCACCAAAGAGCTGTTAGACGCTTCAAGGAAAATCAAGAAAAAGGCATTAATACACCACTAGAAGTTCTAGAAGAAGAAATTAAACTTCGTGACTATAAAGATTCACATCGTGAAATTTCACCTTTAACTAAAGCAGCTGATGCAATTGAGTTAGATACTACTTCTTTAACAATTGAAGAGGTTGTAAATCAAATTATGAAAATTGCAAAAAAATAATTAAATAAAGAACTTTTACTGGTATTTAAATAATTTTTAAGTTAAAATAACAATAGAGTTAGTCGTTTAGGAGGACATTTCCATGAGTGAAACAGAAGCAAACAAAGATTTATTAGAAGCTTTAAACAGCGTTCAAGAAGTTAAAGTAGGTGACGTTGTTAAGGGTGAAGTATTAGCAATTGATGATTCTCGTCAAGTTATTGTAGGTATCGAAAATGCTGGTGTCGAAGGGGTAGTTCCTGTTCGTGAATTAAGCGCTAAAGCAGAAGATGTACAAGATACTTACAAATCTGGTGACGTGTTAGATTTAGTTGTTATTGCACGTATCGGATCAGATAAGGAAGGCGGAAGCTACTTATTATCACAACGTCGTTTAGAAGCACGTAAAGTTTGGGACGATGTAGAAGCTAAATTTGAAGCAGGTGAAACAATTAAGGCTCCTGTAACACAAATCGTACGTGGTGGTTTAGTTGTAGACGCAGGCGTGCGTGGATTTGTTCCAGCATCAATGGTTTCAGATCGTTTTGTACAAGATTTGAACCAATTTAAGGGTCAAGAATTAGAATTTAAGATTGTTGAAGTTGAACCTTCAGAAAATCGTTTAATTTTATCACGTCGTGAATTAGTTCAAGAAGAACGTGATGCAAAGCGTAAAGAAGTTATGAGTAATTTAGCTGAAGGTGAAGTAATCGAAGGTAAAGTTGCACGTTTAACTAACTTTGGTGCATTTATTGACTTAGGTGGCGTAGATGGTTTAGTACACGTTTCTGAAATTTCATACAGCCGTGTAAACCGCCCAGCAGACGCATTAAAAGTTGGTGAAGAAGTTAAGGCAAAAGTTTTATCAGTAGATGAAGAAAAAGGCCGTATTTCATTATCAATTAAGCAAACTTTACCAGAACCTTGGGAAGAGGTAGCAACAAAGGTTGCTGAAGGTGATGTTTTAGAAGGTACTGTTAAGCGTCTTACAGACTTTGGTGCTTTCGTAGAAGTATTCCCAGGTGTTGAAGGTTTAGTTCACATTTCACAAATTTCACACAAGCACATTGCTACACCAGCTGATGTACTTAAGTCAGGTGAAGAAGTTAAGGTTAAAGTATTAAACTTAGAACCTG
This sequence comes from Ligilactobacillus hayakitensis DSM 18933 = JCM 14209, assembly GCF_000615845.1. Taxonomy (GTDB): domain Bacteria; phylum Bacillota; class Bacilli; order Lactobacillales; family Lactobacillaceae; genus Ligilactobacillus; species Ligilactobacillus hayakitensis. The sequence continues at coordinate 67,499 of NZ_BAML01000005.1, forward strand.
CTAACCACCGTTTAGCATTATCAATTAAAGCTTTAGAAGAAAAGCCAGCAGAAGAAAAACAAGAAGCTCCTGTTAAGCAAGAAGAAAAAGTTGAAATTCCAGAAGAAGAAAATGGATTCACTTTAGGCGATTTAGTTGGTAACCAATTAGAAGACTAATATTAGTTTTTATTTGGGTGGGAAGAGTAATCTTCCTGCCCTTTGTTTTTATGTATTATTTTTTAAGTAAAGAGAGGAGATATGATTATGCCAACTCCAGTAGTTGCGATTGTTGGGCGTCCAAATGTTGGAAAATCAACAATCTTTAATCGAATTGCCGGGGAAAGAATTTCAATTGTTGAAGATACTCCTGGTGTAACGCGTGATAGAATTTACGCACAAACTGAATGGTTAGGCCGAAAATTTAATCTTATCGATACAGGTGGGATTGATATTGGTGACGAACCATTTTTAACTCAAATTACAGAACAAGCTCAAATTGCTATCGATGAAGCGGATGCTATTATCTTCGTGGTAAGTGTAAAAGAAGGTGTAACAGATGCTGATGAAAAAGTAGCTAGAATCTTGTATCAAACTGATAAACCAGTGTTATTAGCCGTAAATAAAGTAGATAATCCAGAATTACGGGCTGATGTATACGACTTTTACTCATTAGGATTCGGAGATCCTATTCCAATTGCCGGAACCCACGGTATTGGGACTGGGGATTTACTTGATAAAGTAGTTGATACTTTCCCAAATGACGATAGTGAAGATATTGATGACTCGATTAAATTTAGTTTTATCGGTAGACCTAATGTAGGTAAATCATCATTAGTTAATGCTATTCTTGGTGAAAATCGTGTAATTGTATCAAATATTGAAGGGACTACACGAGACGCCATTGATACTAAGTTTGAAATAGAAGATGGATCAGAATTTACGATGATTGATACTGCAGGTATTCGTAAGCGAGGTAAAGTTTACGAAAACACTGAAAAATATTCCGTATTACGCGCAATGCGTGCGATTGATCGCTCAGATGTAGTTTGTGTTGTTTTAAATGCTGAAGAAGGTATTCGTGAACAAGACAAGCACGTTGCAGGATATGCCCACGAAGCAGGTAGAGCAATTATTATTGTTGTTAATAAATGGGATACTTTGAAAAAAGATAATAAGACGATGGCAGATTTTGAGGCTAAAATTCGTCAAGAATTCCAATATTTAAGTTACGCCCCAATTGTGTTTGTTTCAGCTAAAACAAAACAACGTTTAGATAGATTACCAGAATTAATTCAAAAAGTTAATAAGAATCATGAACAACGAATCTCATCCGCTGTCTTAAATGATGTTGTGATGGATGCAATTGCTCATAATCCAACACCAACAGTTAATGGTAAACGTTTACGTGTTTACTATGCTACTCAGGTAGCGGTAAAGCCGCCAACATTTGTTGTGTTCGTTAACGATCCTGAATTAATGCACTTTTCTTATGAACGTTTCTTGGAAAATCAAATTAGAGATGCTTTTGATTTTGAAGGAACACCAATTCATTTGATTGAACGTAAACGTAAGTAATTAAGAATTTTACGGTAAAATCAGAAAATGACTTGATAACTATGTTATTATGCAAAGGTTATCAAGTCATTTTCTTTTTATTTTTTAAATTTTTTTCTTAACATTTCTTTTTGCTTAGTCGTAATTTCTTTACCAGATGAAATCCGTTTAAACATATTTTTCTCTAAGGGATTGGCTTCGCGACGAATAGAAATATTTTCTAGTCTAAATAACGGCAAATTTTTTCCGAGATAGTTAGGATATTCCCAAATATCTGAATTATTTTTTTGTCTTGCATATAAGTAAATTGCATTGCCAAATACTTCATTATCAGATTTGCTTGTTTGTTCAAAAATTAAACTAACATTGCTTTTTAGTGTTACAAATTCAATATTCATATGACCCTCCTTCAGCGTTTTTCATCTATTATTATATACCGGGGAATATGAAATTTGTAATTAAAAGTAGAAAAATTACTAAAAAAATATTATAATTAATGAGTTATAAGATATGGAGGTTTTTTTATGAAATCATCATCAAAAGTGATGACAGGTATAATTTTAGCTGCTATAGCGTCAACAGTTTGGGGAATTTCAGGAACAACAGTTCAATTTATTTCTCAAAATCAAAACATTCCAGCACCTTGGTACCTATCAACGCGTACGATTATTGCAGGAACAATTTTATTAATTATAAGTTTGATTTTATATGGAAAGAAAACATTTGATATTTTTAAGTCAGTAAAAGATACTATGCATTTACTTTTATATGCAGTCTTCGGTTTAATGGCTAATTTACTTACATTTTATATGGCTATTCAAACAGGAAATGCATCTGCAGCAACAGTTTTACAATATTTAAGTCCATTGTTTATTGTTTTGGGCGGAATTTTTATCAAGAAGCAAAAGCCTTTATCTTCAGATATGATTGCGTTTATCGTTGCGATGTTAGGTGTATTTTTATCTATTACAAAAGGTGATTTTACTCAATTATCTATTCCAATGGAATCGTTATTATGGGGAATTGGATCTGGGATTACGGCTGCTTTTTATGTTGTTTTACCAAAGCCAATTGCAAATGATTATCCACCAATGGTAATTTTAGGATGGGGAACCTTTATTTCAGGAATTTTATTTAATTTAAATAATCCTGTATGGGTTGGTACTCCTAAAATTACGGGAACATTGGTTGCTTCGATTGCGACAGTAATCGTTTTAGGGACAATTATTCCGTTCGGATTGCTCCTTTATAGTTCTAGATATGCTCCATCTGATGTTATTAGTATTATGGATGCATTACAACCTGTTGTGACAGCTATTTTGAGTGTTGTTTTCTTGGGCCTAAAATTAGAATTTATTGAAATTTTAGGTATTATCTTAGTAATTATTGCAATTTACGTCTTACAAAGAGGAAGAACAAACGCCGAAAAAGTTGAACAAGTTAAGATAGATAAATAATCTAATATTAAGCATAACTATCTTGGTTATGCTTTTTTTATTTGTTCAAAATCATGTTATAATTAAAGATATATTTATTAAATAAGGAGAATAACAAATGGCAATTATTCAATGGTTTCCAGGTCATATGGCTAAAGCTTTAAGACAGGTTAAAGAAAATTTAAAGGCTGTTGATGTGGTTTTAGAATTAGTTGATGCTAGACTACCAGAATCATCACGTAACCCACAATTAGAAGAATTATTACAAGATAAATTAAGCATTATTGTACTAACAAAAATGGATTTAGCAGATCCCAAAGCAACTAAAGAATGGATTGAATACTATGAAAGTATGGGTCAACCAGCTGTTGCAGTAAATAGTAATGCTGGGAATTTAAAAATCATTGAAAAGAAAATTAAAGAAGTTTTGCAAGATAAACTCGAAGCCCGTAAGCAAAAAGGTATTCTAAATACTAAGATGAGAGCAATGTGTATCGGAATTCCTAATGTTGGGAAATCAACACTATTAAATCGTTTAGTTAAGAAAAACGTTGCTCAAACAGGAAATAAACCAGGGGTTACTAAATCACAACAGTGGTTAAAGGCAGGAAAAGAATTGCAATTATTAGATACACCTGGTATTCTATGGCCTAAATTTGAAGATCCATTAGTGGGAAAGAAATTAGCGTTAACTGGGGCAATTAAAGATACTCTTTACAATAAAGATGATGTTGCTTTGTACGCGATTGAACATTTTGTTCATCATAACAAAGAAGCTTTAAAAGAACGTTATCGCCTTTCAGAAGAGCAAGTTGATGATACGTCGGTAGAAGTATTACTTTCAATTACTAAGAATATGGGCTTCAAAGATGATTATGATCGCGCTAGTGAGCGCTTAATTTTTGAAATTCGTAAGAGTAAATTAGGTCGTTACACATTAGATGATGTTCCTAAAGATCCAACTGAAGTTTAATAGGTGATGAATTTTGGAAAAGTTAACAATTGCAGATGTAAAGACGCTTTTGAAAAATGGTGTTACCAGCAAACAATTAGAAGAACTAAAAAAAGATACGCGTAAGGGCGTTCAAATAGCTATTACTTCTTATGAGAAACGTTTGGCGAAAATAGAACAACAAAAATCAGATTTCAAAAAAAGACTAGAAATAGAAAATGACTATTGGCAAAATGGAATTGAATATGTCGCAGGTGTCGATGAGGTGGGAAGAGGACCACTGGCCGGACCCGTTGTTAGTGCAGCGGTTGTTTTACCACATGATTTTGATTTATATGAAGTCAATGATTCTAAACAATTATCAGAAAAAACAAGAGAAAGATTATATCGAAAAATATTAGAAAAAGCTGTATCAGTAGGTATTGGGATTACTGACAATCATCAAATAGATGAAGTAAATATTTATCAAGCATCCCGCGTTGCAATGAAAAATGCAATTTTAAATTTAAATGTAACGCCTCAAAGAATCATTGTTGATGCAATGGATATTGATGTTCCGATTCAACAATTAAAATTAATCAAAGGTGATGCAAAGAGTGCTTCAGTTTCAGCCGCAAGCATTGTTGCAAAAGTTGTTCGGGATCATTTAATGGAATTTTACGATAAAATATATCCAGGATATGATTTTAAAAGTAATGCAGGATACGGGACAAAGAAGCATTTGACGGGATTAGAAGAAAAAGGTCTTACTCCGATTCATCGTAAGACTTTTGAGCCAGTGCGAAAATTAATTTAAAAAAACTTATTTTACGTATTTTATTATTTAGAATATTGTAAAGAGAGGTTTTTTTATGGAATTAAGAGATTTCTTAATAAGAACACATATTTGTTGTCAAAAAATTGGAGGAAATAGTCGAAATATTGCTGACTTTTTAATGAAATGCCAGCGCTTTCCAAAATTAGGTGAACTAGAAGAATTACTATCATTGAAAAAAGTTAGTTTTGATGATTATATAGAATATTTTTTGAAAGATGAACTAACAGATGAAATTGAGCGTAATAAAAAATATAGTAAGATTAAAACAATTTTAGATGATGATTATCCAGCGTTATTAAAAGAAATTTCTGATGGTCCGGCAGTATTTTTTTATTTAGGTGACTATTCATTAATTCAAAATCCCAGTCTAGCAGTTGTTGGAGCAAGAAATAATACAATTTATTCTAAAAAAGTAATCGACAAGTTATTACCCGCAATTTGTACTGCTGAAATTGTTACCGTTAGCGGCTTGGCTCATGGAGTGGATCATATTGTTCATGAAACAGCGCTTGAACTTCAAGGAAAAACCATTGGAATTATCGGAACCGGTTTAAATATAGCATATCCTAAGAAAAATACATTGCTTCAAGAACAAGTCGCACATGACGGATTATTGATTTCAGAATATTGCTTAGATCAAAAACCATTAGCATTTCATTTTCCACATAGGAATCGAATTATTGCAGGGATTTCTAACGCGACTTTAGTTGTAGAAGCAAAGAAAAAGAGTGGAAGTTTAATCACTGCTAATTTGGCGCTTCAATATAATCGCGATGTTTATGCTGTTCCAGGAAATATCGATTCACCGTTATCAGATGGATGTAACGAATTGATTCAAGCTGGAGCTAAGGCAATTGTGGATGCTAGTGACATATTAGAAGAATACATAAGTGCATCCCTAATAAAAATAAAATAATTATTATGTAATGCTTTAAACTTCGCTATAGATGTAGATATTTTCTCATTTGTAGTGAAGTTTTTTAATATAGATCCAAATAAAGCACTAGTTATATGGTCGGATATTATTTTACTATAAAACTATAGTATTTCTTTTATTTTAGGAAAAATAAGGTCATATTGCGAATTATAATTAAAGATTATGGGAAATAATAAAACGTCTGTACGGAAAGAATTTAGTTATCAAATGAAATAAATAGAAAAAAATTTAAGAATTAAAAATAGTAACAACACTGGTTTTATGATATTATAATGAAGAAACTGGTTAACAATTAGAATAACTTGATAATAAAGTTGTTTTAATGTTACTCTAAAACATATTTAATGAAATTCTGTTTAATAAAGGAGTTGGGGTATGTGCCTACTACTCAAACAAAGAAAAAAACTACAGTTAAGAAGACTACCAAACGTCGAAAAAAATTAGTAATTGTAGAATCACCCTCGAAGGCAAAAACAATTGAAAAATATCTAGGATCGACCTATAAGGTTATGGCAAGTTTAGGTCATATCAGAGATTTGCCTAGAAGTTCGATGGGAATTGACGTTGAAAATAATTATGAGCCACACTACATTTCGATTCGTGGAAAAGGCCCAGTAATTAAAGAATTGAAAAAAGAAGCCAAAAAAGCTAGTCATGTATATCTTGCAGCCGATCCGGATAGAGAAGGTGAGGCAATTGCTTGGCATCTCTCTTACTTATTAGGGTTAGATCCAAAAGGAAAGAACCGAGTTGTATTTAACGAAATTACAAAAGACGCAGTTAAGAATGCTTTTAAAAATCCACGTGAAATTGATATGAATCTTGTCGATGCACAACAAGCACGACGGGTACTTGATAGATTAGTTGGTTATTCAATTTCACCACTTTTATGGGCAAAAATAAAAAAAGGTCTTTCTGCTGGACGTGTGCAATCAATCGCGTTGAACCTTATTATTCAACGTGAAAAGGAAATCAGAAATTTCGAACCTGAAGAGTATTGGACGATTGATTCCCAATTCAAAAAGGGAAGAAGTAAATTTGATGCCGATTTTTGGGGAGTGGATGGAAAGAAAAAAGATCTTCCAAATGAAAAGGCTGTGCAAGAAGTTCTTAGTAAAATCGATTCAAAGAAAAAATTTGATGTAACTGACGTTGCAAGAAAAGAACGTAAAAGAACTGCTCCGTTACCTTTTACAACATCAACAATGCAACAGGTAGCTAACAATAGTTTGAAATTTAGAACACAAAAAACTATGATGGTTGCGCAACAATTGTATGAAGGAATTAATATTGGTAGAAGTGGATCAGTCGGTTTGATTACTTATATGCGTACTGATTCAACACGTATTTCTAATGTTGCAAAACATGAAGCGGCACTATTTTTACATGAAAATTATGGTGCAGAATATGCGGCAAGTAAGCCAAGACAAGGAAAACTTTCTGAAAATGCACAAGATGCTCACGAAGCTATTAGACCTTCTTCAGTTGAACGTACACCGGAAAAAATGGCTAAGTATCTCGACAAAGATCAATTAAAATTGTATACATTAATTTGGTCAAGATTCGTTGCTAGTCAAATGACACCAGCGGTTTATGATACTATGCGGGTTAGTTTGACTCAAAATGGTATTGAATATCGTGCGCGTGGGTCTAAGCTAAAATTCCCAGGTTTTACTGCTATCTATAAAGAAACTACAAATAAAGACAATATTCTTCCAGATTTAGAAGTTGGAGATCAAGTTGATATGGTGAAAAATCAACCAAATCAACACTTTACACTGCCTCCAGCACGCTATACTGAAGCAACGTTAATTAGAACGTTAGAAGAAAATGGAGTTGGTCGCCCTTCAACTTATGCGCCAACGTTGAATACTATTCAAAAACGTTACTATGTAAAATTAGCAGCACGTAAATTTGAACCAACAGAATTAGGGGAAATTGTTAATACAATGATTGAAGAATGTTTCCCTGATATCTTGAACGTTGACTTTACTGCACAACTAGAAGATCAACTTGACAGTATTGAAGATGGAAAAGAACAATGGATTCGAGTAATCGACGAATTTTATCAACCATTTTCAAAAGAAGTTCAAAACGCTGAAGTCAAATTAGATAAAGTGAAAATTAAGGACGAACCGGCAGGAATTGACTGTGAAGTCTGTGGGGCACCAATGGTAATTAAGCTTGGTCGTTACGGTAAATTCTATGCATGTAGTCGTTTCCCTGATTGCCGAAATACAAAGGCAATTGTCAAAGAAATTGGAGTTACTTGTCCAGATTGTAAACAAGGTCAAATTATTGAACGTAAATCAAAACGTAATCGAACATTTTATGGGTGCTCACGCTATCCGGATTGCGAATTTGTATCTTGGGATAAGCCAGTAGGACGTGATTGTCCAAAATGTAAGCATTTCTTAATTGAAAAGAAAACCAAGAAAGGTTTACAGGTAAAATGTAGCAATTGCGATTATACAGAAGCAATTCAAAAATAAATTTAGGAGATTTTAGATGGAAAAATATGTAAATGTTATTGGTGCAGGTTTAGCTGGGAGTGAAGCTGCATTTCAAATTGCTAATCAAGGTGTTAAGGTGAAGCTATATGAAATGCGACCAGCAAAACAAACACCAGCTCACCATACAAAAAATTTTGCGGAATTAGTATGTACTAATTCATTGCGTGCAGATAGATTAACTAATGCTGCTGGATTATTAAAAGCAGAAATGAGAAAGTTTGATTCAATTATTATGCGCGCTGCTGACGCTCACTCTGTTCCTGCAGGTGGGGCTTTGGCTGTTGATAGAGATACTTTTTCTGCAGCAATAACAAAAGAACTTGAAAATCACCCCAATATTGAAATCGTTAAAGAAGAAGTAAATGAATTACCTGAAGGGATTACAGTTGTTGCAACAGGTCCTTTAACTGCTGATAACTTAGCTAAGTCAATTACAGATTTTACTGGAAATGATGGGTTATACTTCTTTGACGCAGCTGCTCCAATTCTTGAAAAATCATCTTTAGATATGGATAAAGTTTATTTGAAGTCTCGTTATGATAAAGGTGAAGCTGCATATTTAAATGCGCCAATGAACAAAGAAGAATTTATGAATTTCTATAAAGAATTAATTTCAGCAGAAACTGCTGAATTACATGATTTTGAAGATGATAAATTCTTTGAAGGATGTATGCCAATTGAAGAAATTGCTTCTCGTGGTGAAAAGACAATGTTATACGGCCCATTAAAACCGGTTGGGCTTGAAGATCCTCGTACAGGTAAAGAACCATATGCAGTTGTTCAATTACGTCAAGATAATGCTGCCGGAAACCTTTATAACATTGTTGGATTCCAAACTCATTTAAAATGGGGTGAACAAAAACGTGTATTTTCGATGATTCCTGGATTAGAAAATGCAACATTTGTTCGTTATGGTGTTATGCATAGAAATACTTTCTTACGTTCACCTGAAGTAATGCAACCAACATATCAAACACAAAAGCGTTCTGACTTATTCTTTGCTGGTCAAATGACAGGAGTTGAAGGATATGTAGAAAGTGCAGCTAGTGGATTATATGCTGGGTTAAATGCAGCTCGTTTGGCTAAAGGATTAGAACCAGTTGTATTCCCTAAGAAAACAATGATGGGAGCAATGGCAAATTATATTACTCATGCGTCTGCTAAGGATTTCCAACCAATTAATGCAAACTGGGGAATTGTTCCAAAATTAGAACAAAAAATCCGTAACAAACAAGAAAGAAACGAAGCATTATCTCATCGTGCACTAGAAATAATGGAAGAATTCAAAAACGAAAATTTTTCTAACTAATACAAGTTTTTAAATATTTGGCTCTTCGTCGATTAATATACTGATGATGAAACCTAATTAAATGTATTCAAAAGATAATGGTTAAGTAGATTGGAGAACAAGCTGCTTAGCCGTTATTTTTTTGCTTAAATTATTGTTTAATTCCTGATTAACTTGAGTTTGGGTAAACCATTTTTTAATGGATAATTGATTATTTTAAGTTTTATTAAACAAATAGCGTTAAAACTTGACTAATTTTGACGTTTCTTGCAAAATAAAAAATGTAGGGTGGTGATAGTTTTGGAAAAGGAGTGGATTAATCGCTTCCAAAAGTATCTAAAATTTGAACGCCAATATTCTGATGAAACGATAAAAGCATATACAGAAGACTTAAAAAAATTTTGTATGTTTCTAGAGGATAGCGGAGGCGCGAATTCTTTTGGTGAAATAAATCAACAAGATGTTCATGCATATATGAGTTATCTTTATGATCAAGCTTACGAAGCATCTTCTGTTTCAAGAATGATTTCTAGCTTGAGAACATTCTATAATTTTTTAATCAAAGAAGGATTAGTAGAACAGAATGTATTTGCGTATGTACAATTAAAGCAATCGCCACGTTCATTACCAAGATTTTTTTATGAAAAAGAAATGGATGCGTTATTTGAAGCAACTGCTGGCGAAGATAAAATTTCTATTAGAAATAACTGCCTATTAGAAGCTTTATATAGTACAGGAATGCGGGTTAGCGAGTGTACCAATCTAAAAATTTCAGATATAGATTTAAAAAATAAAAAAGTACGCTTACTTGGTAAAGGAAATAAGGAAAGAATTGTACCATTCGGGAGTTATTGCCAAAATGCTTTAAAGCGATACTTAACAGAATCTAGACCTCTTTTGATGGAAAAAGCAAACATGCAGCATGATTATGTGTTTGTAAATCAAAAGGGCAATCCAATTACCAGTGCTGGGGTAACGTATATTTTAAAGAAGATTGTTGAAAAAAGTAGTTTACATACTACTATACATCCCCATGAATTGCGACACACATTTGCAACACATTTAATGGCAAATGGGGCAGATTTAAGGGCTGTTCAAGAATTGTTAGGCCATAGTAATTTATCAACAACTCAAATTTATACTCATGTTACACCGGAGCATTTACAAAAAGATTATCGGAAATTTTTTCCGCGAGCATAATAATTTAATGGAGAGTGAATGAAAATGACAACAATTTGCGCTGTAAAACATAATGGAAAAACAGCTATCGCCGGTGACGGACAAGTTACACTTGGAGAAAAGGTTATTATGAAAGGAACTGCGCGTAAAGTAAGAACAATTTATAATGACCAAGTAGCAGTTGGATTTGCTGGCGGTGTCGCTGATGCAATCAATTTAGAAGAAAAGTTTGAAGCTAAATTAAATGAATTTGGTGGCAATCTTGAACGGGCGGCGGTAGAATTAGCCCAACAATGGCGTAGTGATCGTGCATTACAAAAGTTAGAAGCAATGTTAATTGTAATTGATAAAGAAAATCTCTTGGTAGTTTCAGGATCTGGGGAAGTAATTTCTCCAGACGATGGCGTTTTAGCAATTGGTTCAGGTGGAAATTACGCTCAAGCAGCTGCAGTTGCTTTAACGAAATATAGTGAAAATATGACTGCCGGAGAAATTGCCAAGGCTGCATTGAATATTGCAGCTGATATCGATATTTTTACAAATCATAATATTATTGTAAAAGAATTAGGTTAGGAGAAAACATATGGAAAGTATTAATAAAACACCTAGACAAATTGTCGAAGAACTAGATCAATATGTAATCGGTCAAAATAAGGCAAAAAAAGCAATTGCGGTTGCGTTAAGAAATAGATATCGTCGAATGCAATTATCAAAAGAATTACAAGATGATATTTCTCCTAAAAATCTTTTGATGATTGGGCCAACAGGGGTCGGTAAAACTGAAATTGCCCGCCGCCTTGCAAAAATTGTTAACGCACCTTTTGTAAAAGTTGAAGCAACAAAATTTACTGAAGTTGGATACGTTGGCCGCGATGTTGAATCAATGGCTAGAGATTTAGCTGAAGTTGCTTACCAAATGGAAAAAAAAGATGCATTTAAAAAAGTGAGATCAAAGGCAGAACAAGCAGCTAATAAGAAACTTATTAAGCTTATTGTACCTGCTAAGCAAAAAGAACAAGATCCTAATCAAATGCTTTTTAATGCGTTTAGAGATTTACAGGCTGGCAAGATGCCTAATAATTTTGGAAATCAAGATTCTAATGAGGAAGTTACTGATTCTATCCGTAATGAACGTTTATCTATGATGGAAAAATTGAATCAAGGTTTATTAGAAAAATATGAAGTAACAATCAATGTAGATGATCCTGCAACACAATTTAATAATCAAAGTGGTATGTTAGGTCAAATGGGCATTGATTTATCGTCTTTGAGTTCGATGATGCCATCTCGTAAAGTTGAACGTAAAATGACAGTATCTGAAGCTAGAGAAATTTTAATTCGAGAAGAATCTGAAAAGCTTGTTAATACTGCTGATTTAGCTGATGCTGCAATAAAGCGAGCTGAAAATACTGGAATCATCTTTATTGATGAAATTGATAAGATTGCAATTAAAGGGCAACAAGGTAGTGGTCAAGTCTCACGAGAAGGGGTTCAAAGAGATATCTTACCAATTGTTGAAGGATCACAGATTTCAACTAAATATGGTTTATTAAAAACGGACCATATTCTGTTTATTGGATCTGGAGCTTTCCATGAAAGTAAACCAAGCGATTTGATTGCTGAATTGCAAGGACGTTTCCCAATTAGAGTTGAACTAGAGGATTTAAGTACAGAGGACTTTGTCAAAATTCTTACTGAACCAAATAATGCTTTAGTAAAGCAATATATTGCAATGATTGGGACAGATAATATTGATGTAACGTTCACAATTGAAGCTATTCGACGTGTTGCTGAAGTAGCGTATAAGCTAAATCACGAAACTGAAAATATCGGTGCACGTAGATTACACACAATTTTAGAAAAATTACTAGAAGATTTATTATTTGAAGGCCCAGATATGCAAATGGGTGAAATTACGATTACAGAAGCATATGTTAATGAAAAAATCGGCTCAATTGCAAACGATAAAGATTTAAGTCAATACATTTTATAGTATTTTAATGATAAAACCCTTAAGAAATTACGTGAAAAAACGTTGATTTCTTAAGGGTTTTAATTTACATCTATTATCTTCAATTTATATATCCATTGCGCTAAAAAATCGGCTTGTTGCCATTCATTGCGTTTGCGTTTTTTAACGCCAATAGCTTGATTAATATAAGTGTTATTGGACAAAATTAACGGCGGATGAATGCCGCGAACATGGCCATATAAGGTATAATAAACATTTTTATATTCTTGAATAAAATCGCCAGTTCTTTGACTTCCTAAAAAGGCATTAACCATTTCAAAAACCGTATCAAATTTAGGTGATAAATCATTAGGCTTTTTCCATAGAGTTTGTGATTGTGGAGCAAAATGCGTCATTAAAATTACTTTTTTATTGACAAATATACTTGCATCAAGCTGTAATTTTAATTGCTTAATAACTAAATCTACATATTCGAAGTCATTAAGGGGTTTGATTATTGTATTATCAATCCAAAATGCATTTTTCCATTGTTGGATTTTTAACGGATCATTATTTAATTTTGAAAAAGAATAGTCATACCAACCGTTATTGCCGATAATTCGCCAATCTGTATGTTGAATATCAATAAATTTATTGTGGAGATACATAGATGAAATATTAGGGTTTTGTAATTCATCAAATGTAATTCCGTTGAGCATATCGTGATTTCCCGCAATAAATTTAATTCTTGCATCTGTTTTAGTACTTAATTTTTCAAAATAAGAAAGCGTTCTTGAAAAATTATTGAATAAATCTCCAGCATATAAATAGTATGAAATGTCATTTTTATTTAAAAATTCAGCTTGTTGATTACAAATTAATTCGATATCAACACGATTAACATCTAAGTGATTGTCACTGGACATAGCAATTTTCATAATAAACCTCAAAGTAATTTTTTAAATTCTACTAACTATAATAACAAAACTATAGATAAAAACCAAAGATAGGGGCAATAGGTTAAATTCATTTTACCTAGTTTACATAATATACATTATCGAAAGTAATTCATTTTTAAATAATATCCGCTTTTCGTTAAATATTTTGTATCTTAAATAAAAAACCTACAACTTATTAATTAAGTTGTAGGAATTTAAATGGTTCTATAATATTCTGTGCTGATAATAATTTTAATAAGATTATCATCAGTATTAATTGACAAAGGCCTATTAAATTATTGGTTCTTATCAAATGAATTAATTAAATCAGCTTTTGAGTTCCAAAACGGAACTTTGGCAACACCGTTAATTTTATTTTTGGGGACAAATCCGTAGTATCTGCTATCATTAGAAACTTCACGATTATCACCAAGAACAAAATATTTATTTTTAGGAACTGTAAAGGTTTTATTATCGCCTAAAGTAACTTCTTTAGCCGGTTGCAATTGTAAAGTTATTGTTCCTGAACCTTGTTGATCCTTTGAAATGTATGATTGAGATGTCAATTTCCCATTTACGTATAATTTACCGTTATTCTTGTATTCAATTTTATCACCAGGTAAACCAATTACACGCTTAACATATTTTGTGTTTTTTTGAACACTTGGACGTTTATCTACACCATAAGCATCAAAAACAATTACAGAATCATGCTTGATTTGACTATGGTGAAATTCAACGATGCGTTCATTATTTTGTAAGTTTGGATACATAGAAACTCCATCTACACGTACAATTGTAAACCAGAACTGTTTAATAACAAGTGTAATTAAAAGTCCTAATAAAACTGGCCATATCCAACTAAATATTTCTTTTAATTTTTGCAATGATATTCATCCTTTCGAATTCTATTATAACTTACACTAAGTATAGCTCAAATACGTACGGCTTTAAATATATGATATTAAAAAAAGATTTATAATTTGTATAATA
>NZ_BAML01000004.1 GCF_000615845.1 Ligilactobacillus hayakitensis DSM 18933 = JCM 14209
ATATATATAATAAATTCTTCATCCGTCATCCCTAATTTATGATAATTTTGAAACATAACATTTGAAATAACAGTTTGCCCTGCGTTTACATACGAGTCAAATATATCTTGCATAAACTTTACCTCTCCTCGTAAATTTTAATAAAAAAGACTGCTTAGACTAAGAGTCTCGCAGTCTTTTTTATTTTTATGGATAAATACGGTTTAATAATCTTGGGAATGGAATTGCTTCACGAATATGATCTTCACCTGTAATCCAAGTTACTGCACGTTCTAAGCCTAAACCAAAACCAGAATGTGGTACACTACCGTAACGACGTAAATCTAAGTACCATTCATAATTTTCCATATCTAACCCAGCTTCTTTAATTTTTTCAGCTAAGTATTCTGGATCAACGGCACGTTCTGAACCACCGATAATTTCTCCATAACCTTCTGGAGCAAGCATATCAGCACAGACAACAACATCATCACGAGTTGGATGTGGTTTCATGTAGAATGGCTTAATAGCTTTAGGATAATTCAAAACAAATACAGGTTTATTAAATTGTTCTGCTAAGAAAGTTTCTTCTGGAGAACCAAAATCATCGCCCCATTTTACATCTGGGAATTTACCTGATTTTTGAAGCATTTCAATTGCTTCATCGTAAGAAATACGTGGATATGGTGTTTGAGTGTATTGTTTTAATACATCAATATCACGTTCTAAAATGTTTAATGCATATTCACAGTTGTCAATCACGCTTTGTACAAGGAATGCCACGTAGCGTTCTTGAATTTCCAAACTTTCTTCTTGGTGCATAAATGCCATTTCAGGTTCAATCATCCAAAATTCAATCAAATGACGACGAGTCTTTGATTTTTCAGCACGGAATGTTGGTCCAAATGAAAATACCTTTCCATAAGCCATTGCAGCTGCTTCTTCGTATAATTGTCCTGATTGTGATAAGTAAGCATCACGATCAAAATATTCTGTATGGAATAATTCTGTTGTTCCTTCTGGTGCACTACCAGTTAAAATAGGAGCATCAATCTTAATAAAACCTTCTTTGTTGAAGAATTCATATGTAGCACGAATCATTTCGTTTCTGATTTGCATAATTGCAAATTGACGTTTTGAACGTAACCATAAATGACGGTGATCCATTAAGAAGTCTGTTCCGTGTTCTTTTGGTGTGATAGGATATTCATCACTTTGTCCTACAAGTTCAATATCTTCAATTTCGATTTCATAACCAAAGTGAGAACGAGAATCTTCATGAATAACACCAGTGACATACATGCTTGATTCTTGCTTTAATTCTTTAGCTAATTTAAAAACTTCTTCACTAACTGAATTTTTAACAACTACCCCTTGAAAATATGCAGAACCGTCACGTAATTGTAAGAAAGCAATTTTCCCACTTGATCGTTTATTAGTAAGCCAAACACCAATTTTAACTTTTTCATCAACGTGGTTTTTAGCTTCAATAATACTAATAGTTTCCATCAGTTTAATAACCTCCATCTTATTTTTATATATTTATTTCACTTAAATACGAAAAATTTACCCTTAGATATTCAAGTATGTAAATACAATTGTAGCATATGTTTTTCATTCAACGAGATGCCACAAACTGATTACTATTATAAACTAACTAGCCAAACATGTCATCAATAATTAATGTCGTTATTTGAATTAATTTTTAATATTTTGCCTAATTAGATATTTTGGATTGACTGCATGACATGTCCATCCTTTAAAGAAAGAAGATCGTAACATAACTTATTATTTTGATTATAATATGTTACTTCCCAAACTGGTTTGTTATGATACATCCCTAACGCGAGTTTTGTAATTTTTTTAGGATTTCTTTCTTGTTGAACTAATTGTCGAGCCTTTAATTGGTCGATAACTTTATTTTTTGAGTAAATTGAGATTTTTTTGCCATTTTCAGAAATAATTGCATATACCTCTTTATTTTTAGCATCTAATCCTTCTACACCATAAAATACTTTACCTCGATTATACAAGTAAAACTCATTTGTCTCTGTAAGATGGCCATAATTCTTAGCCAATGTATATGCTGTATTCCGAGCTGAACTTATCGAACTTTTCGCCTTAGCAATTCCTAAAAAACCTAATAAAAAAATTATCAAAACTATACTTAGAAGGTAGAATCTACTTTTTCTATGGGAATTATTTGCCCTTCTCATTACAACAATTTCTCCTTCCAATAGATAATTCAACTACGTCTAATATTATACCAAATTTCATTTATTAAAAAAGTTATTTATTTCACGACTAATGTCATCAGATTTAATCCTGTGTATCTTAACTTTTCTAGGAAATGCCCGTTCAAATTCTTTGCCATAACTCTTAGAAATCAAACGGGAATCTAAAATTATACAAACACCGCGATCTTCTTTTGTTCTTAATAATCTTCCCCAACCTTGTTGCAGTTTAAATATTGCTTCTGGAAGTGAATATTCAGTGAAGAAATTCTTATTTTCGGCTTTTAATTGTTGATTTCTTACCTGATTGAAAAGAGTTGTGGGTGATGAAAATGGAAGTCGCACAATAACTAACATTTCTAAATTGTCTTTAGGTAAATCGATACCTTCCCAAAATGTCCCAGCTCCCAGTAATACAGGTGAATATAATTTTGGCATTAAAAAGCGCTTTTTAATTCTTTCATTACTGCCCGAATTACCTTGCGCCAATATTTCACGTTTACCTCTAAATTTATGAATTAAGCGCGAATATACTTGATCTATCATCTCTAATGAATTAAACAATACCATTGTTTTTTTATCAGTTGTATTTAATATCTTCACTAAATTATCAGTAATAATATCTGCTGCTTGTGCTTGTGTTAATTTAGTGAAATTAGGTATGTCTTCAATTACGAATGTTTTAGATTGATCATTATATGAAAAAATTGGCTGATATTTCATGACTGGCGTATCTTCATTCAAATCTAAAAATCTAAACGTATAATTCTTCACGACATTTTTTCCTAAGTTAGCTCCAATCAAACTTACATTTTTAAAATGATTATATAGCCGTTCAGTTAAAAATCCTCTTCCATCAAAGATACTAAAATTCAACTTCAAATGGGATGTGTTTTCATTTGCATAAGTTAACCAAATTAAATTTTTAACGGAAGTTTCTTCCAAGTTAGCTAAATCTAATTTTGACCACGTTTTTAATTGTTTGAATAGAAGTGTTGTTAATTTTTGATATTCATTTAATAAATGAACCTCATCATTAGTTAATCTTTGTTCTTTCACAAATTCGATGAAACGCTTTAGAACCACTTTATTTAACTCTTGATACTCAGTAATACTTAAACTGATTTCTTTAAATAAAGCCAAGTTCCCTTTTATAATTCCCCTTAATTTATTCATTGGGAGAGCTTGATTGATGAACCCCTTATCTGCCGGTAAATATTTCATGAATATTTCTCGAATATCTTCAATTGTGTGATCAATTTTTTGAATTGGTTCAAGTAGTTTAAAGTATTCATATTCTGACAAGAATTGAATATCAACTAAATTTCTAAACGAAGTATTAATATGCGACTGCATCTTAACTAAAATTGTATCTGATAAAATCTTTATATCATCAAAATCAATCGTATCCTTATTATTTTGAATTAAATTATCTCCTAAGTGATGCGCTTCATCAATGATTAAACTTGTTTTTTCATTTGCAAAATCTTGAACGTGACTTAGTAAATAAGCATGATTGGTGATAATTAGATTTGAATTTTCTAAAAATAGTTGCTGACGCTTAACAAAATCAACTGAGCTAAACTTACTACTTTTATCAATACTACCTAAACCTAAATGTCTAACATCCATTAAAAATGCATTATTTTTTTCAATAATGTTTAACTCTTCTAAATCACCTGTTTTAGTTTGAAGAAGCCAAACTAAAATTCTCATTTGCAGTAAATTACTACCTTTACTTTGTGGTAAATACAATGTCCGATTAAATTTTTCTAAATCAATATAGTGATGGCTTCCCTTAACATTTAAAATATTTAAATCAAATGGTAATACCGACTGCAATAATTTTATATCTGAATTCATCATTTGATCTTGCAGTGTAGTTGTTGCTGTACTTATTACAGCCCTAGCATCGCTAGTTGATGCATATGCTGCTGGAAGTAAGTACCTAATGTTTTTCCAAGACCAGTCGGTGCATCAAAGACTGTAACATTCGAAAAATTATCATTTAACTGCTTATAGATATCATCCATAAATTTAACTTGTTCATTACGAAGTGTTATTTTCCCATCAAAAATTAAATTTTTTTCATCCCTTTGTGTAGGGAATTCTTGTGGTTGGATTTTTGACGTATTAAATATTGGTCGTTGAATTACTAGATTATCTATCGTCATTAAATTCGAAGCTAATTTTTCTTCTTCTTTACTTTTTAGTTTATAAATCTCTTCAAAAAATAACCCTGTATCAGCAGTAAGATTTTTACCCATCTTTGATAAATGTTGCAAAGTTAACAACGGAAAATTCATTGCTTTTTCTTTTAATTTTATTAATAGCTGAGCAGTAACTGCAGTGTCATTATCAGCTTGATGTGGATTATCATTTCTAATTCCTAAACTTTCACTGATATCACTTAACCTATAAGAAAATAAATCAGGAAAGATTATTTGACTTAATTGGACAGTATCAATACTCAACAAATCAATTTCTGGATACCCCACTCGTTCAAGTTCACTGCATAAAAAATTATAATCAAAGCCAACATTGTGAGCTACAAAAATTGTATTTTGTAACATCGCATAAATCATCCCCGCAACCTCGTCAAAGTAAGGGGCATTTTTAACGTCTTTATTCTTAATTCCTGTTAATTCTTGGACTTCTTTTGAAATTGGAACACCAGGGTTAATGTATGTAGAAAAATGATTAACAACTTTATCATTTTTCACAAAATCACAACTAAATTGAATTATTCTATCAGAATTTTCAACAGAAGTTCCTGTAGTTTCTAGATCAACAACAGCAAAAATCTTGTTTTGTGACATAAATTTCACCTACAATACCTTTATATTGATACTTTTAATAATAACGGAACTTTCAATGATAGTAAAATGTGAATTACGTAATTCTAATAATTAAACTTACTCTACACTTTGTTGGTAAGACATCTTATTGAATTCATCAACACCAATCTCTTTACCAGCTTTGTTTCCGTCTTTAGGTACTGGGTCAGTAAATTCTTTTCTGCGATTTGCACGAGCCGTTGTATCTACTAAATCAACAAACTTATCAATGTTTGCTTGTGCTTGTTCAGCAGTATCAGCAACTACAAAATCTAAAATGTCAGTGTTAACCGCAATACCTTTTAAGTTAAGAATGTTTGTTGCAGTGTGTTCCATTTCGTTTCGGTTAACCTGAGCTCTTAGGGTTTGTAGTTCCTCATCTTTTTTCTTGTACTCGTATTCTCGACGTTGTTCTTCATTCATTCGGTTTAACTTACGAGCTTCTGATTGTTCTTGCTTAAATTCGCTTTGCAATTCAGCCCGTAAGTCTTTTCTCAATGATTGTTTTTGACGTTCCAAGCGTAAACTCACAATTTCATCTACTTCTTCTTGAGTAAAAGTACGTGGTTGTTCTTGTTCTTTCCCTTGAGTTTCAACAACATCTTGTTCGTTTGTTTCGACAGTTTGATTTTCTTGATCCATGACGGATACCTCCTTTTTTAAGTCTTGTATGACTGATTAATTCCTTGCAGCTTTTAGAGTCATCAGCATGTTTTGGACATAAAAAAAGCGCTAATCGTTTTGATTAACGCTTGGTATAATATTAATATTCCATTGAAGGGAGGGGAGTTGGATTGGGGATATCGATTTCATATTGACTAATTAACTGTCTTGCTATTGTTGATGAAGTTCTAAATGTTTCTATATCAACAATCAGAGTTAAAATAGCTTCGTCATTTACCCAAGAGTGAGTTAATTCAGTATATGATACTCCCTTGTACCACACTCCATTAATTAATACTGATACTTTATTCTTAAACATGGACATCGTAAAGTTCAAGTCAGTATTACTAAAACGAAGTACCCGATAATCAACTTCTGGGTACTTCGTTTTTAGTTTATTTAATGTTTCTTCTAACATTCATTCTCCTCCAAAAAGAAAAGCACCTACAACCGTAAGTGCTAGGTTAAAGGCAACCAATCTTTGATTTCCTTTAGTTGTTTATATGTTTTTGTAATTAAACTATTTTCTTTAAAATACTCAATTCCTAATCGAGTTATCTGCAATTACTTGGATCATTTACTGAACTGTATTTAGGGGATACTCCATCAAAAAACTCTATACCAGCTATAAAGCTATCTTCAGATAACATCTTCAAAGTGTCATCATACTGCTTGACTGTAATTCGTAATGACTTAGCATTCAGAGATTTAATCCTAGGAACTTGGCCTGTTTCGTAGCAGTCATTTAAGTATTTTAAGATTTTAGTGGCTACTACTTCATAACTTGACATATTTAATTCATCTTTTCAATATATTTATTGAGATATTCAATGAGTCTTTTTCTATCTGAGTCCGTTAATTCAGGTGGCACTAATTCTTCGATGTCATCTACATAATCATATGCATCAGTTTTATCAAAATCACAGCAGTACCAATCAGTCATGAAAGTCCTAATAGATTCAAGTTCCCAAAATGTATAACTACCTTTGATAACATGTCTAGACAATAAAGCCCCCTCATAATCAACGCTACTTATTCTGTACTTTTTGTTTTTGTTTCTTTCTTCCATTCAATAGCCCCCCTATTCAAGATGTTTAGCGTAGCTCCATTTTTGATTATATCATTCCCAGAAACTATTGCAATAATATCTACGTTAATATCATATTTTGTGCCATATTGAGTGAGATTAGTTTTATATAATATCATGTTAGCTTCATTTATATCTATAGCATTTGCGTTTTCACTAATGCCATATTCAAACACCTTTCCATCTTTAACTTTACCTTTTGTAGAATAAAAATCAGCTTGCAGTTTGAACTCAGTAACGTATATTCCTCTTCCGTTGGCAGAAGTCAACGCTCCGGAAATATGCATGTCACCTTTTTTCAGGTGTCTATCTATATCTTCAGGTCTTACTTTCCCATCTGAACTTGGACGAATACCACGATAAACCGTAGTTCCACTATATTCTTTCACTTGCTTAGGTAATTGAGTATATCCTTTTTGTTCTAACAAGTATTTGATGAATTTAGCTTTAATATCGTCGTATGGATTTGATTCATCTCCAAATTTTCCGTTTTTAATAGTTTCCATAACATCAATATCTGTTTCCTTTTTAAAATCTTCAAGATACCAGTCTAATCTTTGTTTAATCAATGTAACATCTTTAGTAGCACTATCCATGTTAATTTTAGGCTTAGTTTCATCTTCAAGCTTTAGCGGAACTCTCCGACAACGACAATTAGGGTGTGTGTCCTTAGGAATTCTTGGAGACTCATCTAGTGGATAACCTCCTTGAAGTGGGATGCACTTTTTACATGCTCCAGGTTCGTTAACAAACTTTATTTGTTTTACTCCTGTAGCTTGGAATGTTGCTTCTGCCATTTCATCTTCTCGTCTTGCAGCTTCTGTTCTAGCGAGCCTTTTAACGTTGTTTGAAGCTTCTCTAATAGCTTTAGGTATATTATCCTTCCGCATACTTTCTGCGTTCTCAGGGAACATTTTTTCAGCTATATCTTGGGATCTCATACCTTGTTTCAGCATTTCATTAATACTATTGTCAATACGGTTTAACGTTTGATCATGATTTAACCATAATCTATCAAGCCAAGGAACATATTCTTTTGCTTTTTCATCGCTAAATACATAATCATCTTTAGTGATTTCTTTTTTCTTGTCCCTGACTTTCTTTGCTTGCTTTGGAGTTAAATCTAATCGTTCTGTCTGATAGCGATATTCTTCAAGTACAGCCGTTTTATTGTTCTTCCTTAGGATTTTACCTAACTTCATTGTAATTCCAATTAAGGCTATTCCTAGCGTTGCTGAGATTAACTTAGAAACAGAAGTCTGACTCATCGCAAGATAATAATCTACCCGACTTTGTTCCGGTAACTCTAAATCGCTTGGTAACTTATCGAATTGTTCTTTTAACAACAACATATCTTTCTTAGTAACTTTACGGTTTAGATTAGTTGGAACAAGTACTCCGTCAGTTGAATATAAAGAAAAAGCGCTATTGATAACTGCTTTTAATTTATACAAGCCGTCATCATACGCTTTTTGAATTTCTTTATCTGTGATTTTATCCCTTTGCAAAAGGTAAGCAATTCTATTCTTCTCGTCTTGGACCGTTGTCATTTACTTCACCGTCCGGTTTAATGTTGCCACTAGCAATCATTTCTAAGTTATTTTTGAATTGTTGTTTTTGTTCGTTCAACATCTTGTCTTCTTCTTGCTTAGGATCATTAACAACCGAAATAACTTTCAACCATGTTTCCGTTGATACCCCTAAACTAGCTAATGCTTGAGCAGTCTGTACTTCTGATAGCACGTCGTGCGGTAAGTCGTATTGGAATGAAATATCTAAGTCTTTCCATGCTTTTTCGCCAACGTTTTTAATCAGATTTGAGGCAAAAACAACTTGATACATTCGCTTTAATGACTCTGAAAATAACCGTGATTTTAAGGTTGCTAAGCTAAGCATTGGTTTATACTTCATTTCTAAAGCAACTCCAGTTGAATTACCAAAGTCCTTGTCATTTAAGTTAACAATCATCGACATTTGATAAATGTTATCAATCACACGGTTTAATAAGTTTTCTTGCGTTCCATCAGCATTAGGTTTGCTCAAGAAATCAACTTCCAAACTTTCAGGAGTATCATCTTCTGTTTCGGCAGACTTCATGTTAATAACTCGTTTGTCTCGTAGATTTTTTAACTGTTCATCAGTTAATAATGCACCCAATACTTTTAAATAAGCATCAGCAAAGTAAGCAACATCATTTGATTTCTCACTAATTGCTTTATCTACTTCATCAATTAAAGTAATCACATTTTCAATCAACCCTAAGCGTTCATCGTTTTCTACCACTTCAACGATTGGAATTAAGTCAAACGGATTAGCTTTCTTTTGACCCATTCCAGCATTTTTTTCTGAAATCTCATAGATAAACTTGTCACTATACAATGTAATTCGTTTTTGCAAGCCCATACCAACAGTAGAGTAACGAACAGCATACAATGGCTTATGAGCCACCGTATCATCATAGATAACAAACGTATTTAGTGGAGATGTATTAGTTACTCTAATCTCTCCATTGTCACCGTAGACATAAAAATAAGCCCTACCAAAGATAGAGCTTTCTTTCCAGACACGAGAAATCACCGTATCCATATTTCGTGAACGATTAAATTCAGCTAGTGATGTGTTCGCTAAGTCTTCTGTTAAGCTAATTTGAATTGGTTTTCCAACTGCAAAACCGGAATAAGTATCCACAATTTTCTTAGCATGATTGATTACTAAACGATTGTCCGGCTTGTAATCAGGCTTAGGTTTAGCGTTTAAGATTTCAGTATGTTTTGATTTGTAGTAATTACGGTACTTTTCATAATCACGAACAATTGATGAATGTTTAAGGATGAAAACATCAATATCTTCTCGTGTTATTTCATCGCCATTGAAGTAAAAAACATTGTCATCATCAACATAGCAATTATCGTATTGAAAACATTACGATTTAAAAAAATGTTGTAGAAACTACTGCAATTCTTTAGCTAAATGCGTATAATAATATGGTTAAGTCTTTTGAAGTAAACTTATAAAAACTTACAAAAAGATTTTTATTTATAAATGAATTAGAAATATTTGAACTAAAAAAAGATTTATAAATATATTATTTTTGAGAGGAGACATACCTGTGGAATTACAACAGATTGGAAATGGAACAAGTTATGCCAAAATTATCCTACTTGGTGAACATTCCGTTGTATATGGAAAGCCGGCTATTGCATTACCGCTTAAAACTATAACTGCCAATACCGTTATTTCTTCTCTACCTAATCAAGATATTTTATTAGAAAGTAATTATTTCACTGGAAATTTATCAAGTAGTCCTAAACAAATGTTAGGAATTAAGAATCTAATTACTTATTTAGTCGAAAACTTGAATATTTCCTCTGGCATCAAAATTAAACTAAAGAGCAATTTACCTGCTGAGCGAGGAATGGGTTCATCAGCAGCAATATCGATTTCGATTATTCGCGCATTCCATAACTTCGTAAATAAGCCCTTAACTAAAGCAAAACTTTTAAAATTAGCTAATATCGCTGAAAAAATCACCCATAAAAATCCAAGTGGATTAGATGCGGCAACTAGTTCAAGCGAAAATCCGATTTGGATGATTCGCGATGTTGAAACGACTGATATTCCAGTTAATATGTATGGATATTTATTGATTAGCGACAGTGGTTTAGCTGGACAAACTAGTGAAGCAATTAAAATTGTTCAAGAAAATTTAAAAAACAATCCCACTCAAACTAATGAATTACTAAATAATTTAGGAAACCTCACCTTTACAGCTAAAGATCAACTAGCAACTAATAATTTGGTTGGTTTAGGCAAAACCTTTAAAAAAGCCCACGTTAATTTAAAAAAATTAGGCGTTAGCATTTCTAAATTAGATAACCTCATCGCTATTGCGGAAGAAAATGGTTCCCTTGGTAGTAAATTAACAGGCGGTGGTCGTGGTGGGTGTTTCATTAGTCTTGTTAAAACTCGCGATGAAGCAAATGAACTTGCTAATATCTTGCAAGCAAATGGAGTTACCGAAAATTGGATTGAACCCCTATTCAAGGAGGAATTATAAGATTGAAGATTGTAAAAGCTCGTGCTCATACTAATATTGCACTCATTAAATATTGGGGAAAGAAGAATACAGATATTATTATCCCGATGAATAATTCTTTTTCTTTAACTTTAGATCATTTTTATACAGATACTAAAGTTACATATGATGAAAATTTAAAAAAAGATAGCTTTAGCTTGAATGGTGAAGAAATCGAATCACAAAACGTTTTTAATTTTTTAGATTATGTCCGACAATTATCTGGAAAAAATGGATTTGTTAAAGTGGAATCAATAAATCACGTTCCTACAACAGCTGGATTGGCTTCATCAGCTTCCGCATATGCGGCACTAGCTGCTGCAAGTAGCAAGGCATTTGGATTAGATCTTTCTAGAAAAGACCTTTCGCGCCTTGCTCGCCGTGGATCAGGTTCAGCGACACGTTCAATTTATGGCGGTTTTACAGAATGGATTGGTGGAGATAATGATTTAAATTCATATGCCAAGCCTTTCCAAGAAAACGTAGAATGGGATATCCGCATGATTGCTGCAGTTGTTAATTCAAAACCAAAAAAAATAACTTCTAGAAGTGGGATGCAAACGGTAGTAAATACTTCTCCTTTTTATGGAGAATGGGTTAAAAATGCCAACAATAGTATCCCCTTAATAAAAAAAGCAATTCTTGACAAAAACTTTACAACATTTGGCGAAATTTCTGAAGAAAATGCGATGAAAATGCATGCCCTCAATTTAACAGCGCATCCTCATTTTAGTTATTTTGAGCCTCAAAGTATTGAAATTATGCAAGCTATCGAACAATTACGTCAAGATGGCATTGAAGCATATTATACTATGGATGCCGGTCCAAATGTAAAAATTATTTGTGAAGGAAAAAACTCTGAAGTTATCCAAAAAGCTTTAAAATTAAAATTCCCAGAAATTGAGTTATTGGAATCTAAACCTGGAAAAGGAATCCAATTCTTAGATTAATGAAAGAAGGTTTAAACTTGATTAAAGTAAAAGCACCTGGAAAATTATATATTGCCGGAGAATATGCCGTTGTTAACCCTGGTATTCCCTCGGTAATCGTAGCTTTAAATCGTTTCGTATATGCTGAAATTGAAGAAAACAATTCAGTTGGTACTATTTCTTCTAATCAATACAAAGATAAATCTTTAACTTTCTTCCATGATAATTCTGGAAAGTTGATTTATAGTGATAAAATTGAAGCTTTTAATTTTATTATTGAAGCTATTAATATTGTTGAAAAATTAGTTATCGAAAAAAAAATCCCATTAAAATTATTTTCCCTTCATTTTGATAGCGATCTTGATAATACTGAAGGAAAAAAATATGGTTTAGGATCTTCTGCAGCCGTTACTGTAGCTACAATTAAAGCTTTACAAGAATTGTATCAACTAAACTTAAAGCCGTTAGATATTTTTAAACTTGCAGCCCTTGCACATTATAATGTACAAGGAAACGGTTCTTTAGGAGATATTGCTGCTAGCGCTTTTACTGGGTGGATTTCCTACAAAAGATTTGATTGGAATTGGCTCAATGAATTTAAAACTAATCATACCTTAACTGATTTATTAAATGCAACATGGCCATTACTCGAAGTCCAACAACTTGATTTTCCTGATGATTTAGAACTTGTGATTGGATGGACTGGCTCTCCCGCTTCTACTTCTAAACTAGTATCTAAAATTAAGGATTATCAACAAACTAATCCTAAAGAATATAGTGATTTTGTTAAAAATAGTTCATTAACCGTTAATAACTTAATTTCCTCAATTAACCACAATGATTATTGTGGCATCAAAAATGCACTTGAAAATAATAGAGTAATACTTAAAGAGTTATCTCTTGCAAGTAATGTTGAAATTGAAACTCCGTTATTAACGAAATTAATTGAATCTGTTATTTTATTTGACGGGATGGCTAAAACTTCTGGTGCTGGCGGCGGTGATTGTGGAATTGGAATCATTTCTAAATCAAATAATTATAAAGAACTTTACCAAAAATGGGAAGAAATTGGGATTACCCCATTAAATTTTAGAGTATACATTGAAAAATAAAGGTGAATTGGTATGAATATTCAACAAAAACGTAAGGATGAACATTTTTTTATCGCAGAAAAGTTATACTCCCCTTCTTCTAATCAACTAGAAGAGATTCAACTAATTTTTGATAACTTACCTGAATTATCTTTAAATGATATTGATATTTCAACTTCATTTGTAGGTAAAAAAATCCCAGCTCCTTTTTTTATTAACGCAATGACTGGTGGTAGTGATCAAACTAATAAAATTAATATTAAACTTGCCAATGTGGCTACCAAAACAAACATCCCCATGGCAACTGGTTCACAAAGTATCGCAATCAAGAACGCAGAATTTGCTGACGGCTTTGAAAAAATTCGGACTACTCATCCTGATTTATTTTTATTAGGTAATTTAGGTGCTAGTCATCCATTTGAAAATTTCCAAAAAGCAAAATCAATGATTCAAGCCAACGCAATGGAACTCCATTTGAATGTTGCTCAAGAATTAACAATGCCTGAAGGTGATGTTGATTTTAATTGGAGTCGCAATATCGAAGACATAATTAAAAAAGCTGACTTTCCTATTTTAGTGAAAGGCGTTGGTCAAGGACTTACACCAAATACAATTAAGAAATTAGAAAATTTAGGCGTTCAATATATTGATTTATCTGGTAAAGGCGGAACGAATTTTGTAGCAATTGAAAATCAACGCCGCTTAAAAAAGGATTTTTCTTATTTAGAAAATATTGGCCTTACCACTGCCCAAAGTTTACTTGCTGCAAAAAAATATTCTTCAGAGATTGAATTAACCGCTTCTGGTGGAATAACAACTGCCCTTGATATTGTTAAATGTCTTATATTAGGCGCTAAAAATGTTGGTATTTCTGGATTATTCTTACATATCTTGATTAAAGATGGTGAAGATGGTCTAATTTCATTTATTGAAGATTTGAAGGATCAAATCCGCCGCATTATGTTAATGCTAGGTTGTAGGAACATTGAAGAATTATCAAAAGTAAATTACATTCTTAGTCCCTCACTTAAGAATTTCAATGATCAAATTTAGATATAAAAATGACGACCGTTAATTTGGTCGTCATTTTTATTGATATTCAGATTCATCAATTGCTGTAAATCTTAGCCCTTTAGGCATAAAGTTTTTAATAGTTCCATTAACAAGTTTGCCAAAAGCAAAATACTTACCTTCTGTTTCCAATAAATACCATCCATTTTTCTTAGATTCATTTGATGGGATAACATCTCCAGCTACATATTGTTTCCACTGTTCTTTTGTAACCTTAATTACTCTTTCATCAGAAACTTCATTCAAACTTAATGCAAGTGCATAACTAGGTTCAAATCGATTCTTTTTAAAAATACCTAGCGCTAGCCCTGGACGCATGTATTTCAATTTTTCAATATCAGGTAATTCTTGTGGATAATAATATAAATAATCGCCATTTAATTTTAGATCATTGATATTTAAATTCGATAATTCTGATTTAAATGGTTTAATAAATTCATTCCAAAGTTCAAATTCACTTGGCGAAATTCCTTTTGATTTTTTTGCTTTTTTCTTTTTCACTTTAAATTTATTTTCTGTAGTATTATCCTTAAACTTTGCTAAAAATTGGCCTTCTCCTTGAAATTTATGTGACATCAATCTCACTGTATGACTGATTGTAGGATCGCCATTTCCCCACGCAGGTCTGCCTGGTTCCATTCCATCATATCTTTTAATTGGTTCTAAGGTCAAATCATAATTTTCAAGTAACCACGATACTATCTCTTCATTTTCTTCTGGAGCAAACGTACATGTAGAATAAATTAATTCTCCCCCAGACTTTAGCATCTGCATCGCCTGCACAAGAATTTCTTTTTGTAATTTTGCGCACTCATTTGGATATTCTTTATGCCAATATTTAGTAGCCGCATGATCTTTTCTAAACATTCCTTCACCAGAACATGGGGCATCAACAACAATTTTATCGAAGTAATGCTTAAAAACAGAAACTAACCTGTCGGGTGATTCATTAGTAACCACAACATTTTTAGCGCCGATTCTTTCCATATTTTCAGCTAAGATTTTTGCTCTTTTATAGTTAATTTCATTACTTACTAAAACACCTTGATTTTGCATACTTTCAGCTAATTGTGTTGATTTTCCACCTGGAGCAGCACATAGGTCTAAAACTTTTTCCCCTGGTTTAGCATCGGCGACAATTGCAACATACATCGCACTTAAATCTTGACTATATACGTATCCGGTTTGGTGTTCTAATGAGCGTCCACTAACTTTTCCAATAAATCCGTCATTAGTATAATCAATGGTTTTATTTAAACTATACTTAATGTTACGATAATCATTTTTCAAAGGATTTAATCTAAATCCTATTACACTATCTTGATCTAAACTTTCGAAAAAGTCAGGCGCTTCATCCCCAAGAAGGTGCGTATATTTATCTATAAAATCCTGTGGTAGTTTCATATTTATTTGGTATTTTCCTTTCGTAATTTGTTTAAACGTGCGTATAGAATTACAAAACAAACAATACTGCTTGTAATAACGGTAGCAATGTTAAATGTTATTAATCCTCGATAGTCTAAAATTGTAAAATACAATAATCCTAAAACAACACCCAATAATGTGCCAAGCGCTGAAAGAATTGTATAAACTTGCCAGTCAAAGAAGACAACTCTCAAAATTCCACCGTCAATAAATTGATAATATTTAGTCTCTTTAGTTTTAGCCCACATTGTCGCAAGGATTAAGTAACTAACTATAATTGCCAACAGAGCAATTCCCTTTTTTAGTAATGATTGGAACCAGACACCTTTAGGAATTCCTAAATTATTTTTAAATATCGAAGTAACTGAAGTCGCATTCAATATTTTTTTAATCCGTTCAATATCTACCGGCTTATCTGAATCAAAAATAATATTATAATCCTTACTCTGCTTATTTTTTAAAATATCTACTGACGGAGAAATAAAAATTTTATTATCTAATCCCGATTTTTGCTTAGTTCCCATAACTCCTAAAACGGGGTAATATTGATTATTGTAATGTAAGTATCCTTGGCTTTGAGGAATATACAAGTCTTTAGCGATATCTTTCCCGACGATTACCGTACTTACTAAAGAATTAAAATCATTATCTGTAAAAAAGCTTCCTGATTCCATTGCTGGACTTGAAAAATTACCTTTTCCATAGAAAAATATCATGTTCTTATTTTTCTTATCTTGGTATTGTAACTGAAAATTATCTAATTTTTCTTCTTTAGATAACTTCTCGTTAATGTTTTGTAATGATACCGAACTTTTTAATTTAATAAGATATGCAGAATTTGATAAATCATTATTATTTAGCCGATTTACCGTATCTCGTTGTTGAATTTTTACAAAGACAAAGACACTAAAAAATGCTAATAATAATGTACAAAATATAATAAGTAGTTTATTTCGAAACATATAGAGTCACCTTTATTTATCGTTTACTTGATAAAATTCAAACATTCTATCAGCCATATCAATCGTAGTTTCTTGATCAACTTTGTGACCTTTTCCTTTTGATAAAGTTAAAGTAACATTTTGAGCGTAACTTTTATTTTTAACTTTATCAAAAAATTCCTTCGTAAATTCATGTGGTACAGTTGAATCGGCAGTTCCGTGCCAGAAATGTATATATCTACTTGCGATTTTTTCAGGCTCTAAACTTAAATCGAAATCAGCAACCATTTTAGCTTGACTATCTATAATTTCTTGTGGTATTGGTTGTTTTGCGATGATATTAGTTACCATTAAATCAAAAAATTTACCTGGTTCTGGACATCCCATTAAACAAACAGCTGCTTTTACTTCAGTAAATTTGTCGAGAATACCAATAGTTGTTATACCTCCCATCGATAAGCCCGAAATTCCAACAAAATTATCTTTGATTCCAACTTCTGATTGGTAATGTTCAAGAATTCCTCCAAATTCATTAATAGAACTATTTACTATTTGCCAAAATTCCATTAAGTGTGTTTCAGTCTTTCCCATACTACGGGCTCCATGAAATTTTGCTTCAGGCAAGACTACTCTGAAACCTCTTTTAGCCAACTCATATCCTTGAGGCAAAACTCGTTCTTTACTACCGTTCCATCCATGAAAGAAAAAGGCTAACGGTAACTTTTCAGCTTCCAATTTTGAATCAACTAATTCTAATACAGGAATCCCATTAATCACTTTATCGTCTACAATAATCAAGTTGCTTCCTCCTAATTTGTCTTTATCTTCTAAATTATACCCTTTACACTACTTTATCTCTAGTATTTCACAATTATTTATGTTAATTTAGATATAATTAACATATTTTATGGGAGATGATTTTATGAAACGAAAATTAATTACTATCGATCTTGATGGTACAACTTTAAATAGCGAATCAAAAATTTCACCTAAAACTAAACAAACACTACAAAAAGTAGGTCAAGCTGGCCATATCGTATCAATTGTTACTGGTCGTCCCTATAGAATTTCAAAACACATTTACGATGAATTAGGTATCAAAACTCCCCTTATCAATTTCAATGGTGCTTTAGGTCATTTACCACATCAATCATGGGATAAAGAATATAGCAAAACCTTTTCTAAAAAAATCGCTTTAGATTTGGTCTCTGCTAAAGACGAATTAGGAATTAAGTTAATTACAGCTGAGGGAAAAAACTATGCCCTTGCCGATAAAGCAAGTGAAATTATCAAGGATTTCTTTCCTTCATCTTTAAAATCAACCGAAATTTTAAATAAAATCAACTTACAACAAGATCCTTCTGCGATGACAATGTTAGTTGATGAAAACAAAAAATCAGAAATTATTACTTCTTTAGAAAATACTTTCGGTGATACGATTAATGTAAGTGTTTGGGGTGGCGAACATCCAATCTTAGAGCTTAGTCCAAAAGGGGTTTCCAAGGCTGATGGGCTCGAATTTTTATCAAACATCTACGATATTAATCGCGAAGATATCATTGCATTTGGTGATGAACAAAATGATGAAACAATGATTGAATATGCTGGATTAGGTATCGTAATGCAAAATGGGACAGATAAATTAAAATCCATCGCTGATGATATTACAGAATTTGATAACAATCATGATGGTTTAGCCAAGCACCTTGAAAAAATCTTGAAGCTAGATTAAACCTGTGATTTAAAAAACTGTAGATAATATTTATTGTCAAAAAAGCAAGGTATTGATTAAATTTCAACACCTTGCTTTTTCAGTTATATCTTTTAATTATAGAATTTCATTTTTCAACATATCATCATATGTTTCTCGTTTGACAACCAATCTTGCCTTGCCATCTTCGACAAAAACAACGGCTGGTTTAGGATTACGATTATAGTTACTTGCCATTACATATCCGTATGCACCAGTTGATGGCATTGCTAAAACATCACCAGGTTTTGTCATTGGCAAATCATAATCTTTGATTAAGATATCGCCAGATTCACAATATTTACCAACAATTGAAGCGTTTTGTTGTGGTTTTGCAGTAGGATCCTTTGCAAGATAGGCATCATATTTTGCTTGATACAATGCAGGACGAATATTATCACCCATCCCCCCATCAACAGCAACAAAACTCCCTACGCCTTTTACATCTTTACGTGATCCGATTGTATAAAGTGTAGTTCCTGCTTCACCAACAATTGAGCGGCCTGGTTCTACCCAAATTTCAGGAAGGTCATAACCATATTCCTTACTCTTTGATTTAAGCGCATCAACAATAATTTTAATAAACTCTTGAATCGCTAATGGGTTATCATCATCTGTATAGCGAATACCAAATCCGCCCCCTAAGTTGACTACTTTAGCGCTAAAATCATATTTTTGCTGCCATTCATTCAAAACATCCATTAATTTATTTGCTTCTTGCACAAATCCATCAGTTGCAAAAATTTGTGAACCAATGTGGGCATGAATTCCAATTAAATTAAAGCGATTATTATCTAATACTTGTTTCAAAGCCATATCGGCTTGACCACTTTTAATGTCAAATCCAAATTTAGACTTTTCTTGCCCTGTTGAAATATAATCGTGTGTTTCCGCATGAATTCCCGGAGCTAAACGTAATAAAACATCTACGTTTGCTTGCTTCTCATCTAGAATTTCACCTAGTAATTCAATTTCATAAAAATTATCAATAATAATGTATCCTACTCCATTATCAATTGCCATTTCTAATTCTTGACGAGATTTATTATTTCCATGAAATTCGATTTCTTTTGGATTTAATCCACCTTTTAATGCAGCATATAACTCTCCGCCAGAAACGACGTCGCTTCCAATATTCATCTCTGAAATCAATTTATACATTGCTAAACTAGAAAATGCTTTACTTGCATATGAAACGTGATATTTAACCCCTTGAGTTTCAAAACCTGTTTTAAAAGCATTAATTTGTTCTTTAATTTTTGAAACATCATATACAATAGTTGGTGTACCAAATTCCTTAGCAATTTGAAGTGTATCAACTCCACCAATTGTTAAATGACCATCTTGATTTGTTGTAATATTATTTCCCATAAATTTCATTCCCCTATTCTAAAAAAAGGCTTCGGTATTATTGCCTCAGCCTTTTTTATCTATTGTTCGTCGCTCTTTAATACTCCACCAACACTATAGCGATCTTTTTTCATTTCGCTTAAAACAACATGTACGTGTTCAGCTGGTGCTCCTGTATTTTTAGTAACAGCATCTGTTACATCCTTAACTAAATTTTTTAATTGTTCTTGTGAACGACCTTCGATTAATTCGATATGTACTAAAGGCATAATCATTCTCCTCTTCATTTTAATACTATAATTAAACCAAAAAATTCAACTTTTTTCAAATCAATTTCACATATGATACAATTAACTTTGTAAACTATTTTAGAGAGGAAGATTAAAAATAAAATGCAAATTCAAAAAAAATTATCCGCATGTACTAGTATCCTCGTTGGAAAAAAAGCTATGGCAGACGGTTCTACAATCATTGCACGTAATGAAGATTCAAAATCTGCTTGGCCAAAACATCTAGTTATTCACAAACACAAAGAATTTTCAGAACCACAAGAATTCATTTCAAATGAAAGTGACTTCAAAATCACTCTTCCAAAAACAAGATATAAATATACTGCTACTCCGGAATGGACCGATAAATTTGGTGTTTTCGAAGAAGATGGAATTAATGAATATGGCGTTGCAATGAGTGCAACCGAAAGTGCCTATGCCAACCGCCGTGTTCTTACTTGCGATCCCCTTGTTGAAAATGGAATTAGCGAAGAAGCGATGGTTACAGTTGTTTTACCTTATGTTAAAACAGCACGTGAAGGTGTACAAAGACTTGGTTCAATTATTGAAAAATATGGAACAAGCGAAAGCAACGGGATTTTATTTTCAGATAATGAAGAAGTTTGGTATTTAGAAACAGGAAGTGGGCATCATTGGGTAGCGCAACGGATTCCAGATGATTCCTATGCTGTTGTCGCAAATCAATTAGCAATTCAAGAAATAGATTTTGATGATTCAAATAATTTCATGTTTTCTCAAAATATTCAAGAATTCGTTTCACAAAACAATTTAAATAATCAAGTTAGTGGGTTTAACTTCCGAGAAATATTTGGAACACATGAATTGAGCGACGAAATTTATAGTACTCCACGTGTTTGGTATGGACAAAAATATCTTTCAGGTGATGATACTCAAGATCCTATGAGTGAAAGTTTACCTTTTATTCGGAAGCCAAACCGTTTATTACATTTAGATGACATTGAATATGTATTAGGATCTCATTATCAAAACACTCCATATGATCCATTAAACAAAAAGAATGTCGATGGCCATAAATTTAGACCTATTAGTTTACCAGCCACTCAAGAATCTCATATTCTTCAATTACGTCCAAATTTACCAGTTGAAACTTCAGGATTACATTGGTTAGCAATGGGTGTTACTGCACAAAGCTCATTTATTCCTTTGTATGCAGGCGCAACCGATGTTCACCCCGCATACAAGGTTGGTAAACAAGAATATACCCCCGATTCAGCTTATTGGGTTTATAAATTAGCTGGCGTCTTAGTAGATCCTCATTATCTTGAATTTGATAAATTATTAAAGGATACTCAAAAAGAAGTTGCCATTTTAATTGGTAACCAATTAAAAGAAGCTGATAAAAAAGCTACTTTACTTTCAGGTGAAAATTTAGAAGAACATCTAACCGAAGCTTCAATTAAATTTCAACAAACTGGATTAGACAAATATAATGAATTAATTAGCAAATTAATTACTTTATCAACGGACATGTCGCCCTTAAAATTTAAAACAGACGCTAATTTATAAAAAGTAGGATAGCAAAATGAAATTTGAAAATAATATGTTGACTTTAACTG
The DNA here is from genome assembly GCF_000615845.1 of Ligilactobacillus hayakitensis DSM 18933 = JCM 14209. Taxonomy (GTDB): domain Bacteria; phylum Bacillota; class Bacilli; order Lactobacillales; family Lactobacillaceae; genus Ligilactobacillus; species Ligilactobacillus hayakitensis. The sequence goes on from NZ_BAML01000004.1 coordinate 21,300, forward strand.
ATGCTAACATTTATATTGATGACTACAACGAAAATTCATCTACCGATTTTATTATCATTACTAGACTTACCAAAAAAACGCTACGCTTATTAACTAACGAATCGCATCCACTGATTTATATGTCACAAGATTTATTAACATTATTACAAAGATTAACACACGAAGAATTTCTTAAATTGAACTTAAATAATATCAAAGTTCTCCCATATACCTATAAAGTAGAAATTTCTAAGCATGTTAGCATTACCGCATTTAATAATGATGATGATCTTTTTGGTTCAATTGCCCTTCTGATAGAAGATAATGAAAATAAAATTGGCTATGTTTCAAAATTTAATACAATAGGTATTCATAAAAAACGAATTAAAACTTGGAAAAAAATCTTCAATACTAATTCTTTAAATACATTAATTATTGGCCATAAGGAAAGCTCCAAGAATTTTCTTTCAAAAAATGGCGCAATAAAAAATTTTGAAAAAGATTTATTGAAAAAATCTAATGTTACATTAAATTTAACTTTCTTTGATCCAGAACAATTGATTCGATTTGACAGTATCGCTAAAAAAAATCATTATCAAATACTTTGGCCTGAAAAGTATTTGAATTTAATTAATTACTTTAAATCTCTCAATTTTGAAGATTCAATTACCATTGAACAAAATACTCCTAGTATTCATATAATTGATGAAGTACAGCCTTCAATTGACTCGGCACTTTCAATGTTAAATGATTTAGAACAGAATTATCATAGTTGTACTGAACCTGAGTTCAAAGAAATTTTAAATTATATTAATGCCAAAACAAATATTATTATTTCTTAGTTTTATAGCCCCCTTGATTAACCCACGTATGGTAATTTCAAGGAGGCTATATTTTTAGGCTCATTGTCAATTAATACTGATGATAATCTTAAAATATGTTTTAAAATTATCATCAGTACAGAATATTATAAAACCGAAATAAAAACCTTCGTGCGCACATTCAAACAACTCTCTGCAAAGGGGCTTGATCTGTTGCTAGTAGAGCATCGAGCATTGGACATTAATTAATTTCACGCCCTTCAGCATAAGCCTTTTTAGCTTCCTCTAAGGTCATATGGTTAGGACCACCATCGATATTAGTTTCGCCAGTATTTTCCCAGTTGCATTCGCAAACATCAAAAAGAGCCACTATTCTTCCACATACAGGGCAATGTATACATTCTTCTCCATTAATCATTATAATCTCTTCTGTGGTTTTCATGATAATACTCCTCTCCTTTAACTGGTCTCATCATTGTATCTTTCTTAATAACCTTACAGTTTAGATTAGTTGGAACAAGTACTCCGTCAGTTGAATATAAAGAAAAAGCGCGATTGATAACTGCCTTTAACTTATATAAGCCGTCATCATACGCTTTTTGAATTTCTTTATCCGTAATTTTATCTCTTTGTAACAGGTAATCAATTCTATTTTTCTCGTCTTGGACCGTTGTCATTTACTTCACCGTCCGGTTTAATGTTGCCACTAGCAATCATTTCTAAGTTATTTTTGAATTGTTGCTTTTGTTTGTTCAACATCTTATCTTCTTGCTTAGGATCATCAACAACCGAAATAACTTTCAACCATGTTTCCATTGATACTCCCAAACTAGCTAATGCTTGAGCAATCTGTAGCGGTAAGTCGTATTGAAATGAAATATCTAAGTCTTTCCAAGCTACTTCTCCAACGTTTTCAATCAGATTTGAAGCAAAAGCAACTTGAAAGTAAACTTGATTTTTTATAGTTTGCCCAAAATTTCCCCTTAGCATATTTTTTTATAATTTTATCATTCATTATTAATGAAACAACAAAAAAAGAACGTTGATAAATCAACGTTCTTTTGAAATATATTAACGACGGCGTTCTGGAATACGAGCTGCCTTACCGTGTAATGCACGTAATTACACATGATATTTTTCTATAACTTAAAGGTTATTTAAACGTATATATACCAATATTAGTCTGTACTTTATATATTTTATACTATTACTATATTAATTAAAAATTACTATTTTTTTGCTACCAAATTGCTACCATTTTTATCAATAAATCCTAGATAAAATAACTGTTACTTCCCTCATAAATATTATATCAAAAAAGACACCTTGCCTCTACTTATATAATAGTAGAAACAAAGTGTCTTTTTTCGTCGCAAAATCACGGATAAATTTTTTAACCATAGCTCTATAAGTATAAATTTTTTTCTTTATTCGCGTTGAAAAGAGAGCGGCTAATTTTGCAGTAACTTATCAAACCACTCTACAGATAATCTTCTTGTCTTAGGTGATTTTTTTGTCAACTCTAACGCTCCTTCTTGAGTAAGCTCATCCAAGGTTCTTCTCACTTGAGTATTTTTAAATTCTTTAGTATATTCTTTTAAATCTCTATCTTCTATTCCGTAACCATAGTCATTAAATAAATAAGACTGAAAATGTAGAAATAGTAATACTTTTTCAATATCCGTCCTTGCATAAGATGCAATTAAATTTTCTCCATAGGAGAGCATGTCTCTTTTTTCTTCTAGGTCTTTAAGCAATGATTTCTGACCTTTAATCAATATTTTCATCATATCAATTACAAAAAAAGTTGCTTCTCCGTAATTTCTGGGATTTTCTACATCTAAAAAAGATTTATAATACTTACTTCTGTTTTTATTAATTTCACTAGATAATGTAATTGCTGTTAAAGGATCTAACTTATATCCTAAATAAACGCAAGCTATATACCTACCAGTCCTGCCGTTTCCATCTTTGAAGGGATGTACATATTCAAAAAAGTAGTGGGATACTAACGCCTTTATTAAAAATGGTGTGTTACCATTCACAAATTTAATCCAGCTCATTAAATCAATAGATGTATCTTCTTCATTAATCTTAGGTACGTGATGTGTTGTAAAATCATTTCCTATTCGCGTAAATGAATTTCTAAATAACTTTCCGTCAGGAAAATCATCATTAGATATTTCACCTTCTAGTAAAAAATCATATATTTCCCGAATATCTTCCAATTTGCTTATTTTAAGATTTTCACCATCGTTTATTTTCCAATACATCTTAACGAAAGAATTCAACCTTGTTTTTTTCCTCGACTTATTTTTTACATTTGTTATGGCCTCTGTAATTTCTTCGCTAGTCGTCTTAACGTCTTCGATATCATTTGTACTTTTAATTTCTGTTAATAAAGTATAGTTAAACAGTTGGTCTGACGCAATCCTCGGTAGAGTGTTTCTTAATTCTGTAATCTTCTTTGAGTTTTGCATAATTGCATCTTGTAAAGTTAAAATTTCCTGAATAGGTATCACGAATAATTCTCTGACATCACTTAACCTTTCCCCTCTTAAAACTGGTTTATGAATAAACCGGTTTTAATCGTCGTAGGATTATTGTATCTAATATTGTACTCCTGTTTCACATCTTTCCCAGGATTAATATAACTCCATTTACTTAAATTTTTGTAGTCCATCTCATCACCTTCTTTTTAATTTTTGGGCTTTTATTAAAATAATGGTACATATTAATCAATTAAAAGTCAATAAGAGCCTATTTTTAATTTTTTAGTTCTTTTAATTACCTAAATATTTAAATTATTTCCAAAAACAAAAATCTAAGCACAAAAAAGCCCACCTCCCAAACGGGAAGTGAGCTAAAGCCGTATATTTTTTTGTGGCCACTTTTAAAGGTTAGAGATTTTAACTAACTATTAGGAGTGGCCAAAATTTTTCGTTCGTTATTTAAATGTTCCGTAAGCATTCCTTTGAGAGTCCCTTACGGCGATATAGCCATATTGACCATTAGAGCGAGGCTGTCTTACATAAGTAAATCCATTTGTCTTAGCGTAAGCATCATACTTGATTTCACTGCCATTACCTAAAACTGAAATCACACTTGATCTTGGACTAGCTCCCCATCTTAAATGCAATGGACCTTTAGTAATTCTGAAAGTTGCTTTTTCTTTAGTCCAGGTTACTCCTAAATCATCAGTCCATTTATCCTTAGTTTGCCGCTTTAACTCGACATTGCCACTCGCCTTGTTTGTGGCTAAAATTTCGATATCTGATTTTTTAACCCATGACATGATGTCAGCAAGCAATACCTTGTCGCCGGATACTTGCAAGACTTCATGCGGTTGTCCTTTAACGAAACTTGGAATTGCTTGTCCAGTCGCATAGTTCTTAGCGCTAAAGTTTATCTTAACCGTATATCCAGCTTTAATATCAGATTTTGAAGTAGAATCAGCAACAATACCGGCTTTAACTGCCGGAGTTTGCGTCTTCGGATTATCGGCTTCTCCTTTTTTATAACCATTATCAGTAATTCCTGTTAAGTCAATATCACCATCAAGTCCGCCAGCAATGTATGTGCTAGTAAATTGAAAAATGCCGATATTTTCGAATGACGGGAAGAAGTTGTAGTTTGGAGTTGGTGTGACATTGTAATTTGGATACTCAGCTAACCACAGTTGTGCTTGCTTTGCTAAATAATGCAAGTCAGTGTTGTTAGTCAAATAATTCTTATAGCCGTATACAACTGGAGTATAACCAGCACTCTTAATTCGTTGAAGAGCATGCGCAATAGCATTTGTATTTTGATAGCCACTTTCAATATCAAGAGCTACAATACTTCCTTTTGGAGTTTGAATTTTTGGCAAGAAGTAGTCAAGCACTCGGTCTGCTTGAGCATTTGTCGTTACGTTCTGCCACCAGATATACGTGTGTGCTCTTTTACCTTGTGCAATTGTATATTGAACTTGGCTGGGATAAGTCCACTGATCATACATGCTCCAACCGTTAGTTGTACCTCCAATTTGAGAAATAGCAAACTTATCCTTAGCGTATCCAAACTTACCGTTAGCTCCTTGATAAACAGCCCAGTCTACGCCGAAATCTCCCTTAGCAGCATTGACATTAGGCGCCAATAAAAAAAGACCTGCACCTAAAGTTGCAAGTCCCATCATCAATCGAGTATTTTTCTTTCTCTTCATATATTACTCCTTTCCTTCAATTTTCGCTTTGATTTCATCATCTTTAACGTCAGCGCTATTGCTTGCAAGCCCTAGCGTTCCGAGAATAGTCAAAATTGTATTGACGATTTCCATTACCTGCTTAGGGTCGCCAGTTAAATGCCAACCGAATAACTTGGCCACTTCTTGAACGAGCACAACGCCCAGCAACGCTAAGGATGTCACCGTCTTTGCGTTCAACTTACCATCTTGAGTTAATAATGCTTTCATCATTTTATATCACGCTCCAAACTTTCAATTCGCTTATCGTGTTTAATTAATTCGTCATGGTGTTTTTCGACCTCATCTTCCAGTTTTACCAAACTTTTATGTTGTTCTTCAAGATTATTATTAAGTCGATTAATCGTATTCGATAACTTTATAAACTGCTGCTGCAGCGGATACGTTCCAATAGTAATAGCATTATTTAATGCTTTAGCCCCATGTCTAATTAGCCAATAAATTCCACTAAAAAGGACGGAAATAACTGCCAAAATTGACGCTATTTCCGCCCAGGAATATCCTAGCAATGTGTGCACATATAGTCACCTCCTTATTTTTATTTATAACTCAGTATTTAATAGTAACTTTTTTAGTATAAAAATCACCTGATAAACCTTTATAAACTATATATACAGTTTTTCTGTCAAAAAAACTTTTCAACATTGTGATATCAAGTTCTATTTTTTCGGATTGTCCTGCAGGAACTAAAGATTCTAGATTAGACTCCACATCGTAATAAGGTACGTTTCCAAAAAATTGAACTGCTACTTCAGCTCCCTTACTTCCGTTGAGCAATGCTTCTATATCTTTTTCAGCAACAAATCCTATAAATCTATATCCTTCAACAGATTTTCCTGTATTTACTATCCAATGTTTTAATTTATATCCACTCATATCTCTGTATGCTTTAAGACAAACTTCTCCATCTTTTTGATTAGCATCTAAAAATTCTTCTCTCTGTTTATGCACTTGATATATAACTGCTAAAATCGCACCAATGCTACCCAAAGCTCCGAACCAATCAGCCAGATTATCAAAGTTACCATTACTTATATCTAGGCAAATAAAAACTATTATAGAACTTAGAAATGCAGTTAAAACAGACATAATCACTAAATCTTTATTATTCATAATAAACACCTCTATTAATTCATAAGATGAGTGTACTATTATTTTTCAAAATTAGCTATTTATGAACATTTAAATGTATCTTTATCCTCCCACCCACCGCTAATTAATTTATTTATTTGTCCTAATATCTTCAGCTAACTTCTTAATGGTTGCATATGTTAAATCGCCCATTTTTTTATAACCACTATCTGCTGGATGAGTACTGTCAGCAACTTTTCTAATTGTCGCTGTGTTGTAATCATCAATTTGAACGTCTTCATATTTGAAATCATTGATAGGATCAACAACAAACCAATATGGGATATAAGTATAATTATTATCCAAACAATACTTTGCCATTAACCTATTCCAACGTTGCCGTCTAGTTTTAACATCAATGTGTGCATTGTTTAATCTAGCCGGTTCGATTGTAGATCCCAAGGCTATTTTTATGTTTGAATCATACGCTTTAATGCTACTAATCATTTCATCATACGCTTTGAAATCTTCTGAAAAATCATTATCCATATCAGGTTTATTTAACGTTACATCATTTGTTCCTAAATTTATGATTACAATATCAACATCAGAAAAATTATTCGTATTCATATAATGAGAGAAATCAAACTTGCCGTTATTGATAAACGGATTATTATATGAATTGTACTGAGTTCTAGTTGTATATATCTTGGCAGACCAACCACCTCGACCCTCGTGTTTGGTGTTATCTCCACGAGTTCCAATAAATTTAATCGTAGCGTTTTCATCTGAATTAGCTAACTCTCCAGCACGATTAGGATAGATATTATAATTTGTTAAACTATCTCCAATTATTAATACTTTAATGTTTTGCCCTTTACCTGCATCGATTGGAATTTCATTGATAAAAATTTTTGATTGTTTTCTGTATAGTTTTGGTGCATATCTCCAATAATTTTCAGGTGATGAACCTAAAATAGCGTTAAAATCCAATGCTCTATCACCAGAATTAGCTGGAATTCTCCAACCATTACCACTATTATTTTTAGCTATAAGATTACTGAAATTATCATATAGAAAAACCTTGATTACGTCTGTATTTACTGCATATTCAATTAATGTATCATCGTAGATTTGCACAGGTAAGTTTGCCATTTTAGGCAAACTAAGACTAGGTGGCAATTTAAAATCTGCAAGAGAATTACCTAACTGTTTATATGCTGTATCAAAAAGCCCATAAATGTCGTTTTCTATTTCTTTAGGAAGAGTGTTTCCCTTAAAAAGCGATGGATATTGTTCATCTGAAAAGGTATTCGTTGACATACTAAATCTGATGTATTCAGCGTTTTCCGTATTAAAAATACCTGGATTAGTTCTATTTGTATAAATCTGTTTAATGAAAGATTTATCTGACGAATATAAATTAATGTATACAGATGAAATGCCAACTACTTTAGAGTTGCGCTTACACCATCATATCCAGCAAAAATATAATCTGAATTCTTTTTTACTGGAGTATAATATGGAGTCCAACACCAATTACTTTGTGTTTCCCTCATATTTTTATCGTTAAGCCATTCTCCAGTATTAACATTCACATATAGTTTTCTCTGCCAAATTTTATCTTGTTGGTCTAACGCATCCAACATTTGATTGTGCAACGCTGTAGCTGTTGCATCAGCGTTTCCTCGAGGGGATTGATAAGCGCCGCCGTCTGTCCATTGTCCATTAACGTAGTACCATTGGTGTCCTGTGTCAACGGCAACAAAAATACCTTGAGCGCCATTAGGATAAGCTTGCTTAATTGCATTGGCATTGGGATATCCATGTACTCCATTATCCATTTGTGCAATTTTATTCTCAACAAGTGTCTTAGCTTCGCTCATTGAACTTGTAACTGTTTTATTAAGTTTATCAATTTTTTCATTAAATTCGTCAGAAATTTTCGTGGTCTTAGTTTGTAAGTTTTCATCAAATTTATTGGAAATTTCTGTGGCCTTAGTTTGTAAGTTTTTATCAGTATTAAGTAATGATAGTTTTAAGTCGTTAATTTCATCATTAATTTTCAGTTTATACTCAACCGCATCGGAGTTGGTAAATAAATCATCATTTTTGATTTTTGTTTCAAGAGTTACAATGCGTTGTGTCAAACTATCTAGCATATTTCCGGCTGCGTCAGATTTATCAGTAATCGCTTTTTGAATATCATTAACTTCTTGTTTAAACTCATCAACTGCTTGCTTAAGTTTGTTCTTGTCGGCTAGTAACTCATCATTGATTTGACTGAAGAACTTTTCCAATGGACTAATATAGTCACTAGGAGTTAATCCGCCAATAACCCAATCAGCAAGTACTTGAAGTTTAAATTCAAGTGTCGCAATATTTTTATATCCTTTCATCACACGGAAAAACGATTGCTTATATTGACCAGCAACCGTAAAAGCTTGAGCTGGTAAATCAAAGCGGAACTTACCTGATGTTGGATCTTCATAAAAAACTGCGTGTTCGTTATCCAAAATCTTATGTTCATTATCAGGTAAAACCCCCTCAAAAAGAACGTTCGCACCCGTTAAATCAAACGGTGTACCATCTTCGTTGGCAATCTCAACGAAGACTTGTCTTAGTCCGTCTTCATATTGTCTAGCTTGCACCCAGTTTGGATTAGCGCCGTAGTCAATATTTGAAACGTTACTGCTCTTAGCTTCTAGCATTGTTAGTGGTCGATAATCTTTACCAATCACATATTTTAATGTTTGTGCCATTAGATTACTCCTTTCTTTTGTAAAATTTTAGTTACTACATTTTCAATCATTTCCTCATCACTACCTAAAGTTACACGCTTTAACCTTGCTTTCCAATCTTCGTTTAAAGCATCCGTTTTATCATCTAATCGTTTAATCTCATCTTCAAAATAATTCAAATTAGTTTTGCTATCTAATTTTGTTTCAATCTCATCAGTATTGCCATTAACAACACGCTGAATTTGATTGAAATTGGAAACCGTCGCATTATACTGAGTTCGATCAGTCAAACCAATATCATCAAGGTTCAGTTGTTCCATCACTACCACCTAACTTTCTTTCTATCTCGTCTAACCTATCATTAATCTCATCAAGTTGTTCTTTAGTAACAATAGGACTTTTATTGTTTGTCTTATCATCAAATAGTACGTTCTCAATTACTGTAATTCTGCTATCCAATTTCTGCAGACCTTTTGTTAGTTTATCTATCCATTCCCAAATATTCATACTTTAGCCTCCAACAAAATCATTCAGCCACGTTTTTAATTGTTGATTCCCACCAAATTCACTGAATTTATTAGAATTAGCATTATTAATTACTTCATTTGTAGAACTTTTTAATTCAGATATAGCCTTATTAACTTGTCTTTGCTTTGAGTTTTGATAATCAAGGATATTTTGAACATTGGAGTTTAATGTTATTGATGTTTGATTATCAACTGGATATGAATACGGGTACCAGGTGAAACCAGTCAAAGTAAAGTCTGTTGATATATTCTGCGACTTAACCATGACGTGCATGACATCTCCAGCTATTGGTCTAACGCCAGTAGTAGTTGTTACATCAATAGACAATGACGGATTAGGTTGCAATTTAGTCTTAACGTACTCAATCATTGCGTTTTTATCCTTAAATCTATCATCTTCAATTGGTTCTGCTGGATGTTCACCATATTTCTTGATAGATTCTTCATCACGATACATAAACGGCGCAAAATAATAGTATTCTTGCGTATTTGAGTTTGAGTTAGTTTCTGATGATGTTTCAGTGTCAGTATCGCTAGGACCATTCTTAATTAATTCTAGTGGATCTAACCAAGTTCCATCATTGGTAAATGATTTTCCAACAGCAACGTTGAAATCAGCTTTAGTTACTCCAACATGTAAATGACTTGTATCACGATAGCCAATAACATCACCGACTTTAACCGTATCTCCTACATTAACTATGATATTGCTAGCACTTGAAAATGCTTCTTGATAAACAACATTATATCCGCCACCAGAAATAACAACGTAATTACCAAGCCCACCCATATATGACTTGATTGTAACTTTTCCACCATGAATAGCATGTACTTCACGTCCTGGATGATCTACAGAACCAAAATCTAAACCATCATGAAAGCCGTTTTGACGATATCCACCATCGTTACCAAACCTTTGAGCTTGCATAAAATTACCTTCTCCCACACTAGGAAAAGGCCAACCCCAACCGCCACTTGTTGTAGTAGTTGTTGTGGTAGTAGTCGTTTCTGTAGTAGTTTCAACAGAATATTTTCCACCAATGCAATAGACCATATTCGTTAATGATGTTGAATCAATACTAAATTTAATCTCACTTGCATTATTCAAGTAATCTATTCTATTACCACGATTTAGGTTAAACTCATCTGTTGAATATACTCTAATTTTCCGATTATCTGGATATATAATTGCATTATCCCAAGTATCGGAAATCTTAGATAACATATCAGCACCAGTTCCGTCCTGTAATTCTTCTAATTCTTTCTTTTCAAAGCTACCAATCACTTCATAGGCAAAACCAAGTTTGTTATCTTTTAACCAATGATCTAGCACATCTTGAATTGAATAAGTCACTTGATTTTGATTATCCTGTTGTGTTTCATCAGTGGTTTTAGTTGTTACTTTAGTTGTGGTATTACCTTCTGTTTTTTCGCTAGTATTAGTTTTAGCGTTATCACTATCATCAGACTTAGAAGAATCAGTATTATCTTTTAGAGCTTTAACATCTGCTTGTTTATCCTTGTCTGTTGGGTCAACGTACTCTTTATACTTCCTAATTTTTTGTACTTCAAAATAAACATGAGTAGCTGTTACTTGAATACTATCTAATCCACTAGATGAATCATTAGCCACTTGTTTAATGATATATTCTTGATTGTCCAAAAAAATAGAAGCTTCACTTTCCAACATTTGATAAGCTAAGCTTCCGTCATTATATGCAGTTAATTGTAAGCTCCAAGTCTGATTTACTTCCCACTGGATTTGTACAGACTTAGGGTCAAACAAATTCAAAGGCTCTTTTTCAGCACGATTAACCCCTTGAACTAAAATCTTTCCTTGAAACATCAGATATAAATAAATGGAAAACTGAACGTGATATCATTGCTATTCGTGCCACTAACAACAATATCATTCCATCCAGCATTCAACACAATATGACCGTAATCTGTGTTTACTGTTGCTGGGTTTCCATTAACAGTTGTTACAATTCCGTCTAGTAGAACAGTTTCATTCCCATTAGATGATTTATTGTAACTCCAGCTAGTTCCATTAGTTGTGTTAGTAATTTTTAGAGAACTACCACTAAACTTACTAATGATTTTTAAATCATGTTTACCAAGATAAGGGTCAATTGGTATATCACTAGGGTTGTAAACTCTAAAGGATTTATCCGAGAATCTATATGAGTAATCATTATCAATCAAGTTTTGACCATATGACCATCCTTTTAAAGCATTTAAATCAACTTCATCTGATCTATATAGACTATATTTCATTCCACTAGGATTATCGAATGGAATAGTAAAAGTAACCCAATTTGATCCTTTATCGTCAGGACTAATTGTAAATGAAGATGCTCTAACATATCTCACCAATTGACTATTTATTTCTTCCCTAATTCTAAATAACCCTTTTTGCATGAAAGTTCTCATAATATCATGCTTTGCTAATATATAATCTTGCCAAGTAGAAAAATATAATAGAAACTCACAACTAACAACAGTAGGGTTATAGGTAGAATAATTCCATAACTCTCCATCTTGTGCGGGATTAGATTGATAAGTATTAGTTATCGCTGGATTTTCATCTAAACTAAGTAATTCTACATGCTGAGTGATATCAGATAATCTCATCTCTTTCCCATTCTGTGGTTTAATATAAAATTCGTTCAAAATATCACTCCTTTCTAAAATGTTTGATAGTTAATCAATTTTTGATCTATTGCTTGTTGCTTATACAATTTATTTTTATCAAATCCACTCTCTCGAATAGCTTTTAATTGTTGACTGTTTAACCCCAATAATTGACTAAACATCGCTAATAGCGAATCAAATTTATCGTTTAATTCTTTTATATCTCTATTATCACGATTTATTGAATGTCCTGGATCTTGCTTAGTAAATTCAGAAGTCAATTCATGCATAAGTTGCCAAGCTCTAGGACGCTTAACTGGATCAGTTGGAATAATATATTCAGGTTTATTATTTTCAGCGACTTCGATTAATTGGTTAGTATCAATTCTTCCGCCATAAGCCATCATTCTATGACCTGAAGGCCCCCAACCTCTCTTTACTCCGATTGGTGGGAAATCATTTCTCCAATTACTATCATTTAAAACTGCCATAATTTGATCTAAGGCAGAATGAATATTAGCATGTCCTGGAACTGCCCAACTTTTCCAAGTACCAAGTTTATATTGGAATAATCCAATTGGTAAACCTGTTCCGTCATGATCATCATAACCACCATTTTGAGCAGGATCTACACCAGATTCAGTTGATGCTTGATAGTACAAATGCTCTATATCACGTTTACTAAGTTTTTGATGCATCAATCTAGCAGCGTGTTTAGCTATCTTGGCAAATTCAGATTTAGCCATTCTACCAGCAGGGCTATTTCCATCGCCACCAGCTTCAAAATCTTCAAATAATTTCTTTACCCAATCAACCGCTAAACTTGCCAATTTATTAGGAAAGTTAGTAACAATATCGCCAGCTAATCCTTTAGCTGATAAATTACCAATATGTTTTTCAAAGACTTCTTTTAAAAATTCAGCTGGTTTCTTTAAAATATCTTCTGCTTCATCAACTAAATCAACAGCACTATTCCAGACACCTTTAAAGAATTTACCAATACCATTGGCATATGCTGGAATTCCTAGCATTGTAGTTAATTTATAAGTATCTTCGCCATTTAAAACGCTTGATCCTTTAGGCAAAGGAACCACCATATTACGTTGTTTAGGGAAAATACCTACTTTTCCATTAGGTAATCTAAACATTTCACGGTAATGTTCACCTACACCGTCATTAACTAAAGCTAATCCACCTTGATGTGTTCCGTTTGAACCTTGTACATCAGCTGTGCCTTTAGCATAAGATACTGTTGGAATTGCCCAACTAGCATTTATTTGTGGAGCGCCAACTTTATCGAGAACCCAGTTAATACCATTCTTTAAACCACCTAACATATCATTGAATGGTTTAACCACACCGTTTACCAAATCTACAGTTTTATGTTTAACACCTTTAACTGCTGAACCAACAATATCTTTTAATTGTCCGAATTTATCAGTAAAAGTATTTACCATATCACCTAATCTGCCACCAGTTTTATCATTCAACCAATCATACATATCCTTAAATATATTTTTAGTAAACTTACGAATATTTTTAGCAGTATCGTTAATATCACCGCCTAATTTATCCCAATGTCCACTGGTAAAATCTTTCCAAGTATTAGTGTAGGATTGAATAGCATTATATCCTAATTTAAACTGTTTAGGATTCTCTTTAGCCATTTTTTTAGCGACATTAAGTGTTGCATTATTAAGATTATTCCATGATTTTACAATCTTATCTTTACCATTATCAGCATTTTTCTTTAAACTATTCCAGCCATCGCTAAACTTCTTTTTAGTGTCTTTCCACATATTATTGGCAGACTTAGCAACATCTTTATTAAACTTATTCCAACTCTTTTGAGTGTTCTTGATACCTTTGTTAGTTGTATCTTTAATTGATTTCCAACCTTTGCTGAAGAATCCTGTAATATTCTTCCCTACTTTAGATATCTCTTTAGGTAAGTTTTTAAAGAACTTGACTATATTATCAAATGCTTTTTTAGCATCCTTTACTAAACCATCAACAAACTTCTTGAATTTTTTATTGTGTTTATATAGTTCATAAAACGCAACACCTAAAGCAGTAATCGCTAAAATTGCAATACCAAATGGATTAGATAGAAATACTGCTTTAAATCCTAATGCTAGTTTCTTTGCTGCAGATAACATACCATTGAATGCAACCTTAACAGCTTTACCTGTAATTGATGCTGCTTTGCTAAGTCCACTCAAAGCTGCTTTTGCTGCTTTAATTGAAATCTTGGCAGTCCATTTTAAAGCTTTTTTTATACTTATCCCTGTTTTTCTTGCAATCCTTCCAACTAAAGTTAATTCCCGTTTGGCATCTTTACTATCAACTTTAGGTTTAAATATCACATTAGACAAGATTTTTCTTCCCTTGTTCACAGTCCATAAACCAATTAAAGACTTTGTTAAAAGATCAATCGCCTTTTTATGTGATGCGATTTTCTTTAATAATGAATCGATAGTTTTTAAAGTTGAATTAGTTTTTGAACTATTTTCACCAACTACACCAAACGCTTTACCAATAGTTTCTATTGTGTTACTAAATGTTTCCCAGATTGCATTACCTACTGTTTTAAAAATTATAGATATACTATCAACAATGCCCTGTATTGGTTCTTTATTTTCTTTAAAAAAATTCCCAATTTTAGTAGATATATTTTCTATGTTTTTAGTAGTTTCATTTATTACATTTGTAAAGTTACTTTTGCCAAAAGTATCTATAATATTTTGAATACCGCTAACAACTGCTGCTTCAAGATTTCCAACAGCGCCTTCAATAGTTGCTGTATTTTTAGCTGCTTTCTCTGCTGAATCCGTTGATCCTAAGTCCATAATAGCTTTATTAAACTCTTTAGCGCTTATTTGCCCTTTTTCCATAGCATCGCGAAAATTACCAGTATAAGCACCATTTTTCTTCATAGCCTCTTGTAATTTACCAGATGCACCAGGCATTGCATCAGCTAATTGGTTCCAATTTTCGGTAGTTAATTTACCAGCACCAGCAGTTTGTGTCATTACCATTGCTACAGATTTGAAAGTTTCTGCATTCCCACCAGCTTGAGCATTTAAGTTACCAGCTGCCTCAGTTAATTTCATGTAATTTTTAACACCGTTAGCAGCTAACTGTGCAGTTGTATTAGATACGTCATTTAATTCATAAACTGTATCATCAGCATATTTTCTTACTTCTTTTGAAACTTTTTGAATTTCTTTAGAACCAAAGCCACCTAGTTGCATAGTCGACTTAAATTTATCCATTGCATCACTTGCTTTAAATGACTCTGATATCAAGTTAGAAAAACTACCTGTAAGAGTACCAATTGCATTGGATGCAGTTACCGCAACAAAAGTATTATTCATTTTTTCTTTAAATTTTGATAATCTATTATCAACTTTTTCGGTCTGCTTTTCGAAAGATAATACTTGATCTTTTAATTTGCCAAAAAACGTAGTTGGTTGTTCTTTTAAAGAATTATTTAACTCATTAAATTTATTTTTAGCTTTGGCTATTGCTGTTGCAGTTTCGTTTAATCTAGTCTTTTGCTTCATGTATGCTTCACTCGTCATACCTGTTTTACTTGCAACAGACTCTAATTCTTTTTTTTGCAACTGATACTGTTCATTTAAACTATTCAATGCATTCTTGACGCCACTTAACTGTGCTTTTTTAGCTTCTACTTCTTTGCCTTCTGCTCTAAGTCTTTCAACATAACTCTTAGATAAAGCTTGTGTAGTTCTATAGCTTTTCTGCAAATCAGCCAAACCGCTATTATAATAGTTCATTGATGTCTTAGCTTTAGCTTGTTGTGCTTCGTAACTAGCTAATTGACGTGTAGCAGTCTGAATATCTTTCTCTAACTTTAACCAAGTATTAGCTTGATCCTTATTAGTTCTATCAAGTCCTTCTTGCCTATTTTTTAATTCATCAATTTTTTGTTTTTGAAGCTCGATAACATTACTAATACCTTCATATCTGGACTTTAAGGCATTTAAACTATCGCCTGCTGTTCGATATGCCATTTCGTTAGCTTTCCATGAATTAGTCAAAGCTGAAATACCATTCCTAAAGGCCGAAATACTTTTAGCAGCCTGAACTGTATCTACAGTAATTTTTGTCGCCATTTCATTTTGAACTTTCACTTAAATTTAACCTCCTTTCTTTCAAAATAAAAAAGCCAACTTTTTCAGTTGACTTTTATTATTCAAAGTATAACCTACCTATCTTCGCCAATATGGTCTTACATTTCCTACTATGCCTAAGATAATATATAAAAAAATCCAAATATAAATATGTTTCCACATCCAGTCCCAGAAGAACACTGTGCCAATAATTACAGCTAGTGTTATTGAAATAATTAGTATCCACCAAAAGTGATTATTTATCTTTAACCAATTAAATACTTTCTTCATCTATCTCACCTTCGGGACTTTCTTAAGAATCAACCTATTTTAGTATATTTTTTCGTTCCTTTATTAATATTTCCAATTCATTTAATTGCTTTTCATTTGCAATTTCACGAATAAATTTTCTAGCATATGAACCATACTGATAATTTCTTTGTTTATCTCTATTTTTGTTTTTCCAACGCCTATTTGCTTTCAACTGTGCCTCTGATGTTTTTTTTACCATTTTTATCACACCTAATTATAGCTGATTGTATTCTATCTTAAACGTCTTGCTATTAAATTCCTCTATTTTTTCTTTTATACATTCTCCACGTATTGAATAGCGGTGAAGTTTACCTTTATATAAATAACACTGATACAAAAAACCATCTTTAAACATTAAAGTTACACTTGGGTTATATAAAAAACGTTCTTTATATTCTTTCGGATGATCTTGAGCATACAAAACACCTATAAAAGTTCCTAAAAGATTACCAAATAAACTTCCTAAAATTCCCCATCTAAATTTATGACTTTCATATCTAGTTTCTAATTTTTCTTCGCTATTAACACTACCTTGTAACAAATCGCTATACTTATATAGCTTACATTTTTCGGTGTCCCAGTATGAGATTAAGATTTGTCTTTTTTTATCATTAAAATATATGTTCTTACACTTTAAATCACTATCTAAGATAAAATCTATCTTTTCGCTCCAATTCACATAAACCACCTTCTTTATTTACCAATATTATATAACATATTAAGTTATAAAAGAAGTGATTTATAAAAAATTACTTTCCCCGTAAGCGTCTTAACGCTTCTCTTGGCGTAACTGGTCTATCTTCCTTAGCTTTAGCAGACATTACTTCAACTATCGTTTCAAATTCTTCTTCATCGCTAACAGATATCGCTATACCAGATTCCAACATCAATTTCTGTTGTAGGTATAGCAAGTCTTGATATTCATTTTGAGTATCAATTAAAGTATCTGCTAAGCGTCTAATTCTTTTTTTGGATCTTTATCCTTTTTAACTTCTGAATTCATCATAGCTTTAATATCTTCTTCGGATTGGCCTTTAATTCGCATAATTACATAATTAATATAATTACCTAATTCTTCAAAAGTTAAGTTATCTTCAGCAAGATCACGCTCTTTATTAGATAAATTCAAAGCTTTTTGCAAGAAATCAAAAGCACTGTCAGCAAATTCAATTTCCGCGTTATTCATTTTAATTGCATTGTTAATAAAATCTTCATTGCTGGTATCTCTTTCTTTTAGTAATTCAGCTCTATCTTGCTCAATACCTAGCTTTAATAGTTTATTCATCATCATATCAGCTAATTTGATCTTCTTAACCGTTACTTTAATAAAAACTGGTTTCTTTAATCCAAGTTTTTTTGTATTAATTTTAACCATAATAAATAATCCTCCAACGTTTCACATTTCTCGTCTCTGTTTATCTAATTAATGTAATTCAGAACCGCCATCAACTGCTACGCTATTAGTCTTGGTTCCGCCCGGAATTTTAAGGCTTGCAACACCATCAAAACCACCAAAAACTTCTTTGAACATTGCATTAATATCAAATCCTGCTTCATCATCAGCCCAAACCTTATAAGGTTGTGTTACTCCTTTATCATCAACAAAAGTTGTATCTTTAATTGGAGCTAAAGCTTGATAGGTCAAAGCAGTATCAGCTTCTGTAATATTGTTATTATCAGTACCGTGGTTTTGTGCTGGTTGAGTTAATTCACCATTTGCAAAGCCTTCATAAATTCTTGTTCCGTCCATATCTTCAGAACAAATTAATAATGCCACATTAGGCTTAGAACCAGATGTAAGCACGTAACCACCTTTACCATCAGATACATATCCTTTTAGGCGGTTTAATAAATCTTTTTTGATATCTAACATAGTTAAGGCAACTTGTGGTTGTTGTTTACCATGAGTGATACGCTTAGCTTTATTATTTGCCCATTTAATTGTACCGTTTTGTTCTAAACCAGTAATATTAGCAGTTGTAGCACCTTCTCCATCGCCATCAACTACTTCAACTCCTAATTCACTAACACCTTTTTTAGCATCTTTAATAATATCGCCTTTATCGTCAACGATACCAAATGCTGCGTATAAAATACCATGAGTTGTTGCTCCTGCCATTCTATATACCTTCTTTCACTTTTAAAATTTTTGAAAAATAAAAAACCTTAGTCCATTGTTTAGTGTCTGGGTCCTTAATTCTATTCCTTGAAGTTTCAATCTCCCAATCATCATTATTGAATAGTTGAGCTAATTCTATTTCGTGATTTTGAAAATCATCGCCACTCAATTTATAGAAAATTTGAACTTCAACCCCTACTTGCCAATACTTGATCTTCATATTGGCATAAAGACTAGGTTCATTTAAATATTCAGTAATTAATACTGTATTTTTATTTGTATTTACTTCCACATTACTTGGAATAGAACCAGAGTATAACTCATCTATCCAAGTAATATCCTTCATCAATTTTTTTGCTATCGTGGTTGGTGTTTCCACTACTTACCACCTCGCATTATTTTGTCATATTCAGCCTTATTAGCTAGTAGAACTTCCGTCTTGGACTCATTAACAGTATTATCTACAAAATGAGTTGCTGGCATTTTAACTGTGCCATCATTTAAAAATCTAGCAATATAAGCCTTTTTACCAAAACCAACTGTTGAGCTGCCGTCTTCTTGACCGTCAACATTAGTATCTTGTGACATAACATATTCTTTTAAATGCTTTTCTTTCTTGTGATTTAACTTAGAAACTGGTGTATTTTTTCGTAAATTCTCTTCTAGTACTTTAGCTCCCGCTTGAGTGATTTTCTTTTTTTGCTCCATATTAGGAACAAGTTTATTCAAACTCTTACTAAAGTCTTGTAGTAATTTTTCAAAATCATTAGCCACGCTTGCCAGCTCCTTTCTTTTTCCTAATAACCACATAGTCATAAGCCATATAGTTATTAGTATCATCAGGAGAGATAGACACTACTTCATAAGTTTCATTTTTATATTTAGCTAATGTGGCTTCTTGAACTTTATCATTGTGTCTAATTGCCACAGTTAGAGTATCATCAAGCCCTAAGCCTGTTAACTGAAACTGTTGAAACATGGTTCGTCTCTGCGGTGCACACCAACATTTAAACAAGCCAACTGGCTTTTCAACTGTATCTCCAGTTAAATCATCAGCTACAAAATTAACAGTCTGGAACTCGATACGCTGATTAAATGAAGAATGTAATAACTTCTTAGGCATCGCTATCACCTTCTTCATATAACGCCAGTTTCCCACGTAACTGTGAGATTATCGCATTTAAAGTTAGATTAATAGGATAAGTCATTACATCTTGTAAAGCCACTCTGTAATCATAATAAGCACCAGCTAAAGCTAAAATTGCTATTTTTTGAATTGCAATAACATCTTCTTGTTGCCAAAATTCATTATCGCCACCTACTGCAGTTTTAATATAAACTTCAGCAGCATTAATATATGAATTTAGTAATCTATCGTCATCATCAACATCAATTCTAAGAGATAACTTTAAATCATCGAGTAATATTTCCTTATCCATCTAAATCACCTCTAAGCTTTAGATGTGCCTGCTAAATTAGCTTCTTGATCTTTAATAGTTTTGAACGAACCAGCTACCCAAGCTTCACTATCAGTTGCTACTACGTCAAAACGATCAATTACACGAACTTTAGTTAAATCTTTTTCAAACGCTCCTCCACCAATGTTAGTAGATAATAGAGACATATTTTCACGATCAAACAATGTTACTGCTTGTTTTAGATCACCATAGTATAATGGATGATTTCCAGAATTATCTGGTAACCAACGATCAGCAATTTCAATTACTCGCTTACCTTTAATGATGTATTGATCTGGTTGTTTAGGATCTGGTTGTAATAAGTAACGTCCCATTGCATCCTTAACTTTAGCTAAAGTATTCAAACCAGATGTATTAGTCATCAAGAATGACGTTGTTTTAATTGCAGGATCTACTCCTGTATTAATTAAATCGATAATACCGTCAAAATCTGCAATAGTTGGTTTCTTAGGTGCCTTATTCATTACATCAATAATTGCCTTGTTACGTGTAACTACTACCTTTTTAGCAATCCATGCAGATAACCAAGCTAAGATATTTTCTGCAGTATCTTTCAATAAAGTATTTGTGACAGTAGTAATACCTGCATAACGTTTAATTGCGAACTTGATTAATGTTAGTTTTGGATCATCATTATCGCCAATTGCTGCAGTTTCATCATCTAGATTAGCTAATGGTGTAACATCAGTCCATTTTTCAAACACACGAGAACCACTTGGCATAGATACAGATTCACGATTTACGTATTGTTCTAATGAATCATAACGGCGTACTAATTGATGAATAGCTGTTTGAATATCTTCAGGAATTGTTAGGCCAGCATTATTACCACTATCATCTTTAGAAGATGTAACCATCGCTAATACTTTAGGATCGTTATTCATCATACCAATAAAATCTTTAACGAATTTTGCTTTTAAATCTTTTTCATTATCATTCAATGGTTCTTTTACACTATCTGGCATGTTATAAACTTGTTCAGCTCGTGCAGTATCTAATTGTTCTTTTAAACTATCACGACGTGCAACTTCTTTATCACGTTGCGCTTTCAAGTTAGCAAATTTTTCTTCATCGTAATTATCATCAATTAAAGCAGCGTTAATTTGCATGTTTAAATCTGCTACTTTTTGCCCAGATTCAATCCAAGCGTTATTAAGTTCATTAATATTCATGTTTTACTTCCTTCTTTCCATTAAAATAGCCAGTTTCTTATCCTTTAAACTTGGATTTTCAAACTGGCTTGTTTCTTTATTTTGTTGTTTGTCTGCTTTTAAAATTAAATTCATTAACTTATTAATAGCTGATTTACTAGGTATATCTTCCATAGAATTCATAACTGGTTCATCTTCTTCATTAACGAACATAATTTCATCAGCAAAACCTTTATCTACTGCATCTTGAGCAGTCAACCATGTTTCATTTGACATCATTTGTAAAAGGTCAGATTGTTTCATGCCTGTTTTTAATTCATAGGCACTGGCAATCGATTCATCAATTCCACTTAAAACACCTGCTTCATGATTTAAATCATCAGCATTGCCGTCTACACGAGTCCACGCTTTATGTATCATGATTTGAGCTGTTGGTGCAATTGATACTGTATCTCCTGCCATTGCAATTACTGATGCAGCGGATGCAGCTAACCCTGTAACATTAACTTTTACATTAGATTTATTATTCTTTAACATACTATAAATTTCAGAGGCAACAAATACATCGCCACCATTCGATGCAATATCAACAACAATATCGTCATCACCTTCAGCAACTTCTTCATCTAAAATTGCTGATACTTTTTTAGGGCTTGTACAAGTCATGCCAAAATAATCATAGAACATCGCTGTATTATCATCAACAATATCTCCTTTAATTAGAACTTTCCGCATCGCTATCACCCCCTTTCGATTTTAACAATGCAGGTTGTGCTTCTGGTAAATCTTTTGGAAAATAACCAGTTTCTTGAAGTAAGTATCTAGCTTGATTATGTGCCAACATACCATTTTTAGTTAAACCAGATAATACTTGAGCGTATCCATCTTGTAGTGGATCTATTGCTGGTCTAATATTGTATCTAATATCCGCATTTAACTTATTATCAAGCTCTGATACGATTGATTCCATATATCGAGATAAAGCATTAGCATACATTCCTTTTATCTGGTCTAAAGATGACTGTTGGTCTCCTTGACCGTTTAAATAAGAATTGGGAATACCATACACCTTAGCAATTTGATTACCAGTCCAATCAGCTTGTGCTAATAATTTAGCAATATCCGATTTTATTTCTAAAGGTGAATATTCTTCTAAATCATCAATTACAACTGGTCCATTATTTGCAGCTTGAACTTGCCTCATAAATTGTTTAGAACGTAAAGCTTTTAATTTCCAATCAATAGTACCTTCTTTTTTGATTTTCAAAATACCAGGAGCCATAATTGCTTGACTTAATGCAGCTCTAGTTAATTTATTAGAATCATTTTTAATGTTCAGTTCATTAGCTAAAGCAGATAAAGGACTGATACCAGTCATACCACCGTTTTTTGAAAGTAATCTAAAATGTAAAATATCATTTTGTGGGACATTCATTTTTACTCCAATTTTTGGCTCGTCAAAGGTAATATTGTAAATTAAACCTGAACCGTCATCTAGTAAATATGTACTAACCTGTGATGGTCTCAAATATTCCCAATGATTATCTATACCATTAATGTTTCGCCAACGATATATAAAAGCTTCTCCACCCAACAATAACTGAGCAAATACTGCTTGCCAAAAGGCATGACTATTTGATGTTAAAGTTGGATTATCAATTATTCCTTGATATCTAGTCTTACTACTAATAATTTTTGACGATGCTAAATCTCCAGATAATTGAAAGATTGCTGAATAAATGTCAGAATTTTTTAAAGCTTCTTTAGCACTGATGTAAGTATTACTATTCTCACCAGTCATAAAGTCTAAGACATTTTCATCGCCAAATGGCACACTCATGGTTGCTGTTTTTAAAGCGTTATTAATATTGAATATTGGCATTAACTATCACCTCGCTTTCGTTCAGAGATGACTTCAACTAGCCAACCTAATACAAATAATATTAAGGATATTACGAACCATCCTAATGTAGTATTAACTCTAAAAGCTGTATAATCTAGGACAATCATTGCTGAAATAAACAATAAAACGTCTGAAAGTTGCCATAAATATCCTATAATTCGTCTAAAAATCATCAAAATCACCCCCTAATAATCCAGATTCATCACTCATATACCAATCTTCAACTTGCTTAGTTGTCATTAATTCAACTTGTTTCGACTTATCATTAGCTATTCCAAAATCTTCGAAATGGTACATTGCTTGATACATCGCATCAATAATCGCATCCACTACGTCAATTTTTAGCGTTGCTTTAGCTTTATCCACTTGAATACCGATTTTATCTTCATAAATCTGAGCATTCATCAATGCTTTTTCCATGATTTTATCGTCAGGACGTGTAATTGTTCCTTCAATAAAGCACTTCTGCAAAAATTTTGTAGGATCTTTTAGCTCTGATGTCCGTTGCCTGATACCTTGCAATGGATAATCAGTATTTAACTCAAGTTGCTTTATTGTAGTGGTTGCTCCCCAATCATCATAGCCAAAGAAAATAACATTAAGATCATTATCGTGTATGTAGTTTAATAACCAATGATAAACCTGTTCTTCATTAATCAAACCTTGTGGATGACTGGTAATAGTACAATAACCTTGCTTGGCTAATTCACGATAATTTATACCATCTTGCTTTTCTTTAGCCTCAATTGAACCAGCGTGTTGCCAAGGAATAAATGAATGTTGCTCAACTCTCCATTTAGGAACACCATGATTGGCTGAATAAGGATATACAAATGCTATTGCAGTATTGTCAGAAAACATCGAATAGTCATAGCCGATATATACAGTCCTACCTTCAATATTGAAATTAGACTGGATAGCTCGTTCTATATCACTTAACTTCAAAAAACTATTGGTTGCTTCTGCTAACCATAAATTTAAATTCTTATTTTGAAAGTCTGCTACATTACCAGATAGCATATCTGCATCACGTTTATCTTGTAATCCTTCCATTAAAACTTGTTTTTGACTATCTAGATATAATAAAGGATTTGATTTATACCACGTTTCTGGCTTAAAAGTTTCATCTAAGCTATCTTGAGCCCAAATTAATCCTAAAAAGTTATCTGCATCACGCTTATAGTCTTGTTCCATCGCTTGCTGAATCATTTTTTGATCTTCATGAAATGGAACGCTAGGGTCTGGATAAGATGTTGATATCTGAATGAATTGATGATTAGGCACTTTAACTTGACCTGAAATAATCTTACTAATCTTTTCTCTACTTTTTACTTCTCCAATTTCGTCAAAAATAGCTGTTGTAAAGTGAAAACTATCATATTGTCCTGATTCATGAGAGATAGCACGTAAAACGTTATTCTTTTCTTTCATAATCATCTGATCGCTTTGAGCTTTAAAGTTAACAGTAGCAGCATAATCTTTAAACATATCCGTCTTAACAATGTACTTCATCATTGTTTTAATATAACCAAATATCTTATTAGTCTGTTTAAAGTTAATTGATGCCACTAGATAATCTTGATTAGACAATCCTAAACTTTCTATAAAGTAGGAGTAGCACATTAAAATTGCCATCAAGTAAGTTTTACCTTGTCCACGAGCAACAGATACCATCGCACGACTAAATCTTTTTCGCCCTTCTAAATTTCTCCAACCAAATAGCATACAAAAAATAAACTTTTGCCAATCCATTAATTCAGTTGGAGAATCTGTATCCACATTTGGACACATTGAGGCAAACAACAATAGTTTTTTAGCTTGTTTGACTGAATAACGATAAGGAAATTCCTTTGTGTTCTGCCTTTGCAAATCTCTTAGGTGTCTAAAACAAGCTAGCTTTATTAGATATCCTGTTTCAATTTCTTCATCAAGTACTTTAAAAGCATATTTAGTACCTTCATCTTGATATTTCTTTCTAATATCTGAAAAATCGATACTATGATATGTTCCTAAAACATCATGAGTTTGAGTCAAATCTACTTCCACTAACTTTCACCTCCAAAAATCTTTGCTAATTTTTCAGTTGAATCTTCTTTTTCTTTACTATCAACCAATTGCATCAATTCAGCTCGTGCTTTAGGAGATAAGCCCAGTTGACTACCAATACTGGTTATCTGTATACTAGCGTCTTTCATCGTTGCAACAGCTGGATTTTTACGATAACCAACGAAATCTTTACCCACTATCGAACCACTTGCGTCTTGAAGTGATTTAAATATCTTAGTTTGAATGCCATTCTCTAAGACATCATCATAAGCTTGACGATAAATCTCATATTGCGAGCAGTACAATTCTACTAATGCAGTATCTATTCTTTTAACTCGCTCTGTACTTTCTAAAAAGGGCACGATTTTGCGCCAACATACCTTTGCTACTGTTCCTAAGTGCTTTGGCGGCGTACTGCTTAAACGCCCATCATTCTGCTGATAAAAGACTTTTTTAACCACCGGCTTACCTCCTTTCAATTGTGGTACCCCCCCTAGGTAAAAATTTCAGAAATTGCACTTTTTTATAAGGAGATTCCTATGTGTGCGCTCTTCCTTGTCTCCTAATAGGGGCGGGTATAAATTTAAATTTCCTTTTAATATAATTCATCCGATTTGTTTAAAATACATCTACGGCTATTTTAGGGATGTTTTAGCAAGTCTATTCATTTTTAAAACAATCTCACTAATATTTGTAATTTTAGGCACTTGTTTCAACTGGTTATCCTTACCTGTGCCATAGTACCAACGTTCCCAATCTGTCTTGAGTCTATGACACTTTGAACAGATTGTAGCAAGATTACCAGTATCTGCTCTCAAGTCTGTGTCATATTCAATTGGTACAATATGATCTACTGTCTTAGCACTGGTAATCCTATTAATTACTTTGCAATACTGACACAAATAATAATCTCTATTCAATACCAACTGTCTTAAGTTTACCCACTGCTTACTACGATAGAAGTTATATTGTTCAGACTTATTACTATTCCTATTACGTGTAACTGTATTGTAGTGATGCTGATATACCTTACTTCTTGACCTTGCCCACTTCTGTCTATTAGCTATATACTCTGCTTCATAACTATAATGTCGTTGACAATAATGGTCTGGCAACTCTACCATCGCATGGCAATCTTTATACCTACATCGTCTAACTCTTGGCACATCACCCACCACCTTTTAATTTAATCTTACTTGTATTCTTACTGTACTTACGCTTATGTTTTACTGGATGTTTCTTGTAGTGCTTTTCTAACTCACGTAACATCCTTAGCTCTTCATAAGTTTGTACTTTTCCAAAATCTAGACTATCTTTCAATGTAGCTTACTCGAATACGTAATTCACCCGTGTATAGTCCTCTTCTGTACTGATGTATATCTTCGTTAGCTTTAACATAGTCTTCCGCAGCTTTTTTAGTTTCAAAAACTTTGACGGGACGTTCGACTTCATAAACAACCCCATTTTTTACCTCGTCTTTGACATACATCACAATAGCGACTCTTGCATCTTCTTGATCAGTCATCTTGAAGTTTCTTTGTGCAGCTTTAGTGACCTGTTCATCAGTTACTTTAGCTTCAACTGCTCCAGCTCCTAATGTTCCAATTGTCATAAGTGAAGCGATTGATAGAATGAACTTACGTGAATTCATATTCGCTCTCCTTTCTCGTTATAGTTTTTATGTCAATAAAAAAAGACTAGCGATTACACTAGTCTTGCTTATTTATGAATGCGAGTAGGTAGAATCGAACTACCTTATTGCCCACACACTCGCACTGTCTTTCGACAAATATTCATTCCCTTAGGAAAAGAAGTTAATTAATGGTATATATGAAAAAACAAAATAAATTTTCTGTCAGCTATCTGACAATATCATAATAACATCTAGTGTATTCGCCTGTCGTCCGCTCTTTATTCGTTGATATTCCGCCGTTTGTTCGCTTTTGGAATTCCTTTTCCTACTTTTAATTTTTAAATAAATTTTCAAAATAATGTTTACAAAATAAAAAAAAGACCATATACTTAAGTTGCGTTCATAAGTATATAGTCTGTTTGTCCTAAGTCGTCCTTAGGGCTTTTTTTATATATTGAGCACTGCTCGTATATTATTCATTACTTCGTTTGGAACTTTAACGTGTTCAATAAACTGGTAATCTCTATGCTTTACGTCTAATGTTGTTAATTGGTCACAAAGTAGCGTTCCTGAAGTTTTACCTTCAACATCCCACTTATAAGCTAATGGATAATCCCTTTCGCTTGTTGTGAATGGTACCGCCCACACAAAGGGCGTAACTTGATTAAATCCTTCAACGCTTAAAACCAACCAGGGACGTCCTCCTTTCTGTTCATTATTATTTTGAGGCTTTGGATCGTTTGATAAGAAAACGATATCGCCGACTTTTAAATTCATAAAAGTCCTCCTTTCTTTAGAGTATATTTTCGTGTTAAGGCGCATCAAATGCTCGCACGAATAATATTAATATAATTCTTCTCCAACAGCTCCGCCTTTATCTACTATTTCAAATGGATAAGGTTGGCTTCTATCGTATCCTTCAAACATTTTATCGAATAACGTTTGATTTCTTTTTGGTTTTAAAATGATTTTATCTTCATCACTTTCAAATAATAAAATATCTTTCTCTTTTAAATCAAATTGTGTTAATAACGCTTTAGGTACTCTAATCGATAAACTATTTCCCCACCTTGATAAGGTTAACTCTCCTCTTGCCATGACACTTTCCTCCTAAAAATAAACCGTGGTTTTATTATATCATCCACGTATCAACTTGTATATACAAAAATAAGGTAGCCATTAAAACTACCTTATTGCTTATATACATGTAAGTCGGGACATCCTGTTTGCATCTCAAAGATATCTGCGAATTCGTTTAAAGCTCGTCTTTTCACTTCGTAGTACCTGGTACGTTCCAAATAAAGCTTTTCCATTGCGTCAGTGGCTGTTATCTTACCTAGAACGTTTTGACAGACAATCTTTAATTCATACGAACCAATTTCTACTGTGTGATTAAATCCATCAACTATCATTTTCGCTGAAATAAACTTAGTCATTTTTTCTTCATTGCTGTTACCATAAATTGAGCCTTTTGGCATGTCGGAGATACTTGGAGATTGCAAGTTCGCCATATTAGTTGAATGATAAACTCTCAACTGCTTTTCGTAATGTTGTTTCAAAAAATACAGAACATTCTCCGCCGTTTCAATCTGATCTACTAGTGGAATATTCAAAAAAACTTCTCTAACCATAGTTACCTCCTGTATAATAGTATGTGTGTTAATTTTTCAGGAGGCTTCGGATATCCCGAAGCTTTTTTTATTTGAAATACAACATCCCACTATCCAAATAATAGTCATAGTAGCTGATTAGAAAACTCCCGTCTGAAAATGATATACGCTCAGTCGCTTTTCTTCGAGCAGTAGGTTCTGAAATACCTAAATACTTAGCAGCTTTACTCATTGATGAGAAAACAAAATTTATCTGATTCTTTTCATCAACCAAACACCATTCTCTGGTATCTTTTCTTGCTTTTTTAATATTTTCCATCAAGGAATGCCTATCCAAAAAACCATTCATCACAGAGCGGCTGACATTACCCATGCTATGTATAACAAACTCACTCACTTCATGGACTCTTCCAGCATTAACCAATTTTTTAACACCCATGATAATTTGACGATCACTAGGTCTTTGGGATGGTGAAAATTCTTTTCTCAAAACTTCGTAACAAGCATAGAGCTTCTCTCTGTCTTTTGCTTCAACAATATTTAGCATTCTCATAAGCTCTTTCTCGCTAAAAAATTCAGGATAAATAAATCCATATTTCTCACATAATTCAACAAGATATACTCTTGCTGCTTTTTTCATCTTCTTTTTTTCTCTTTCTTTGGAGTCCATATCCTTTACCTCCTAATCTATATTCTCTCGACATCACATTGATTTACCGCCTTAATCTCGCCGGTTTCAAAAACTTTAACGTAACACACTCCCGACTGACTTACGACTGTTACTTTTCCAGTCTCGCCAGTTGGATGATTCTAACTTTATCTCCATCACAAATCAAAATACATCCCTCCTTTCTTATTTATCTATTCAATTTGATAAAAAATCTCGATTTAAAACTTGCAAATTAAAAATTGATACTTCTACTTATTCTGAAACAATCCAAGAATTACAGAAACAAATCCAAGATGCCATATCGTAATAAGTGACTAAAAATATATCCATTAATTTTTCTCCTTTACTTCTTGGTTCATCCTTGTCAACATAG
Source organism: Ligilactobacillus hayakitensis DSM 18933 = JCM 14209 (assembly GCF_000615845.1). Taxonomy (GTDB): domain Bacteria; phylum Bacillota; class Bacilli; order Lactobacillales; family Lactobacillaceae; genus Ligilactobacillus; species Ligilactobacillus hayakitensis. The sequence continues at coordinate 50,744 of NZ_BAML01000004.1, forward strand.
CTTGGATTGCTAACAGTTCATTGTTCTCGCTACTCCTAGCTTCGATAGCTTCAATGATATTCTTAGTTTCGATTAGTGTTTGTAACTTGTTCTTTTTCCCATCTTTGTAGTCACGGAGTAAAAGTGCCAATGTATCAAACCATTGGTCTATACTATTCTTCCGATGTTCTATACGTTCGTCTATATCTTCAATGTATTTTTCTATAATTGTCTTCATTAATCTTCCACCTCAATCTCAATCCGCTCGTATTTTTCAAGACCCCAAAGTCTGATTAGAGGCATTGTCCACAAATCGATGGCAAGTAATCTTTCTTTGTTATCTTCTAAATTTTCCAATTTAAATCGAAGATTCCTCGTCAACAAGCACTCTTTCTCCACCTTCCAACGGCAATAAATCTCGATTTTTTCTGAATTATGGCGAACTTCTTCTAAATATCCTTCTTTTTTTCGACTTGCAATTACAATATATTTTTTCATCTTCAACCTCACTTCTATTCTTCAACAACTTCGTACAATTCTCTAAACTCTTGATCAGTAATCTTACGTATAAAACCACCGTCTAGAGATTTGATAACCCAATCTTCACCGTATACCGAAACTACACCACCTTGATTATTGACAAACGTAACCATCTCAATAATTGAGTTGTGTTCTCGATAGCGACCGCCAAACCATGCTTTAATTTCTTGTAATGGCAACTTTGACAATTCTTTTCCTCGCATTGCTTCCAAAGGTTCTTTTTTTCTTATTTTCATCTTTATTTCTCCTATCGTTTTTATTCATCAGCTAATGAAATAACGTGCAGGCACCTCAAATTGCCTTAGAGCCATCAAAAATTGACATACACGTTGACTTGTATATAACATTGTCTTGCAATTACATTTTTTGGTTTACTTAATTTTGGAGTATTACATACAAGTGTTAGTTTTTACCTAGTGTCAGCCAGGGTTCATAGATTTAATTTTTTTGGAAGAACCAACAAACTTCCAATAGCCTGCCGCCCTTTAACAAGCGACAAGTTCAATTAACGGCGTGAAATTTTGCCGTACTTAACGCCTTCATCAAAGCCGGCGTCGCATCCAACTGTTCCAGCTAAGAAAGCTGCGCTTACTGCTAGTGCAGTCACTAAAACGGCTGAATCACTAATATTAGTTCTATAGAAGATTAAGTATGTCGCGCTCCCTAGTAGGCACACAGCGCTTAGAATTTGTAAAAATAACTTCATGGTATTCTCTCCTCCTAATTACTTTCAATCAATCCAATTGCGTCTTCAACACTTCTGCATACGCCGTATAAAACAGGTTTATTCTCAATGAATTTCTGAAACTTAATCTGATCTTTCCTAAGTTTTCCAGTTTCATTTTTAACTTCTATTAGAATTATTTTTCCGTCGCTGTGTCTAAATCCTGTGATATCTGGCCAACCTTTTGGAGCTAATTTAATCACTGTTCCAAATTTTGTCTGAACCGTCCCAGCGTTACTTCTAAACACTGTGCATCCATGTCTAGCCATAGCAACCATAATGTCATTTTGAATTTTTTGTTCTAAAGTCAATCGTAAAATCCTTTCTAGTGTAGTCACTAAAATCTAGCCGTAGTCACTACTTCATTTTTCAGTGACCACTTTAAAAGCTTATTAAATCAAGGTTTATTTTTAGTGTAGTCACTACGTAGTCACTTCAAAAAACCTCATAAACATTGATACGGCAATGTTTATAAACGTTTTTAAACGTAGTCACTAACTTTAAACTTTTTGAGAAACTCCAGGACTATTTTTATTCTCTTCCCCCATCCCCTTACCCTATATATTTATATACTTTATATACAAAATATATGTATTAGTGACTACGGTAGTAATATATCCTTGATATATCAACGTTTTAGCGTAGTCACTAACTCCAATTTTAGTGACTACATAGTGACTACAGTGACTACACTTTGGAATATCCTCGTTTAGGAACTCCGTTAATTCGTTTTTTAGCCGGCTCCCATTCTCTATGATTATCCATAATGTATTTGATTTTTTTAGCCAGCTTTCTATTTCTAATCAGATTCTCTTCTCCAAGTTCTTTAGCTATTTGGGATGATGTTATGAATGTCCCTGGCCACCTTGCTAATACTTCTTCAATTTGAGTTTCAGCCTCGTCGATATACATGAATGACTTCCGATTTTCTTCGAGTAATTCATTTTCTTCGGCTGATAACATAAAATCAAAACCGTCCTTGTAGTAATGAACACATTCACCCCAGAATTGCTTGATGATCTCTGGTGTTAAATCTGTGATAGGGCTTTTAATCTGTCTGCGTTTGTTGGCCATGTTTGGCATAAATCTCCGCTCACCGGTTTTATCTTTCAGATAAGTTGATTCATTTGTTGTTCTCGCAATGACAAAATTCTTGGGTCTTCTAACCGCATTTCTGCCATACGGTGGTCTGTATTCCAATTCCTCAGATGAAATGAATTTCTTTAAAGTTTCAAAATCCGAATTGTTAGTAGCTGTCATTTCATCATCATTGACAATTAAGGCTCTTTGCATGTTCATATAACTATCTTTGTCCTTAAAATCTGTGAATTGGTCTGTGTACCAACCATTTGAAATCTTCTTTAAAAAAGTGGTTTTACCTACACCTTGGCCACCTACCAGATCTAAAACATAGTCAAACTTAGAGTTAGGATTGAAAACTTTTGCTACCGCACCAACGAAAAAAATTTTAGTCTGCAACGTTGTTACTTCACTGATTTCAACACCTAAAAATTCTGGTAGTAGTAACGCTACACGTTGTTCTCCGTCCCATTCCTTTTCAGCTTCTTCTAGGTATCTCTTGACTGGATTATATGAATTCCCTTGAGCGTCGTTATTAACAGCCATTTGCAATAATCTTTCAGTAAACAAAACTCCATACTTATCTTCAATGTATCGAAGAATACTTGAAATATAGTTATCCTCAACATATCCACATTTTATGTGTAACTGTGGAATACTTTTTACAACTTCATCAGCAAAAGAAAATTCGTTATACGCAAACGTTCCTTTGAGAACATCATCTTGTTCTAGAATTAAACCTATATTACGCAAAGAATTAGCTTTGATAGTACCGCTTTGAGTCATTGTGAATGGAATTGGCATCTTTACAATGTTTGTTGATTCTTGGTTTTCTGCTTTTTTTATTGCATCATCAACACTCATTTCTTATCCACCTCCATTCTGCATTTCTCTATTTAGGATTGATTCAAACGTCCTATCTAATTCCTTTTGTGGTAAAGGATCATTTGAATTCTCGTTTGCTATGTTTACTAATTTATAAGCTAACCGTGGTTTAACTGATCTAAAAAATAACGCTCCGCATAAGGCAGCTAAAGCTTTATTTCTTTGACCTTGATTTCCTAAACCGCTTGCTATGGTTTCTAGTACATCTGTAGTTGAATTACGTTCTCTAGTTAGATTTAAATCTTCACTAACTCTATTGGGATGACCTTTAGAAGCTCTAGATTGATTAATAGTTCTAATCAAATCTATTGGAGCTTTGACAATTGGTTTTTTATTCTCCCACGAATAACCATCACTAGGTGCAACTACTACATAATTATTAGGATGTGCTTTTATGTCGATTCCAGGTTGCCAAGCTATCATTTGATGTAGTGTCATTTCATCTCTTTTAAGATAAAATAACTGCTTACCACCATGCTTAGTTTTTTGAGATAGCGTTTCTGGAAACCATTCTTTAGGCAGTTGGTCAAATGAATTAAAGCCATCTGCTCCATTCTCGTGTGTATCGATATCCACTACAAAGAATTTATCAGTTTTTAAAGCTATGCTTGCAGTGGGATATTTTCTCCATAATTCCTTGATTTCATCTGCTGTTAAAGCTGGTCTATCAGCGAATTTAATCAATGGCTTTTTATTAAAAAGTGGTAGCACACTCAGCCCTTTAGCTTGATATGCCAGTGCTACATTTACTAAATTCTTCATAGCAAATCCTTTCTAACGGGCATCTCACCCGTTCGGTAGTCTAGAGTTACTGCTCCATTTAGTCTTTAGAATGGAAGGTCGTCATCATCAACAGTAATTTGATCTGGTTCGTCTGCTTCTTCAAAATCATAATTACGATATGGATATTGAGGATTCTTCTTGTTTTCACTAACTGTTAAATGCATTAGAACAGTTCTGCCTTCAGCTAAAGCCAATGCATTAGCCAAAGTTTCAATGTCTTCCCAATCTTGATCTTGAAGTTCAATACCTGAGTTAGATGCTAACTTAGCAATCAATTTGATGTTACGCCCAAGAATTGGATTAGGATTTCCTTTGGCAGTGGTTTCATCTAAACTCAAATTAACAAATTCTTTTTGGCCGGCATAGTCACCTTCTAAAACTTGAACTCTAATTGATAATTGTTCAGACCCCCATGGAGTATCTTGGTTCTTGATGTTATCAATCATTACGACATAATCTCCAGAAGGTAGTCCTTCAAAACTATTTACACTTCCTTTTTTTGTGTCAAATCCTTCTAAAGCCTTAGCTGCTGCGTCTCTTAATCCCATTATTCTTTACCTACCTTTACTTCTTTTTCTGTTTCAATTTTGTCTACAATTTTCTTTTGCTCTTTAATTGGAGTTTTAACAGGTTTGTCAAATACTCCTACAACGTTATCTAAGATTCTTAAAATATCTTTGTCATCAATTTCTTCACGTACATAATGTGTGCGTCTATCAGTAACTCTTCTGATATAGTTCTTCCCTCTGCGTTTAGTTTGGATAACTAAATCACAGTTGCCGTTAACAATGTTGTAGTACTTAGTTTTAAGACTAGGCACTTCAATGTCACTTTCTCCGACGGTTGTAACCCTTGAAATATAAACAACGTTCAAAGGCAGCGATTTAAGCTCTACTACAAAACTTTGTAACACGCTGTTAAATGCTGAGTAACCTTTCCCATATGGAATGTCTGCTAAATTTTGAACGTCATTCTCATAACAAATAGCTTGTTCAATCATGACTGTTAGATCATCAATAACGTCGATTACAATTGTTTTATAACCAGGATTCCTAGTTTTAAGTTCTAAAATAATCTCGTCTAATTGGTTAATTACAGAACGCTTGAGTTTTCCTTGAGCATCCCTAACGTTTGATAATTGAATATCTTGCGCCGGAATCATTTCTGAGTTTCCATCTGTATTTAAAAATAGTGGTACTGGAAATCTCTCAGCCAGATAAGATTTACCTGACATAGTATCTCCGAAAATGAAGAAGTTTCTAGGAATTCTTCTAACCTTTTTCTGTCTATTAAGCGGTGGTAAAATTGACACTTTTAATCATCCTTTCATTTGATAAAGCCTCGCTGCTTAGCATAAAAGTAAGCCCACCCTGGCTTGTACCCTTTCAACTCTGCATAAGCCTTAACCTCAACGTAAGTCTTTAAGTCTGAAGGTCGCTTGTCTACTACGTTATTAGCGACTTTATCATTTATGATTTTTTTAAACATTTCTTTCCTGCGTGCTACAACCTTTTTCAATTCTGCTTTATCAACTACTTCAATTTTTCTTTCTTCAACTAAGTCAGCCCCACAAAACGGACATGTATTCCCGTTCCTGTAAAAAGCTGCAAAACAACTAAGACATGTTGATACTGGTTGAATCTTGGGTCTATTGCTTTCTTTCTGTTTCTTAGTTCCTTCTAAGCTCCAGTACCTATCTTGAGTAGGTAAACCAAATCTTTGAACATTTCCAACTTGATCAATGATAATAGCTGTTTTACCTTCTCGAGGATTCATTGACCGCATGGCGAACTGTAGGTACAAAGATAGCGATTGGGTCGGCCTAAGCATGATTACACAGTCAACGTTTGGCAAATCTAATCCTTCAGTAAACAATTCGGCATTCGTAACTATCCTTACCTTTCCGGCTCGATAGTCTTTGATAATTTGGTCTCGTTCTGCTTTAGGAGTAGTACCAGACACTGCTTTGGCTAAGATACCTCGCTGGCAGAACTGCTTAGCTAATCTCTCAGCAGATTCAACATTGTAGGTATAAGCTATTGCTTGTTTGCCATTTGCTAACTTGAGATACTGGTCAACTGTTCTACCGTAAATCTTAGGTTTAAAGGCATCCCTAATGGATTCTTCGTCATAGTCACCTGTACGCTTAGTTTTTAGTTTTGAAGTATCTAAAGCAACTGGTGCATAGTAATCTACTGGAGCTAGAAATTGATTATCAATCAGCCACGAAATAGGCTTACCAACAATTAAGTCATCTGCTACATCTTCAAACCCTTCTCCATTTAGTCTTACTGGTGTAGCTGTAAAAAGTAACTTTAAAGCGTCTGGAAACGTCTCAAGGATTCTACGATAACTTCTAGCTAGAACATGATGAGCCTCGTCTACGAAAATGATAGTAGGCTTAGAAAGAGTATCCACACGTCTAGTAAATGTTTGAACCATCCCTATTTGAGTTAGAGACATATCAACTTCATTAGCCTTGAAAGTTTTGGTAACTTGATCTACAATTTCTTTTCTATGAACCATGAACATCACTCGATTACCTTTTTTAGTAGCACGTCTGGCAATCTCGGACATAATCACAGTCTTGCCTGTTCGAGGTGGTGACTGAACAATTATGGAGTGATGTCCTTTCTTGACGGAATCATATATGTTTTTAATTGATTCCAATTGATAATCTCTCAATTTAAACATTACTTAATCACTGTTCCTCTATTGGCCTTAAGGTGAACACCTGGAACTTCTTGTCCATTTTTTAAAACCTTATATAGTTCTTTCTTATCAGCAGTAACTTCTGTTTTAGTTTGTTTAAATTCTTCTGGTACATTATCTAGACTATCTACAATAACTGATGCCTTATAATTTCTAGGCTTCAAAATGTGATTTTCAGTTTGCAATTCTTTGATGCCTGCATCATCTAATGCTTGTGTCATGTAATTTTGCAAAGAACGATTTAAGTTGTTAAGTGACGTTTGCTTTGCTCTTAAATCTTTGAGTTTTTCAGACAGCCAATCAAGTTGCATCTTGTTTTTTTCAATCCAATAAGCAATATTGTCTAGCTTCAATTCTCTGGTGTCGTTGATTGAGTCCAAGGTGTCAGATAGTGTTTCTGGATCTAAGTCCTCGCGTTCTTCTAACTCTCTGTACGTTTGGTTTAAGTCAAATAAGTTCATTACTTGGTTCCTCCTATTGGTTTTAATAGTTCTTCTAATGCTTCTCTATCATTAGATTCAAGATCAAAATAATTAAGTTGATAGAAAGCTCTGATTACTAAAAACTTCTCAACATCACTATCTAGTGATTTCGTGAAATTGAATAATGTGTTAAAATTAATGTTGGTAATTTTTATTTTTTCAGTGGCTGCAACCACTGAATTTTTTTGTTCTACCACAATCTCACCTCCTTTCATTGATAGCTAATTATCTAAGAATCATTTTCTTTTAATGGAGTCGTATACTACTTTGCCAGCAAGTGGCAAAGTAACAAGTACTACACAAAATATCGTTTGTTTGCTAAACGGGTTTTGCAAAAAACTTAAAATTAACATGCCAAAAGCGACAAGAGTTGTTGTTCTGTAATTAATCATCCTTCTCACCTCCTTTAAATTCGTAAAAATATTCTTGATCCAACTAACCAAAGCAAAAATTATTACATAAGCTATACACGCTACAATCACTGCTAAACCTGGTTCCATTAGGTCACCTCTAATTTCTTTGTTTAGATTTCCATATTAAAAATTGTTGAAAATATTCTTCTATTATCCAAATTTCATGCGTTGTTACTTCGACATACCCTTCCGAAAATCTAGATACTTTAAACTCTTTCATTCTGGCTTGATAAACCGAAGGCGAATATTTGTACTTTTTTACAAAATCTTTCTTCCGCAACATGTTATAGTATTCCACATCGCTCACCTACCTTACTTACCTTAATAAGCCTTCATCTTTTCTAACGTTGATTCACTTGGTTCCCAATTAACTAATGCTTCCGCAATGGCTGTAAAATGCTTCTGTTTGATTAATGTTCTTGCAGGAACTCCCGCAGCTTTTAAAATTGCATTATTTAAATCCCATCTCAACAAAGCAACTTGGTTTTTGTTGTAAATTTGATGTTGACTAAGATATCGATCTAGCTTTTGACCAATCTTTCTAGATAACACTTGATAATCTTTAGAAGATATTGGCGTGTTATCTTGAACATCTTTTGTTTCTTGTTTAGCCATTGCTAACTTAACTTGATTCTCTTCTTGCTCTTCAATCCAACGCTTAGCACGTTGAACTGGATCAGTAATCATATATGAATCTTGCTTTTGGATGACGTATCTCATATTGAAGTAGTTATCCACCAACTCGTCATAGATTTCCCAAGCCTTGTCATCTTCAAGAATTTTGAGTAATTTAGCGTATCCTCGTTCTGAAAGGAGGTAAATATTGTTAGCATTACCCCATTGTGCTTTGGTAAATCCATATTCCGAAAACACATCACTGTGTGTGATTTGTTTTAGATCAAGAATATCTATCCCAGTTTTAAAACGTTTGATATTTCTATTAATCGTTTGATTTACGGTTCTCGTTTCTAAGTTATGAATAACCGCAATGTCTCTAACTAACATTGCTTTTTTATTCTCACCAAAACCGCCTTCGATTCCAGTAAATTTAAAGTTTCCGATTTTTTCAGTTCCCAAAATCTTAAGTTCATTCATTGTGTTCATCCCTTTCTTAAAACAACTATAAAGCGTTAAAATCCATTAATTTTGATGATTTTACTATTTTGTGTAGTTGAAAGCTGTAAAAAAAATTTCTTCTTTGGGAACACCAAAAAAGTCTTCTACTTTCTGCATCATAAATGGTCTAGGATTAACTCTACCCGTCTCCCACGCTGAAATCACTTTCTGTGTGGTTCCTAATGCTTCAGCTAAATCTTCTTGTGTTAAATCATGCTCAGCTCTCAAAACTTTTAATTTTGTAGCCATTTTTAATCATCTCGCTTTCTATTTTATCTTTGATATAATTTGTTTATCTCCTAGTGAAAGGAGGTGTAGTTTTATGAAGTTAAATCCTGATTGTATACGTGATATTTTGTTAGCTGTAGAAGATACATCTAGTTATGGTAAAATCATTTCCAGTTTTGAATTATATAAATCAAAGTCTCTATCAAATTATTCTGAAAATGAAATTTTATATCATGTTCGTCAATTAGCTTGGTCTAAAATGCTTGAACAAACTGATTTTTATCTGGATAATTCTTTTTCTATTTTGGACTTATCCCCACAAGGACATGAATTTCTTAATAATATTCGTTCTGATGATAATTGGAATAAAACAAAAGAATTTTCTGGTAAACTAGGTTCATTCGCAATTTCTACACTTCAATCAGTCGCTTCATCAGTTATGTCTATCAGTATCCAAAAGTATTTAGGTCTTTAGGTACTGCATCAAAGGTAAGAGTTACTTCAACAAGGTTTCCCTTACCTTTTTTTATATTCAAATTCTTAACTGCTTTAACTTCTTTTTCATCAATAAAAACTTTCTTATTTTTGACTTCAAACTCATTGAATGGTTTATTCATTTTTTATTACCTCCTATTTTTTCTTCAATTCATCTAGATCTTTTTTTAGTTGTTCTTGTTCTTTTTTTAATTTCTTGATTTTGTTATCAAGATAAAAATCAATTATTTTACTAACAATTACAACTACTAAGATCACATATAATAAAACTGTATTCATAATTATTATTATGTTATGATGAGAGTGCCACAAATTAAGGGGCAAGCCCCTTTCATTGTGGTTAATCAGAACTTTAATTTGCGTTTATATCTTAGTTCTGATTTTATTTTTTTATTTTCTAGTCTTAGTTTTTCGACTTCCAGATATTTCTTATATAGATTTAAGAATATATCTGTTATGAAGTAGATGGCTAAGGCTATTTTTATTACCTCATTCATAACTTTCTCCTTTCTTTAGTTTTCGTAAAGCCCTTATCAACCTTACATGTATATAATATACTATTCTAAGTTGTATTTCAACACTTTTTTCATTTTTTGTTGTTTTATTTTCTACATTTTGTTGTTGACCCTATTAAAAGTAGTATTTAACTGAAAAAAGTAATAAAATATAACTGAAATTATTTTAATTAGGATGGTGATATTTATGACTGCAAAAGATGTTGGGTTATTAGGATTAAGAATTAAAGAACTACGTAAAGAAAAAGGACTACGACAATCTGAACTTGCAACTACACTTCATGTTTCGCAACAAGCTGTAGGTTCTTGGGAAACTGGAAGAACTGTGCCTGGAGCTGATACATTAAATGTTCTAGCCGACTACTTCAACGTAACAACCGACTACTTATTAGGTCGGGATGGTAAGGAAGAAAACTCTACTGATACAAAAGACCTGTCGGAAATTATGAATAGCATTATGACCTACAACGGCAAGGAACTTAATCAGCATGATAAAGATGTCGTGGAAGGTCTTATCTCTGCTTACCTCAACAATAAAGAGTAGGTGATTTTATGGATAGTAGAATTAAAGCTCTGCTCTCTGAACAACAAATCACATTGAAATATGACGAATTAGATTGTGGTGGCTTGTACGTGGATAAATTGAACTGGATAATTGTAGATAACCGTTTAAATGAACACGAACAAGAAAAAGTAATTCTACATGAGTTAGGGCATGCTGCTAAGCAAAAAGGACTGTCAAACTTATACAATGCTACACCAGCCTTACATACAAAAATGGAAGCTGAAGCCAATCAGTTCATGATTAGGGAAGAATTGGAAAATTACAGATCAGAATATGACGAATCCGAACTCAGCCCCGTTAAGTTCTTAGAAAGTTTCGGCCTCCCCCTCGCCTTTGAGCCATATGTTTCTAAGATGTTGTCGGAGTTGTTATGAAATCGTAAAAAGTGATGATTTTAAAATTGTTGGTGTAGTTATTATTTAAAGGAGTGAATACTTATGCTAAATGATATTGATATTTCTTTATTAGAGTTAAGAATTGGTAATTCAGAAGATGCTACCGTTCCTTATTTTGAATTAAATAATAGTGGTATTAATTGTAAAATTATAACATCTATGAAAGTTAACGAAAATTATTCTTTAGCCAATACTGATAGACTTATTTATCTAACAATAACCGCGGGTACTACACCACCTGATGAAATCTATCTTTCTCAAGAATTTACTGAAATTCCTAATTCTCAAGATATATTTTCTATACAATCTGATATTTTTATTGATAAAAAATATCTTATTGATGAATATGAACATTTAAAATATGACTTTGCAAATGTCAGTTTCTCCTATACTCATAAGCATCCTGGAGAAATGGGAGTTGGTGAAAGTGTTAGAGTTGGTACATTTTTCAAAACAAAGGTTCCTATTCTAGATATAAGAGGTGGAAGGTAATGTCTAAAGAGTATATGAATTTAGTTTCTAAAAATAATGAATCTATTTCTCCTGGCTCTCCCTTAAGTTATAATGAAGATGAAAACTTGTCTAAAGGAGGCAGCGAGAATATGGATAAGAAATTTGTAACGCATGATGAACTCAAAATTTCACAGTTAGAAACTCAAAATAAAATTGATAAACTGAATTCTAAAATAGATAATTTATCCGAAAAGATAGATGAAAAGTTTAGTTCTATTCCAATGATGATTGAAAATGCGTTATATAAGGAACGTGAATATCAGCGAGAACAACAAAAAGAATGGCGCAGGTTCTTTTGGGGAACTATCGTTATTGGCTTATTTGGAGTTGGAATTGCGATTATAGGATTGTTTAGATAATCTAACTGAATGGTACGCTAAGCAATTAATTGAAACTATTGTCAACGAGATAAAAAAAGACCCTCAACGCTTTGTTGAAAGTCTAAAAAAGAGTTAATAACCCGTCAAGAATGACGGGTTTAATTATAGGTCAAAAAGAACATTATTCTAAGGAGATGATTAATATGTATTTTCAAAAAAGAAATGACGTCTATAGATATTATGAACGTTATATAGATCCATATACACAAAAAAGAAAAACTGTAAGTATTACTTTATCTAGTAATTCAAAACAAGCACAAAATAAAGCTATGAGATTACTTAACGAAAAAATAAGGAACAAAACGGCTTTAGCTAACGATAATATTATTGAAGGTAAAACATTAGCTAATCTGTTTGATGAATGGTTTCTAATATATAAACAGCAAGTTAGAAGGACCACTTATTTGGCAACAGTTGCAAATATCCAAACTCTATTAGGTGTCATCAATAAAGATACTTTATTATCTCAGCTTGATTCATCAATTTTAAGTCGTTCATTTGATGATCTGCTATTCAAACATGATTTATCAGCTAAATACGTTTCCATCATAAAAAGTAAGCTAAATCTGGCCATTAAATTTGCCATAAAACAAAATTATTTAAAAGATAATCCATTGGATAAAGTTGAACTTTCACCTAAAAAACCAAATCATGGTACTAAAATAAAGGATAAATTTTTGGAAAAGGATGAGTTGACTAAACTCTTTGACTATATTCAAAAAAAGCACCCTAATTACGCTCCAATTTTTCAATGGCTATATTTAACTGGTATGCGTGCTGGTGAGGCTCTAGCGTTAGATATGGATGATATTGAATACATTAACAATCAATATGTAGTACATGTAACTGGAACATTAGAATATAAAAAAGTTAGTGTTACTGAACAGCACAAAACAGATACAACTAAAACTGCCGCTGGGATTAGAGATATAAACTTATCATCTCAAGCAGTTGAAATTTACCAAAAACAATTAGATAAATACGAATCTGGTTTTTTATTTCAAACTGCTAACGGAACCCCTTATCAAATATCTTCTTTGAATACAATTTTAAGAAATGCTAAAGATAAGCTAGGTATTGCCAAAAGATTATCCACTCATACATTTAGACACACTCATGTTTCAATGCTAGCTGCTTTAGGAGTACCGTTCTATGTTATTCAAGATAGAGTTGGTCATGAAAATTCTAAGATGTTAGAACAAATTTATTTGCATGTTACCAAAGAGGCCAAGTTAAATTTAAACTCCCAATTAGAGAAACTTTGAAAAAGTGCTACCATTTTGCTACCATTTATTACTTCTCAATTAAAAATGACTCTCTTTCAAAAAATGCATAAAAAAAGAAACCCTGCAACAGCAAGGTTTCTAACGCTTTTAGCCACGGCGACGTTCTGGAATACGAGCAGCCTTACCGTGTAATGCACGTAAGTAGTATAACTTAGCACGACGTACACGACCGTAACGAGTTACTTCGATTTTGTCAACACGAGGTGTGTGTAATGGGAAAGTACGTTCAACACCTACACCGTTACTGATTTTACGAACAGTATATGTTTCACTAACACCTTCACCACGGCGTTTGATAACAACACCTTCAAAAATTTGGATACGTTCACGTGAACCTTCAACGATACGAGCGTGAACACGTACAGAATCTCCTGCACGGAATTCTGGAATATCATCACGTAATTGTGATTCTGTAATCTTTGCGATTAATGGATTAACTGACATTAATATCTTTCCTTTCACCGACATTCTTGTCCAGTTGCAGCGGAATATCGTTATTTATATGGCATCAAGCCATATATTAATATATCATCTTTAAATTAACTTGTAAAGTTATTTTTCAATAGTTTTGAAAAATCAAATTCACTAAACCATTTAACAGATTTAGGTGGTACCGTATGATCATTAATGAATTTTTCCATCCATACCATATCATACCATTCATCAAATTTAAAACCGCTATTATGAAAATGAGCGACTAATTTGTATCCACGCTTTTCGTGAAACTTTATACTTGCATCTGTTACATAGTTTGATTTTGGTTTTGGAGCTGTTATGCAAGCATTAATATTAATAATTCCCTGTTTTTTTAGAATTAATTCTAGCGCATTATACAAAATAGTGCCTAAACCTTTCCCTCTTGCATCTTCGCTCAAATAAATGGAAGTTTCCACGCTCCAATCATATGCTTGACGATTTTTAAAGCTACTTGCATATGCATAACCAATAATCTTTCCTTCATTTAGTGCAACAATATATGGATATTTGCAAAGCGTTTTTTGAATTCTTGTTTTGAAGTCGCTTTCTGATGGAACTTCGTATTCAAAAGTAATTGCAGTTTTTTCTACATACGGTTTATAAATTTCAAGTAACTCTTTAGCATCTTCAACCCTAGCAAATCTTAACGTTATTTGATCATTTTCCATAAGTATTACACCTCTAATTTAATTAAAAAAGATTTTCTTCTTCCTTAACTTCGAGTAATAATCTCTTTTCCTCATCATCTAATTCATAATTTTCTAATAAATCTGGACGACGAAGTAAGGTTCTTCTCAATGACTCTTTTTTACGCCATTCAGCAATTTTTTGGTGATTCCCACTTGTTAGAACCTCTGGAACATCCATTCCTCTAAATGAAGCTGGACGCGTGTATTGAGGATATTCTAATAAACCTGTTGAAAATGAATCCCCTACAGCTGATTCATTATTTCCTAAAACTTCGGGTAATAAACGTACGGTTGCATCAATTACAACCATCGCCCCCAATTCTCCACCGGTTAAGACAAAATCACCTAAAGATATTTCATCAGTCACTCTAGCACGAATTCGTTCATCGTAACCTTCATAATGACCACAAATAAATGTCAAATTATCTTCTTTAGAAAATTCTTCTGCAACCTTTTGATCAAATTTTCGTCCAGCAGGATCTAAAAGGATTACTCTACCTAGTGATCCATTTTCTGATTCAATATGATCTAACGCATCAAAAATTGGTTGTGCTTGAAGAAGCATCCCTGCACCGCCCCCATATGGCGTATCATCAACATGATGCTGCTTATTAGTAGTAAAATCTCTAAAATCGGTTACGTTAATATCGACAATATTTTTTTCGCTAGCTTTTCCTAAAATTGATTGTTGTAGCGGTCCAAACATTTCTGGAAATAGACTTAAAATATTAATTTTCATTATTCATCCAACCCATCTAATAATTCAACAATAATTCTTTGTTCGTTAAGTTGAACACTTTTAATTACATCTTTAATTGCTGGTAAAAGTAAATCGTCTTTGTCGTCTCGTTCAACAACCCATACATCATTTGCACCTGGGGTCATAATTTCAGAAATTTTTCCAATATATTCGCCATCAATGGTATAAACTTCTAATCCGACAATTTGGTGATGGTAAAATGATCCATCTTCTAAATCACCTTGTTGATTTTCTGAAATTTTAAGTTCTAATCCTTTTAATGGTTCAACAAAATTAATATTTTCTAATCCTTCAAAAGACAACATTTCAAATTGTTTATGCTTTCTATGTGTTTTAATAGTTAATTCTTTTAAGGTGTTATTTTTATTTACATATAATTTATTTCCTACTTTAAAACGTTCATCAGCAAAATCAGTAACTGATAGAACCCTAACTTCTCCTCTAATCCCATGAGTATTAACAATTTTTCCAACTGTGTAATAATTCATTAAGTTTCCTCCATAATATTTCATAAAATAAAAACCTCTAATCAAGTGTAAACACTAAATTAGAGGTTTAATTGCTACTATAATCATTCCACAATATTTAAACGAAGTCTAAATTTGTTTTCTAGCCTTACCGCATACAAGACAGAACGAATAGCTTGAACTACTCGACCATGTCTTCCAATAATACGGGCAACATCTTCAGGTGCTACGTTTAAATCTAAGTATAGAACCCTGTTATCCTGTCTCGAGTTTATATAAACCTCATCAGGATTAGTAACTAATGGTTTAACAATAGTTAATACTAAGTTTTTAACATCAACTTCTGTCATTGTTCAACCTAATTATTTTGAAAACTTAGCTTCGTGGAATTTCTTCATAACACCGTTACGTGAAAGAATGTTACGAACAGTATCTGATGGTTGTGCACCATTTCCTAACCAGTTCATAATTTGTTCTTCCTTAAGAGTAACTGTTTCTGGTTCTGTAAGTGGGTTGTAAGTACCAACTGTTTCGATGAAACGACCATCACGTGGTGAACGTGAATCAGCAACTACGATACGGTAGAAAGGACGCTTCTTAGAACCCATACGTTTTAAACGAATCTTAACTGACATTTAATTACACCTCCTAGTATTCTTCTCAACAATTAATAATATACCAGTTTTTTTATCAGGTGTAAAGTAAAATTTCTTGACAGTTGCAATTTTTTTTAATTTTTTTCTACTTACGCTTCTTTTTCTTCTTTTTAAGCTTCTTTTGCTTCTTCATGACGCGCTTCATCGACATTTTTGCAAGTTTTCCTTGAATTCCATTGCCAAACATATTTTCTAATCCACCAAGATTTCCGTTTGACATTTTTTTCATCATATCTTGCATTTGCTTGAATTGTTTAATCATACGATTAACTTCTTGAATTGGACGACCTGATCCAGCAGCAATTCTTCGACGACGACTTGGATTCAATAGATTTGGATTTTCTCGTTCCTGCTTTGTCATTGAATATACAATTGCTTTAGTACGTTCTAAATCTTTTGGATCTACTTTAAGATTTTTGAGGGCAGGATTAGTTGCCATCCCTGGAATCATTTTAATAAGATCTTCAATCGGTCCCATATTTTGCACTTGTTCTAACTGATTCAAAAAGTCATTAAAATCAAATGAATTTTCTCGCATTTTAAGTGCTAATTTTTCGGCTTCTTTTTGGTCAAAATCTTGTTGCGCTTTTTCAATCAGCGTCAACATGTCTCCCATCCCTAAAATTCTTGATGCCATTCTGTCAGGATAAAAAACATCTAAATCTGACATTTTTTCACCTTGACCAATAAATTTGATTGGTTTACCAGTTACTTCGCGAATTGATAATGCTGCACCACCACGTGTATCCCCATCTAACTTAGTAAGAATCACACCTGTAACATCTAGTTGGTCATTAAATCCTTGAGCAACTTCAACCGCATTTTGCCCTGTCATCGCATCAACCGTTAATAGAATTTCATTTGGGTTAGCTAATTCTTTTATTTCAGCTAATTCATTCATCAGCTTTTCATCAATTTGCAAACGACCAGCCGTATCAATAAATACATAGTCATTTTTATTTTCTTTTGCTACTTCCAAACCTTGACGCACAATCTCTACAGGATTAACATCTGTCCCCATTTCAAATACAGGAACATCAATTTCATTACCAAGGATTTTTAATTGATCGATTGCGGCAGGACGATAAATATCCGCAGCAATCATGAATGGACGTGCATTTTGCTCTTTTTTTAATTTATTTGCTAATTTGGCTGCAGTGGTAGTTTTACCTGCCCCTTGTAGCCCGACCATCATAATAATGGTTGGAATTTTTGAAGATTTATTTAATGGGCTTGCTTCTTCTCCCATTACTTCAATCAATTCTTCATTAACAATTTTTACAATTTGTTGCGCGGGAGTTAAGCTTTCTAATACTTCAGCTCCAACAGCTCGATTTTTTACTTTCTTTACAAAATTTTTAACTACAGTAAAGTTAACATCGGCTTCAAGTAAAGCAAGTCGGATTTCCCGCATAACTTCCTTTACATCAGCTTCACTAATTTTCCCTTTTCTACGAAGCTTACTAATCGCATTTTGTAGTCTTTCAGTTAAACCTTCAAATGCCATTTAGGCCACCTACTTTCATTCTTCAATCATTTCTAATTTTTCAATTAAAGATACTAATTTTTCATCATCTTTATAATTTTTAGAAGCGTATTCTAATAATTCATCCGTTATCTCGCTAATTTTAGTAAATTGTTGATACAGATGCAATTTTTTTTCGTATCCTTCAAGAATTTTTTCCGTTCTTTTTATATTATCATAAACCGCTTGGCGTGAAACTTCATAATTTTCTGCAATTTCACCTAAAGAATAATCATCACGATAATATAATCCGATATATGTCATTTGTTTTTTAGTTAACAAAGGTTCATAAAAATCAAATAATGCATTAATTCTATTTGTTTTTTCAATCGCCACTTGATCACCTACTTATCTTGACTAATTAAATTTCCAAACAGACCTTCAATATATTCTTTTGCATTAAATATCCGTAAATCTTGCATTTGTTCACCTAAACCTACTAGTTTAACTGGAATATGAAGTTCACTTCGGATTCCTAACACAATACCACCTTTAGCAGTTCCATCAAGCTTTGTTAAAACAATTCCTGATACATTAGTTACACTCTTGAATTCTTTAGCTTGAATTAATGCATTTTGACCAGTTGTAGCGTCAAGTGCTAATAAAACTTCGTGTGGCGCATCTGGAATTTCTCGTTTAATAATTCTTGAAATCTTCTCTAATTCATTCATCAAGTTAACTTTATTTTGCAATCTACCAGCTGTATCTACTAAAAGGATGTCATAGTCGCCCTCTTTAACTTTAGCCACTGCATCAAAGACAACTGATGCAGGATCACTTTTTTCAGGTTTTTTAACAACATCGACCCCCACGCGGTTACCCCATTCAGCAAGTTGTTCGATTGCTCCTGCTCTAAATGTATCTGCCGCACATAATAAGACGCGTTTACCTTCTTGTTTATAGCGATAAGCTAATTTTCCAATTGTTGTAGTTTTACCAACACCATTAACACCAACAAATAAAAATACCGTAGGCCCATTTGAAGCAAAATGTAAGTTTGAATCCTCTTTTTTTCCATCTTCTTCGTAAAGTTCAACCATTTTTCTTACAATCGCATCAGAAACTTCACTTTTTTTCTTAGCATTACGAAGCTTTACTTCCTGACGAAGTGCTTCACTGATACGCATTGCATTTTCAAATCCTACGTCAGCTTCAATCAATGTTTCTTCCAATTCTTCAAAAAAATCTTCATCAACTTTTCTAAAGTTTGCTAATAAAGAATTAATCATTGACCCCAAGCCAGAGCGAGATTTTTCTAATCCTTTATCATACGCCTGTGTTTCATCATTTTCTTGTTTGGTTTCTGAAGTGTTTTCAAAAAGTTCTTCTTGTGATTTATTTTCAATTATTTCTTCTTGTTTTGTTTCTTGAACTTGAGTTTGAGAATCTTCATTTACATCTAAATTCTCATTTTCTTCAATTACATCTTCTTGAGTTTCAACTTCATTTACATTTTCCTCATATGTAAGTTCACTATCTTCTTTTTGATTATCTTCTTGAAAATCGTTAATTGATTCGGTTGCTTCAGACGATTTTAAATCTGTTTGCTCTGTTGAAGGTGCATCATCTACAGTTGCTTGAGCATCTTCAACATGACTGTCATTATTTTGTTTTTTATTCACTTCATCTTCATTTTCAACGCTAAATGCTTTTTTTAATTTATCAAAAAAACCCATATATCTTCTCCTCACCTAAATATCATCTAATGTAACTGAGACAACTTGAGAAATGCCCGATTCTTGCATTGTTACGCCATAAAGTACGTCTACATACCCCATTGTCCCTTTGCGATGGGTAATCACAATAAACTGTGTTTTTTCATCGAATTTTTTCAAATATTGAGCGTATCGTGTGACATTAGCTTCGTCAAGTGCCGCTTCTGCTTCATCTAATACAACAAAAGGAACTGGTTTAACTTTTAAAATTGCAAATAATAAAGTTATCGCTGTTAAAGCTCGTTCCCCACCCGATAACAAACTAAGTCTTTGAAATTTCTTTCCAGGTGGCTGTGCCATAATTTCAATTCCCGATTCAAGTAGATTATTGGGATCGGTTAGTGTCAATTCCGCTTTTCCTCCTGAGAACATAACTGGGAATGTTTGCTTGAAAGCTTCTGCAACTTTCTTAAAAGTAGTTTCAAAACGTTTTTTTACTTCAGTATCCATTTCAACCATGCTATCTTCCAATTGTTTTTTTGCATCAATCAAATCGGATTGTTGCTTAGCTAAAAATTCATAACGTTCGTTAACTCTTTGAAATTCATCTATTGCCCCTATATTAACATTTCCTAATTCATCAATTCCCAATTTTAGAAGATGTAATTTGCGATTAATCTCGTTTAATTTCGATGTATCCAAATTATCTTTAATCTCATCAAATGATTTGTGGTATAAATCTGACAAATCTTTTAAAGATCTCTTTAACATCGTCTCCAATTGACTAATTTTTACGCTAATTTTTCTTTGTTCATCTAGCGCATTCATGTTTAATGCTTCATCGACTTTATTTTTAGACTCAATTTTATTAATTTCTGCGTGAATGTTATTTCTCTTATTTTGTAACTCAGCGATTGTCTTTTTTAAACTTGCAATTTTTTCTACAAGATTTGCTTGTTTCAATTCAAAATCCGAGCTTTCTTCACTACTTTGCTTAATTTCTACTTGGATGTCGCTAATTTTTTGCTTTTGTTTTGCAATTAAATCCTTCAAATTATCAATTTGATATTTGTAATCAGCTACTTGTAAAATATTTACTCGCAGTTTTTCGTCAAGAACTGCAAGTTTTTGTTTTTGCTCTGATAATTTCAACTGATTTTGTTGTAAATTATTTTTTTCAGAGTCTATACTTTGTTTATGTTGATTAAATATTTTGTATGATAATTCATATTCTTGCTGTAACTCACGATGTTTATTTTGACCAACATCTAATTTACGTCGCAATTCCTCTAACTCAGCATTTGCTTTTGAATCCATATTATTTTTTACATTCTCATTTAAATGTTCCAATGTTAGTTCAATAATATTTCTTTTGGCTTCAAGCTCATTTTTTTCTTTAGCAAATTCTGTAATTTCGCTATTTAAGCGCTGATATTCTTCTTCTAGTTCGTTTATCTTTATTTTTAACTGCTGATTATTGTTTTGAAAAATTACTAGTTTTTCATTCATAACTTCAATGTTTTGGCTCAATTCAGCTATTTGTTGTTTTTGTTCAAAAACACCTTCTCGTTTCCCTTTGGTTTTTCCACCAGTCAACGAACCACCAGAATTAACGACATCTCCATCAATTGTTACCACTCGATTTTTAAATTTAGTAATTTTCGCAATACGCGTTGCATCTTCAAGATTTTTTGCCACGATTGTTGATCCTAATAAATATTTCACAATAACTTGGTCAGCACTATCGAAATTTATCAACTCACTTGCAATCCCAACAAATCCAGAATCTTTTGAAATTAATGTTTTTATTTTTTCATCAATATAGCGAGGAGTTACCGTATTTCTTGGTAAAAATGTTACCCGCCCTAATCTGTTATTCGAAAGATATTTAATTGCTATTTGCGCTGCTTTATCATTGATTGTAATTACATTTTGAATTTGTGAACCTAATGCAGTTTCAATCGCTTTATTAAATTCTTTTGGAACATCAATTTTTTCTGCTACAGGGCCTACAACCCCTTCAAGATTAGCCTTTAAAATTTCTCTTGTCCCTTGGTAATAATTTGAATATGACTGCGCAATATTCTTTAAAGTCTCTAAACGTGTGTTTGCTTTTTGATAAATTTCTTTTGCTTGCGCTTCTTTAATTTCATTATTCTGCAATTTTAAAGTTTTTTTATTTAATAGATTTTGGATACTATTCAATTTTGTTTTTAAATTTACTGCAGAATCATTAATGTTTGCAATCTTTTTATCAATTTTTTTAATCTTGTCTTGATTTTCTTTGATTTGATTATTGTATTGTGACAATTCATTATTCTTATCATCTAGTTCATTAACTTTTGTAGCAATATTAGTAGATAAAAATTCATTTTCTCTTTCGAGTAATTCTAATTGTTGCGCTAAGTTCTTTAATTTAAATTCTAAATCAGCAACCGTATCTTCGCTTGAATTGCTAACTAAAATCTCTAGTTCATGAATATTAACACTTAACTCTGCTTTTTTCTTATTCAATTCTTGCTTTTGTTTTTCAAGTAATTTTACATTTTCTTGCGTGCGCTTTAAATTTTCCGTGTTTTGTTTTACTTGATTTTCTAATTCATCAATTCTTTGATTTTGGAAATTTTCTACCTTTGCAGATACGTCTTGTTTTCCCTTGATTTTTTCTTCTTGCCGACTCAAAAATGTTAGTTCTTTTTGGCTATCATCAAGTTGAACTTCAATTTCTTTTTGTTGTGTTCGTAAAGACTTAATCTCTTTATCTTGCTTGGCGAGTAAAGAAGCTTTTTCAGTAATTACTTTGTTTACTTGACGTAACTTTTCTTCTAATTCAACTTTTTCTTGATTATTAGCTAAAATTTCTATTCCTAGACGCGTTTGATTTAGTTCATCATATTGTGCTTTTTGATCTACGTAATCCTTAGCCTTACTTGCTTGTTCCCTTAGCGGTTCAATTTGCTTTTCAAGTTCAAACACAATATCTGCTACACGATTCAAGTGATCAGTTGTAGAGTCTAATTCAGACTGAGCTTTTTTCTTTTCTTTTTTATACTTAAGTACCCCTGCAACTTCTTCAATTAACTTGCGCCGTTCTTCAGGTTTACTATTAAAAATTGCTTCAACTCTACCTTGAGAAATTATTGAAAAAGATTCTCTCCCTAATCCAGTATCCATGAACAATTCAACAATATCTTTAAGACGAATTTTTTTATTATTCAAGTAAAACTCACTTTCACCATCTTTAAAAATTCGACGTTTAATATTAATTTGTTCATGAGGATAATCTAAGTATTTGTCAGAATTATCTAATACTAATTCAACTTCGGCTCGATTTAAGCCAGCTCGAATTTCAGATCCTGCAAAAATAACATCTGGCATCTTATCTCCACGCAAATTTTTAGCTGACTGTTCTCCAATAACCCAACGAATTGCTTCCGTAATATTACTTTTACCACTACCATTCGGACCAACGATTCCCGTTAGACCTGGCTGAAATTCGATAACTGTTTTATCTGCAAAAGACTTAAACCCATCCAAAGTAAGTGTTTTTATTTTCATACACTAAGGCACTCCTTTATTTGTTGAGTTTTTTTAGAGCTTTATATGCAGCCATTTGTTCAGCTAATTTTTTTGTTCTACCAGTTCCTTCACCCATTACTTTTCCGTTAATTGAGACATTCATTGTATACGTACGTTGATTATCTGGTCCTGTTACTGAAACTTCTCCATAAACAATTTTACATTCACCATTTTGTTGAAGAAATTCTTGTAATTCAGTTTTGTTATCCATTAAATGATCAAACCAACCTTCATCTAATTTAGGAAAAATAACCTTAGATATAAATTTAACAACCGCATCTTTACCTTGATCGTAATATAGTGCACCTATAAAAGCTTCAAAGATATCACATAAAAGGCTCGTACGTTGACGCGCATTTCCCTTTTCTTCACCTTTTCCTAAACGAATATATTCGTTAAAATGGCATTCAGTTGCAAATTTACTAAAACTATCTTCACAAACCATTGCCGCACGTAATCGAGTTAATTTTCCTTCTGGCATTTTTGGGAATTTCTTAAAGATATATTCAGATACACATAATTGCATAACTGCATCTCCTAAAAATTCAATTCTTTCATAGTATCCTCTATTTTTTAAATTTGGTTTTTCATTTAGATATGAAACATGAGTAAAAGCTGCCTCTAATATTTCATGATTTTTAAATTCAATATCAAAATCTTTTTTGAGCATTTGTTCTAATCCTTTTAACACGACACTACTCTCCCATCATAAATACTGTATTCTTTACTATTATAACAAAAAAGGAGCTAAGAAAAAATAATAGTTTTTTCTTAGCTCCTAAAATAAAATTAATTTTGATGTGCACTAATATAACTTACAGCATCACCAACAGTTTTAAGATTTTCAGCATCTTCATCTGGAATTTCTTGTCCGAAAACATCTTCTAATTCTAAGACAAATTCCACAATATCAATTGAATCTGCATCTAAATCATTTTGAAAGTTTAAATCATTAGTAACTTTATCAGCACTAACTTCGAAACGATCTTGAATAATTTCTGACATTTTATTAAAGATTTCTTGTTCTGTCATAATTAAAACACCCTTCTTTTTCTTAATAGCCAATATATTTTAACATTACTCTATATTAATTTCTAGCTATTCTTTATTAGATTTTGACTCACTTTGAATTGATTTAGTAAATTTTCCAATCATATCAGTTTCTAACATTTCATGGATTTGCTTAATTGTGTAGTAAATTGTTTCTGAATCAGAAGCACCATGGGCTTTGACAACAGGGGATTTTGTTCCTAATAAAACAGCTCCACCATATTGGGCAGCACTCATTTTTGAGGCCATTTTCTTTAAACTAGGTTTCAAAAGTAAACCGCCTAAAATTCCACGAATACCTGAATTTTTTACAGTGGACTTTAATAATCCCATTGCTGTTTTAGCTGTTCCTTCGATTGCTTTTAAAACTGCATTTCCAGTAAAACCATCAGCTACTACAACATCACACACACCATTTAAGAGATCTTTTGACTCAACATTGCCTACGAAATTAATTGATTCATCAGCAGCAATTAATTGATGAGCTTCTAAAGTTAACTTGCTTCCTTTGTGTGGTTCTGTTCCATTATTTAACAACCCAATTCTTGGGTTTTCAATTCCTCGAACACTTTGAGCATAGTATTTACCTAAAAGCGCGTATTGATAAAGTTGATCAGCTTTATTATCAGCATTAGCCCCGCTATCTAATAAGTTAAAAGCGCCACCATTATCAGATAAAACTGGTAAAGTAGATAATAATCCTGGTCTTGCAACCCCTTTAATACGACCTACAATCAATAGGCCACTTGCCAAAAGTGCACCCGTATTACCGCATGAAAATAGCGCATCTGCTTCACCATCTTTAACTGCTTGAGCTGCTCTTACCAAAGAAGAATCCTTTTTTCTCCGAATCGCCTTGACTGGTTCATCGTTCATATCAATTAATTCTGTTGTATGAAAAATTTTCACATTGTTAGATTCGCTTATTAGCTCTTCAATTTGATTTTTGTCCCCATATAATTGGAACTCAATATCTTTAAATTCTTTACTAGCTCTTTTTACACCTTCAACTACGCTTTTAGGTGCAAAATCTCCGCCCATTGCATCTACCGCAATTCTCATAATTATCCTCCTAGTCGAATTTATTTTCTTCAACCATTTTTTGATTTAAAAATTTTATTAATTCAAAATTTTCTTGCTTTTTTTCGAACTCTTCATCATTTATTATATCATACGCTTCTTGTTGTGCAATTTGTAAAATATTCAAGTTTGAAATTGGATTACCAACTCTGAAATCCGGAAGTCCTGATTGCTTATATCCTAAAACATCACCTGGGCCTCGTAATTCTAAATCTTTTTGAGATATTACAAATCCATCATTCGTATCAACCATGGTTTGCATTCTTTTTTTACCATAATCACTTTTAGGATCAGAAACTAATATGCAAGTCGATGCTTTAGATCCACGACCAACACGTCCTCTTAATTGATGTAACTGAGCTAACCCAAATCGATCAGCATCAAGGATCATCATTACTGTCGCATTTGGGACATCAACTCCAACTTCAACAACAGTCGTCGAAACTAAAATATCAAATTTTCCATTTTTGAAATCTTGCATCACATTATCTTTTTCTTCAGCCGTCAATTTTCCATGAAGCAACCCTACTTTAAACTCATTTCCAAAATATGCTTTAGTTTTTTCATAAACTTCAGTCGCATTTTGTAAATCCAACATTTCTGATTCTTCGATTAAAGCTGAAATAATATATGCTTGTGAACCTTTTTTTAACTCATTTTTGATAAATTCCATTCCTTTACCTGTATCTTTTTTGGGAATCCAATGAGTTTGAATTGGCTGCCTGCCTTTAGGAAGTTCATTAATAATTGAAACATCCATTTCGCCATAAGTAGTTATTGCTAAAGTTCGAGGAATTGGAGTGGCTGTCATCGCAAGTACGTCGGGATTATTTCCTTTTTCACGTAAGATTTTACGCTGATTAACACCAAATCTATGTTGTTCATCCGTAACTACTAATCCTAAATTATGAAACTCAACTTTATCTTGTATTAAAGCTTGAGTTCCTATCACGATATCAATATCCCCATTTACAAGGTGCTCCATTAACTCTTTCCGTTGCTTTACTTTACTAACTGAAGAACTAGTTAACAATGCAACATTTACGTCAAAACTTTCAAAAAGATGAGCTAATTTTTCAGCATGTTGTTGTGCCAAAATTTCAGTAGGCGCCATCAAAGCTGTCTGCATCCCTGCAGTTACGGCTGCGTACATTGCAATTGCTGCAATAACTGTTTTCCCAGATCCTACATCTCCTTGTAGTAGGCGATTCATATGATTGCTACTATGCATATCATGACAAATTTCATTTACTACACGTTTTTGAGCATTCGTCAATTCAAATGGTAACTTGGCAATGAACTTCTTCAATTTTTCATTGTCATAATCAATAATAATACCTTGATTTACTTTATTTTCCTTTTTTAAAAATGTTATCCCTGCCTCAAATTTAAAAAATTCATCAAATATTGCAGTTCTTCTAGCTAAATCAGCTTCTTTTTTTGAAGTCGGAAAATGCATTCCTGCAATCATTTTCTTAGCGTTTTCCAACCGATATTTATTCCTTAATGACACCGGCAATACATCCACAATTTCATATTGATATGATGCAAAAGCAATTTTAACAATATCTTTGATTGTATTTGCTTTAATATCTTTTGAAGAGCGATAAACGCCCACAAAGTCATTTTGATTTTGTGCTAAGATTTTTATTCCCGCTAAACTTTGTCTGATTGGATCATATGTACCATATACAGCGATTTCTTTTCCTGTTTCTAATTGTTTTTTTAACCAAGGTTGATTAAAAAAAAGAAACGCTGACAACATCATGTTCGATTAATAGTTTAAAATTTATTCGACTTTTCTTTCTTCCAAAATGTGTTAATG
Source organism: Ligilactobacillus hayakitensis DSM 18933 = JCM 14209 (assembly GCF_000615845.1). GTDB lineage: Bacteria > Bacillota > Bacilli > Lactobacillales > Lactobacillaceae > Ligilactobacillus > Ligilactobacillus hayakitensis. The sequence goes on from NZ_BAML01000004.1 coordinate 77,598, forward strand.
TAGGCTCTGAAGCAATTGTTCCTTTAAGTGTTATTTTTTCTTGATCTGAAATCTCATTTAGCTTTTTTTGTGCCAAATCATCATATCTAAAGGGATAAAAATTAAATAAATCTTCAATTGTATTGATCCCTAACTTATTTAATGCAACTTGCTTTTTAGGGCCTACCCCTTTTAAAACAGCTACCGAATCACTTAATGGCATCTTTTCACCATCCTCTCATATATAAAATAAAAAAGGTTCTCTCGAACCTTTTTTATTATTCTACAGAAATTAAATATGGATAAACCGGTTGATTTCCTTCATGAATTTCAACCTCTAAATCTTCATCAATTTCTAAGATTGCTTCTTCAATTGCTTCAGCTTCTTCTTGGTTTCCATCTTCCCCAAAAATAATTGTAACAACTTCGCTATCTTCATCAATCATAGCCTTAGCCATTTCAATAGCAGCTGATTTAGCATCTTTTTGAGTTAACTTAATCTTGCCGTCGATAATCCCCATGTAATCATCTTTTTTGATTTCTTGACCATCAATAGTAGTATCACGAACTGCAATTGTTACTTGACCTGAAGTTACTTCTTCAATTGCTTCTCGCATTGATTCGGCATTGTCTTGTAATTCAACATCTGGGCTAAACGCAAATAATCCTGATAATCCTTCAAGTACTGATCTTGATTCAACAACTTCTACAGGCTTTTCAACCAATTGTGCTGCTTGTTTTGCTGCCAAGAAAATATTTTTATTGTTAGGCATAATAATAAACTTTTTAGCAGAACTTGCATTAATTGCTTCTACAAAATCTTCTGTACTTGGATTCATTGTTTGTCCACCGTCTAAGATATCAGTGGCTCCCATACTAATAAATAACTCTTTTAGTCCTTTACCAGAGACAACGGCCATTACACCATAGTCCCCGGCATCTTTTCTAGCTTTTTCAAGCAATTCATCAGTAGTGTCTTCTTCTTTATCTTTTTCAAGAATTGTTTCGTGTTGAAGACGCATATTGTCAACTTTAACTTTAATTAATGATCCAAAATGTTGTCCATATGAAAGAACTTCCCCAGGATGTTCTGTATGAACATGGACTTTAACCACTTCATCATCGGCAATAACTAATAAAGAATCACCATATTCAGCTAAGTGTCCTCTAAAAGTATCATAATCAAATTCAGAATCAACTAATCGACCTGCTCCTAATCTGACCATAATTTCTGTACAGTAACCAAATTCAATGTCTTCTGTATGTAATTGCCCTTGAACACTTTTGTGATGTTCAGCATTGATCATTTCATCCATTTCAACTGGATTAGGAACGTGTTCATCTTCAACAACATTTCCTGATAATGATTCCATAAATCCTTGGTAAACAAATGTTAACCCTTGTCCGCCTGAGTCAACAACTCCCACTTCTTTTAATACCGGTAAAAGATCAGGTGTACTCTCTAGGGCTTTCTTTGCGCCTTCATGAGCTTTAGTCATTACTACAACACAATCATCAGTATTTTTAACTGCAATACGTGCTGCTTCGGCAGCTTTTCTGGCAACAGTTAAAATCGTACCTTCTTGAGGTTTCATAACTGCTTTATAGGCTGTTTCAACCCCAGCTGATAATGCATCGGTTAAATCTTGTGCTGTTAACTCATGCTTGTCTTCGATAGCCTTACCGAATCCTCTAAAAATTTGAGATAAAATAACCCCAGAATTTCCTCGAGCTCCCATTAATAATCCTTTAGCAAGCGCAGAAGCTAAATGTCCAACTTCTGTAGAAGTTGATTCTGACACGTATTTATTACCACTTGCAAGCGAAAGGCTCATATTAGTCCCTGTGTCACCATCTGGAACAGGAAATACATTCAATGAATTTATAAATTTCGCATTATTATTTAATTTATTTGAAGCCGTCAGAACCATTTTTCTAAATTCTGATTCAGTAATCTTAGTTACTTCCACCTTTTAATTCTCCTCCTTAAATCAGATAAAACAAATTAATCTTCAATAATGCGCACGCCTTGAACGACTACATTTACTGCTTGGGCGTCAACATTAAGCATAGATTCTAAATTGTATTTAATTTTTGATTGTACGTTATGACATACTTCTGAAATTTTAATTCCATATCCAACTACGATGTAAACATCAATACTTATGCCATTTTCTTCTTGGCGAACGATAACCCCTTTTGAATAGCTATCTCTTCCTAAAATTCCATTTAAATTATCTCTAATTTGATTTTTACTTGCCATACCAACAACACCGAAAATTTCGGTTACGGCTCCTCCAACAACTGTAGCGATTACTTCGTTAGAGATATCAATGTTACCATATTGATTTTTAATTTTTACAGCCATAAATAAGCCTCCTTAATTGATTGGTATTTTATACATACACCATTTTACCATACTTCGTTTGAAATTAAAATTTTTGACTTTTAATTTTATTTTTTTGCCGTAAAGTAAATTAACTTTACAGAAAACTATTGCAATCATGCGCTATCTATGATAATTTTATTTAGTGGATAAGCAACTTTGCTTTATTTGAATTTAAATTTGAATGGAGGATATCTAGAATGGCAAAAGATTTTGTTACAGGTCGTAAGACTACTTTTGGTAAGAAGCGTTCACACGCTTTAAACGCAACTAACCGTAGCTGGAAGCCAAACTTACAAAAAGTTCGTATCTTAGTTGATGGTAAGCCTAAAAAAGTTTGGGTTTCAACTCGTGCATTAAAGTCTGGCAAGGTTACTCGTGTATAATTTGAGTTAAAAATGCAAATAAAGAGGCTGATTTTTTCAGCCTCTTTTTGTTTATCTCATATTAATCTTTGCTTCTTATCAAACAAACGATTCCGCTTTCAAAACTTACAATTCCTTGACTTTCATGTTCGTTTAACTCATTACTAACATATGCGTTTGGTAGCACTTCATCCCTTGCTTCCAAATTATACTTATGTTTTGAAATTGAAAATCTTCTTACATCCCCTAAAGTTATATAAGAAATATATTTTTTATCAGCATCATGCTTTATTAAATTTTTCCCCGGTTTTAAAAAACTAATTTCATTTTTCAAATCAACAATTTTTATTCTTCCTACTAAATCTTTAAATTCTGGTTTAAGAATGAAGAATAAATTTGCCATCAAATGATCAATGCGTCCGCCAGTAGCGCCATATAAGATTATATTTTCTGTTACATCTTTTTTTAAAATTTCGATTAATGATATTTCAGTATCTGTATAATCCTTCACAGGACTTACCTTAATTATCCGAGAAACATTCTTTTGTATCTTTTCTAATTCACTAGAGGAAATTGAATCAAAATCACCGACAGCAACATCAATTTTAGCTCCATGATTTATTAAATATAGCGCCCCATAATCGACACCTATCCAAAAATCATTTTTTGTTTTTTCAAGTACTTGTTCAAAATTTGGGGGATAATTTATTTTAGTTCCCCCAGCTAAAATTCTAATTGTCACTATCTAATCCTCTATTACATCATTTAATTTTTTGACTCTATCTTCAATATCCCCTGCAAAAATATATGAACCTGCTACTGCAATATTTGCACCGGATTTTTTACATTTTTGAATTGTCTTTTCGTTAATTCCACCATCAACTTCTATTTTAAATTGATATCCAAACTTTTTTTTCATGTCATCTAATTTAGCTATCTTATCTAACATATTTTCTATAAATGCTTGGCCACCAAAACCTGGATTAACAGTCATCACCAACACTTGATCAACAATTGGCAATACTTCTTCAATTACACCGATTGGAGTTGCTGGATTAATAACAATTTCTGCCTGTTTTCCTAATTTTTTAATTTCCGTTAAAGTCCGATAAATATGTGGTGAAGATTCGTAATGAACACCAATTACGTCTGCACCAGCGGTAGCAAATTTTTCAATCCATTCATCTGGATTTTCGACCATCAAATGTACGTCAAAAACCTTGGTGCTTATTTTTCGGAGTGACTGCACAATATTTGGACCAAAAGATAAATTGGGTACAAAATGCCCGTCCATTATGTCAATATGTAGATATTGCGCCTCTGATTTTTCTATTTTTTGAATATCTTCTTCTAAATTATTAATATTAGCACTTAAAATTGATGGTGCAATAATCATAAAATCCCCTCGCTATCTATACTTAATTTTTTTATTTACAATCATTTCATTAAATTGAAGATAGTTTTCATAGCGTGACTTCAAAATTTTTCCTTCTTCGACCGCTTCTTTAACCGCACATTTCGGTTCTTTTATATGAAGGCATCCTCTAAATTTGCAGCCATCTTGATATTTAACAAAATCTCTAAATAATAAAGGTAATTCTTCTTTAGTAATTTCTAATAAGTCAAAAGAAGAAAAACCAGGTGTATCTGCAATAAGTACATCATTAATATCGTGTAATGTAACTTTCCTAGTAGTATGCTTACCACGACTTAAAGCTTTTGAAATTTCTCCTGTTTCAATTTTAAGCGATTCATCGATTTCATTTAGCATCGTAGATTTTCCCGCTCCGGTTTGTCCCATTACTACGACAACCTTATTTTTCAAAGTATCCATCATTTGATCTAGAATTTCTTTTTTCAACTCTTGCTTACGGGTATTATAAGTAGGATAAAACTCTTTATAATAATTTATATATTCGTTCATCTCATTATATTCCGATTCTGATAAAATATCTGCCTTTGAAAAATATAATACAGGTTCAATATCATGTGATTCTAACATTGCAATTTGCCGATCTAATAAGTTTGTTGAAAACTTTGGTTCAATACAAGCAGAAACAACAATCGCTGCATCAATATTTGCAACCGGTGGACGTACAAGTTCATTTTTTCTTTCATAAATTTTTAATACATATCCATCTGTTGAGTTATCCTCAAATTTAAATTCTACCCAATCTCCCACTAATGGAGTCAACTTTTTTTTTCTAAAATTCCCACGTGCTCGCGTTCTATAAATTTTATCATCTACTAAAACATCATAGTATCCACTCAATGATTGCTTAATTCTTCCTTTTACCAAATATCTACCCTACTTTCATTTTTAAATTTAGTATACACGAAACATCTTAGTTAAACAAACTACTTAAAGCTATCAGAATACTAAATAAAAGCTCTGATAATCTTAGTTTAATAACCTTTATCTTATCAGAGCTTTAAATATTATATCTATTTTAATTTCTTAAAAAACTATTTTTGTTGCAATTGACTAAGCGAATTTGAGGTACTATTAAGGGATTCACTTTCCCTATTATTACCTTCACCTTGGTTAAATTTTTCTTTCGAATTACTATTTTCATTACCTAGTACTTTTCCACGAGACAAAATAACAATTAGTGTTTGACCACGGTACATTGTTGCATTAGGCGCTGGTCCTTGCTTAATAACTTGATTCTCGGCAATTGTATCGGAATATTCATATTGATATACGACTTTAATTCCTTCACTTTGGGCATAAGCATCAATTTGATCCTTTGACATCCCAGATAACATTCTTACTTTAAAATAAGTTGGCCCTTTACTAATTGTAAATGTTACCGTAGTTTCACTCATTACTACTTTTTCTTTTTGCGAAATACTTTGTTTTAAAATAGCTCCGGTTTCGGCACTGTCCGTATACTTTTCTTCTTCATATACATGAACACCTTGTTTTTCAAGCCGCTTTTTAACTGCTTGATAATTTTGCCCCCGATAATCACCAAATTTTTTTGCATCTGGCCCTTTAGAAATAATTACATTAATAGCCGTTTGTTGACGAACTTTTTTATCTTTTTTGGGAAAAGACTTAATAATTTGGCCATAATTATAATCACTCGAATATTGATATTTCACTTGTCCCAAACTTAATTTATGACTATCTAAAATTTCAGTAGCTTGAGATTTAGACAAACCTCTAATATCTGGCATTGAAATTACTTTTGGTGTTGTCGTAATTGCAAAAATTATCACCGTAATCACGACGGTTATGAATGAAATAGCTCCTAAAAAGATTCCCACTTCTTTTCTAGAGTACTTTTGTTTTAAAACTTCTCTTAAACTAATATTTTCTGGGACAACATATTTTTTCTTTATTGGGAGTTCGATTGTATCATCTTCAATCATTTCATCTTCATGATTAATCTGAGGAATGATCTTAGTTTCTTCCTCGATCAAAATTTGTGGCCGCCAGATTTTTTCTTCTTTTCGTTCTTCATTTAAAGTTGTACGTAAGTCATCTCTCATTGCGGCAACCGTTTGATATCGGTCCGATAGGCTTTTTGATGTTGCATGCAAGATAACATTTTCCAGTGCCTGTGGAATTTTAGGATCGATTTTCTTTACAGATGGTATTTTGCTTTTGTAATGCTTTAAAGCAACTGATATTGCAGTTTCTCCTTTGTACGGAACGTGCCCCACTAATAATTCAAATAAAACTATTCCTAAAGAATAGATATCTGATTGTTTCGTAATCATACTTCCCCGAGCTTGTTCAGGGGATATATAATGGACAGATCCAAGCATAGAATTCGTTTGCGTCAATGTTGATTCAGTAGTTGCCATTGAAATTCCAAAATCTGTAATTTTAACAACATTATTTTTATCGATTAAAATATTTTTAGGCTTCAGGTCCCGATGAATTATATTTTGCTTGTGAGCATATGAAACAGCTGATAAAATTTGATCCATTATTTGAACGACAGTTTCGTATTTTAACGGATAATTTTCTTTAATATACTCTTTTAAATCTGTTCCTTCAATATATTCCATAACTAAAAATTGTAATCCATCGTTTGACTGACTTATATCATAAATTTTAACGATATTTTCATTATCTAATTCACTTAATGCTTTTGCTTCACGTTTAAATCTTCTTAGAGCAGATTCATCAGTTTGTAAATCCAGGCGCAACACTTTTATTGTAACTTGGCGATGTTCAACTAAATCATTTGCGAGATAAACATTTGCCATCCCACCTTCGCCTAATGTACGAATAATTTGATAACGTTTGTTCAATATGTATCCTGGCTCCATTATTATCAAATCTCCTCTTCATCAAACGATACTAATAAAACTGATATATTATCATTTCCACCTGCATCGTTTGCGGCGTTAATTAATCTTTGACACTTATCTTCTAGAGTTTCAGAAACATTAAGAATTTCTGCAATTTGTTCATCAGTAACTAAATTTGTTAAACCATCTGAACACAATAAGAGCATTTGTCCACTCAACTTTGGGATGACTTTTTCATCTAATTCAGCCGTATCTGAAATTCCTAACGAACGAGTAATAACGTTTCTTCCAGGATGAACCTGGGCATCTTCTTTACTTAATTCTCCTCGTTTGATTAGCTCGTTTACAAGCGAGTGATCTTCTGTAATCTGTTCTAATTGAGATAAATGATACAAATAACCCCTGCTATCCCCAATATTTGCTACCAAAATTCCTTGTGAAAAAATAATTGCCACAACTAATGTAGTTCCCATTCCAGATAAGTCGGAATACTTAGAAGCATTTTCTAAAATGATTTTGTTTTCTTTTTCAACCTGTTTATTTAACCATGCACTTGCTTGGTCGATAGAATAAAAACTAGTCTCTCCAAAATAATATCCCAAATGAGACACTGCCATTTCTGAAGCCACTTCACCACCATTATGGCCACCGACACCATCAGCAACCAATACCATAGTAGCTCCGGCTTTATTTTGAAAAGCTCCAATATAATCTTCATTATTTTCTCGAACTCTTCCAATATCACTTAAATAAGCAATTTTCATCTTATCTCCCCAATTTTTAATTATTTTTTACTAACGTAGCAATAAAAAATCCATCTGAATTAAAATCATCTGGATAAATAGTTAATCCCAATTCATCTCTATTTTCTTTAATTTTATTCATTGTTTTAGTCTTTACTTGTTTAAAATCGGGATGTTTACTTAGAAATTCATCTACAACTTGTTGATTTTCAATATCAATAATTGTACAAGTACTGTATGTTAAAACCCCACCTTCTTTAAGTGTTGGGGCAACTTTTTCCAAAATTTCTACTTGAATTTTGTGTAAATTTTTTGAATCATTAAGATTTTTATCATACTTTACTTCTGGTTTTCGTCTTAATAATCCTAAACCTGAACAAGGAGCATCAACTAAAATTTTATCAAAATATTCAGCTGAAAATTCATCGTTCACCTTTCTTGCATCCAATTGAATTCCTTTAACTCTATCTGCTACATTTTGACGAGAAGCATTTTCAGCAATTAACTTCACCTTATGTTGGTGAATATCTAAAGCATAAACTTCCCCATCTTGTAGTGAATCAGCAATTTGCGTTGTTTTTCCTCCTGGAGCTGCACAAGCATCTAAAATAGTATCATTAGGTTGGACATTCATACTATCTACAGCCAACATTGCACTTTCATCTTGGATAACTAATTTTCCTTCTTTAAAAGCTTTACTCTTAGGAATAAATCCCCCATCCATAATTAACCCTACAGGACTAACATTACTTTGAGTAACTTCATACCCTTCTTGAATTAATTGATTAGACAGCTTGTCAATATCAATTTGTTGGGTATTCACCCTTACACTATGATTTGGTACATTATTAATTACGCTTAAAATAGAACTTGCCTTTTTTTCACCAACACTCTTTATTAGATAATCAACTAACCAAGTTGGTGTACTTGATTTCAAAGATAAATTTTTTACTAAATTATCTGTTGGGATCTCTGGCAATCCTTGGCGATCAATTGCATGTAACACCCCAGTCACATATTTTCGAATTCCGGCATGTCCCAAGATTTTAGCTACTTCAATTGTTTCATTAAAGATTGCTCTTTTAGGAATCTTATCTAAATACAATTCTTGATACAATGCCGTCATTAATAAAATTTTTACCCAATTATCTGTTTTATTTAGATTTATAAAACTGGCTAAGTAGTATTCCAAAGTTAATTTGTGTTGAATAACTCCGTATACAATATTAGTTAATAATGCGGCGTCACGATTTGATAAGTTATTACTTTCAATCACGCTATTTAGTGCCAAATTTGAATAACTATTTTGTTTTTCAATTTTAGTTAATGTTTGAACGGCTAACGCACGTACATTATTAGTTTTTTTATTTAATTTATTGCTCATCCTCAACAACCTTTTGTCCTACTTTTAATCCTTGACCAGTTCCGTTCACGTAACTAGTTATATCCATGCGTTGTTTTCCAGCTGGTTGAATTTCATTAATTGAATACACCGTTCCATTCGCTGCTGCAACTTTTAACAAGTGTTTTCCTACTTCAACTACACAACCTGCTTCTAATGTAGTTATTTCATCTAATGGCGTAACATCCCAAATCTTGGTCCGCTTATTTTTAAAGTTTGTAAAATAAGCACCAGGTGCCGGACGCAATGCGCGAACCTTCCAATCAATTTCTTTTGCTTCTAAATCTAAGTGTAAGATTTCTTCTTCTGGTTCGATATTAGGAGAAAATACAACTTGATTTTCATCTTGTTCGACAGGTTGAATGTCTCCTGAAATTATTTTTGGTAAGGTTTCAATCAGTAAGTCTCTTCCCAAATAGCTCATCTTTTCAAAAATAGATCCAGCATCATCAGAACTTAAAATTGGCATTTCTGCTTGTGCAAGCATTGCACCTGCATCCATTTTTTTAACCATATAGATAATTGTTACTCCTGTTTTATCATCACCATTCATAATTGAATATTGAATTGGAGCCCCACCTCTATACTTTGGTAATAATGATCCATGTACGTTAATAGCAGCAATTTTAGCAGACTCAATTAATTTTGTTGGTAAAAATTGACCGTATGCTGCGGTAACAATCAAATCAGGCTTTAGATCCATTAATTCTTGCATTTCATCACTACCACTTAATTTAAATGGTTGATACACCTTAATTCCATGTGCAACTGCAATTTTTTTAACTGGTGACTGGTGTAGTTCTTTTTTTCTTCCAACCCTCTTATCTGGCTGTGTTACTACAGCTAAAACATTATATCCTGTTTCAATTAATGATTCTAAAATTGGTGCCGCAAATTGAGGCGTTCCCATAAAAATAATTGATTTCACGATTCTTCCACTCCCTTATTCGAATCTATTTGGATTTCTATCGATTACAATTAATTCTCCATTTCTTTCAAATTTTTGACTAGAAACGAGTAATTTCGATAAATATTCTTCCAATTTTTCTTCTTTTTTATATTTTATAATAATTTGATAATAATATCGATTATTAATTCTGGTTATCCCTTGAGGCGCTGGCCCTAAAATCTGTGCTTGAGCAGACAGAATTCCTTTTAACTCATTCCCAATTTTATAAATTCTTTTTACAACCTGTTCTTCATTTTTAGCACTAACAGATATTTTGTATGAATAATAATATGGGGGATAATTTAACATATGCCTCATTTTCATCTCGTGGTAGAAAAATTCCTCATATGAATGTTTTCTAGCAAGATTAATTGCATAATGGTCTGGATTAAAAGTTTGTATAAATACATTCCCATCCTTATCAGCACGACCAGCACGACCACTTACTTGTGTTAATAATTGGAAAGTTTTTTCACTTGCACGAAAATCAGGGAAATTTAAACCTGTATCGGCATTCAAAACTCCAACTAGTGTAATATTAGGAAAATCTAACCCTTTCGCAATCATCTGTGTTCCTAACAGAATATCTGCTTTTTGACTTCCAAATTCATCCAGAATTTTTTGATGAGCACCTTTTTTTCGAGTTGTATCGACATCCATTCTCAAAATTCGAGCATTTGGTATTAATTTTTTTAATTCTGCTTCAACCTTTTGTGTACCTGTACCGTAATATCTAATTTTAGTACTTTTACATACTGAACAAACCTTTGGCGGACTCATTTCAAAACCACAGTAATGACATCTCAATGTTCTAGAATCCATGTGTAAAGTCAAAGAAATATCACAATTAGGACAATTAACCACATTTCCACAGTCTCGACACATCACAAATGATGAGTAACCACGACGATTTAACATCAAGACTACCTGTTCTTTTCTTTGAATCGTTTGATAAATTTCATTTAATAATTCAATTGAAAAATCTGGACTTGGTGAATCTTTATACGCTTCTTTCATATCAATGATATGAACTTTTGGCAGGCTTTTTCCATTAATTCGCTTCGTTAGTTTTAACCACTTATACACACCTTTTTGCGCCCTTGCTCTTGTTTCCAAAGAAGGTGTAGCACTACCTAAAACTACTGGGCAATGATGATATTTTCCTCTCCAAATTGCAACGTCTTTTGCATCATAACGAGGCATTTCTTCTTGCTTATAGCTATCTTCATGTTCTTCATCAATAATGATGACCCCTATGTTTTTTAAGGGAGCAAAAATTGCAGATCTTGCCCCCACAACAACTTTGGCCTCATTTTTTTCGATTCTTCGCCATTCGTCTAATTTTTCACCATTTGATAATCCACTATGTAAAGTGGCGACATTACTACCAAAACGGGCTTTAAATCGATTAATCATTTGTGGTGTCAAAGAAATTTCCGGTACCAGCATAATCGCTGTTTGCCCCTTTTTTAGAACATTATCAATAACTTGTAAGTAAACTTCAGTTTTTCCACTTCCTGTCACACCCTGCAATAGATTCACACTATTTACATGATTATTAACATCCCTACTAATAGATTTAAACGCTTCATCTTGTTCTTTTGACAAAATTTTATGTTCATCACGTTTAATTTCAATATTTGCAAATGGATCACGATATTCATCAACTTTAAATCTTGAAATCCAGCCTTTTGTTTCTGCATTTTTAAAATCAACACTTGATAAATTTAACTTATTTGCATACTCTAGTTGTCTATATTCCTTAGTTGAATCCAACCTTTGGAGTAACTCTAGCAATAATTTTTGTCGATTCGCATTTTTAGATACTTTTCTGCTTAATTCTTGATAAGAATCTTTTTCTAAAATTGGCCTAAACGCCCAAACTTTTTTAGATGTTAATTTATCTTTTACTATATAAGATACTTCAACAAGATTTTTTTTGCGTAAGTTTAATAATTGTTGAATTTTTTGAGGAGTTAAATCATGTTTACTTTCTACTAATTCATTATCATTCCCAAAAATTTCTTGAATTGCTGATGTTTTATCATTACCAATAAATTTAAATATGCGATCATATTTTGCTTTTAATGCACTTGGTAACATTACTTGTAGACATTTTATTTTAAAAGCAAATGTATACTTTGCCATCCAATCAGCTAATTGCAATAATTCTTCATTTACAGTTGGCTCAATATCTAGTATCTCTTGGATTTCTTTATATTTTTCTAAATTAATATCATTATTTTTAACATAATCTATTTTGGTAATGAATCCTTGGATTAGCCGATTTCCATTTCCGAACGGAACAGAAACTCTCATTCCTGGTTCTAAATCATTTTGAAATTGTTCTGGAATTAAATATGTGTACGGTCTATTAGTTTGCATTGTCGGTACATCGACAATCACATCCGCAATTTGCATATTTTTACTCACCCTTCATTGACAAAACATCAAATATTTTTTCTGCAATAATTTCTTTTGAAGCCTTGCTAATTTTTTGTTTGAAATCATTTTGTCCAAAAATTATAACTTCATTTTCATCCGTCCCAAACCCAATATCTTTTCTCGACACATCATTTGCTACAATAAAATCTGCATTTTTAGATTTTAATTTGCCCTTAGCATAATTTTCAAGGTTATTGGTTTCTGCAGCAAAACCGATAATAATTTGCCCCTTACCTTTTTTATGTCCTAATTCTTTAAGAATATCTGGATTTTGAACTAATGTAAGTTGTAGGCTTTCCCCATCCTTTTTTATTTTTTTATTCGAAATTTCTTTCACACGATAATCTGAAACCGCGGCCGCCATTATAACCACATCTGACTTTGGTAGTAAGTTTAACATTGTGTCTTTCATGTCAGTTGTTGTTTTTATATCTACAAAATTCACATTTTGAGGTGGGGTAAGTTTTGTAGGACCGCTGACTAAATTTACTATCGCACCTCTATTGGCCGCAACTTTAGCAAGTTCAAATCCCATTTTTCCACTCGAATGATTAGTTAAATATCTAACGGGATCAATTGGTTCAATAGTACTCCCTGCAGAAATCGTAATTACTTTGCCTTCCAAGTCATTTTTTTGAATATTACATTTTTTTACCCATTGAAAAATTTCATCGGGTTCTGGCATCCTCCCTTTTGCTTCATACCCTTCAGCTAATAAACCGACTTTAGGTTCCATAACCTTAATTCCATCCGCCACTAGAGTTTCAATATTTCTTTGCGTGGCGGGATTTTCATACATTTTATCATTCATTGCTAAAATAACATATTTTGGTTTATCAATTGCTAATAAACAAGTTGATACAGTATCATCGGCAATCCCGTTGGCCATCTTTCCTACAACATTTGCAGTTGCTGGTAATACCACAGCAAAATCCGCCCAATTTGCTAGTTCTACATGAGGGATAAATTCAGTATCGTTATTAAAAATATCTGTTATTACTTTAGTGTGTGTTAATGCCTCGAACGTTAAAGGAGTAACAAATTTTTGAGCTGAATCACTCATAACTACTCGCGCATTATATCCATTTTTAACGAAAATTCTAACTAAAGACGCAGCTTTATAAACCGCAATCCCACCTGTAATAAAGAAAACTACATTTTTCTTAGACATGAACTTTCCTCCAATAAAAATACTTCAAATAAATTATATCATAACTACTAGAGCTTCCTTAAAAATTGACGCTTAAAATTTTAGACTAAAAAAGGGTGGTTCTATATTCTGTACTAATGATAATTTTAAAATGTATTTTAAGATTATCATCAGTATTATTTTGGATAAATCAAAAGATCAATACTCCGAATTAGACGATTTTAAGATTTTAAACTGTATTCAAAGTTTCGATTCTCCTAAACGCTGCCATAATTGTGGGTTCAATATGGTAAAACTCCTCCGGTTCTAATCCTTTGTTCTAGATCAGATGAAAAGTCTTTATTTATGGGAGTTTGTGAACAAAAATTCATCTGGAAGAATTGTCGTTCAACTCGTGTATTCCCTATTTCTGGTTTTGAAGAACATTGTTCTATTTCAAATAATATTAAATAACAGATTATTGTTAATTTTAAGAAAAATACATCCATGAAAGACACTTCTTTTGATTACCATGTTTCTAGTAATACTGTCCAAAGATGTCTTGAATCTACCGCAGGCACTCTAAAGATTAAAGAAAAGATGCGCAAAAAAATAACGGCTAAGCAGCTTGTTCTCCAATCTACTTAACCATTATCTTTTCGAATATATTTAATTAAATTTTCTCATCAGTATTAACTGACAAAAATCCAAAAGGTTAGGTAAGATTCTACCTAACCCTCTAATAATTATTTTTTGCTATCTTTGATCTTAACTTTACCAGCAGCAATTTCTTCTAAAGCATGACCAATTTGTTTTGGTGATTTATATGAATCTAATAATTCTTCAGCACCTTCGTCTACTTGATGAGCACGCTTAGCTGCAAGCATAATTAAAGAATAACGTGAATCAACTTGTTCTAATAATTCGTCTACTGATGGATATAAAATCATTATTTAAAATCTCCTAACTGCTTCTTGTAATCTGGTAAAAAACGTTTTACACGCCAACGTTCAGCTCTAATGATTGTTTTAATTTTTTCAGCGGCTTCTTCAACAACATCATTAACAACTGCGTAGTCGTAATTTTGCATCATTTCAATTTCATCAACCGCTTTTTCCATACGCTTATTAATTGTTTCAATATCATCTGTTCCACGATTGATAATTCTTTGTCTTAATTCCATTAAATCAGGTGGAGTTAAGAAAATAAATAAACCATCTGGAGCTTTTTTACGGACCTGCATTGCACCTTTAACTTCAATTTCAAGGAATACGTCTTTACCACTATCTAACATTTGGTTTACATATTTTAATGGTGTTCCGTAGTAATTATCAACATACTTTGCATATTCAAGCATTTGATCATCTTTAATTTGTTGTTCAAATTCTTCTTTTGATACAAAGTAATAATCCTTTCCATCTACTTCTCCAGGTCGCATATCTCGAGTAGTCATAGATACTGAATAATGAAAGTTATTACCTGGTTGTGAAAAAATTTCTTTTCTAACTGTTCCTTTACCAACACCTGATGGGCCAGATAGAACAATTAACATCCCTCTTTTAGCCATGAAATATAATTCTCCTAAACAATCTGTATTATTTTAATAATGCAATAAAATTCAAAATATTTCAAGTCTTATTGATAAATTCGTACCAACAAAAGTATATTTTTTTAAATTTTTAACACCGCATCGTTATTCAAAATTGTTTGAATCATCATATCCGCCATTTTTCCAAATTTTTTCTTTGGATGTGATAAGTGAAATAAATATATCTCAATTGCTGTTTTAAAAAGTAATACTTGTTGTAACTCAGAACTTGGAATTTCAAATTCTCCTTGATCGCGATAACCTTTCAAAAATTCATTTCGCAAGGAAACATCTACCACTTCATTAAAGAAAAATTTAATAAAATCTTCATATTGAGATCCCATTCTTGAATGTTCAAAATCAATCAACACTTCGTTATCTTTATATTTCTTTATATTACGAAGACTAAAATCACCATGTAATACTACTTTAGGAAGTAATTCATATTCGTTATCTACCTGTTGTAATATTCTTTGAATATGCTCATATGCTTCACTAACTTTCTTTTCATATTCTGTGTTCTTCAAATTTTGAAAATCTTCATCAACAATTTCAGAAAGCCTACGCGTATCATTTTTCACACTAACATTATTAGTTAGTTTATTATGAAAATTAGCAATCATAGTGCCGTACTTATATGCTCTTTCTTCATTTAATTCTTGATCTATATCAAATAATTCTCTATCTTTAAGAACTACAACATAGTTGTCCTCGTATATTACACTATCTAAATATATTTCTGGATAGTACACTTGATTAACATGTTGTTCAGCATAAAACATAGATTCATCAATGAAGATTTTTATAAATAAATTTTCATTATATAAGTTACTGTATCCTACCAAATGTTTATTTCCGGCAACATCATGAATGTTTTTAAAATCTCCATTAAAATAGTCATTTAAAAACTGAATTAAAAAAGTTTCATTCATCGTACTTCCCCCGCTTTCTATCCTTTACTTAATTGTATTAAAGAAATACAGGGACAACAAGTCATTTATTTTCTTTTTATAGAAATTGATTGTAAAAATGTTGTTGATAAAATCAAGAGCCCGCCCAATAATTCAAAAAATCCCAAATGAATATGAAACACTAGAATAGTTAAAATAGTTGCTGTAAACGGCTCAAACGCACTAAGCATACCTGTAGTTTCTGGTGGAATAAATTTTAAACTCATTAAATATAATAAATAAGCAAACATTGTTCCAAAAACAATTATATAAAATAGCGCTGCAAAATTTTGGGGTGAAAATTCCGGTACTTTTTGAAAAATTACAAACGGTAATAATACAATTCCTCCAACTATCATAGACAAACCAGAAATTGCTCTAGCATCAAATTTCTTTAATAACTCTCGCGGTAACAAAGTATACGATGCTTGACTAACTCCCGCCATTATTCCCCAAAAAAGAGCTGCTGGAGATAACGTTAATCTATTCATGTCACCATCTGTTACTAATAAAAGTATCCCCAAAATAGCTATAACAATTGAAATTACATCGATTCTTCTAGGTAAAATTCTAGTTGCAAAAGCTAAATATATAATAATAAATAATGGCCCTAAAAATTGTAATATTGTTGCAGTTGAGGCATTTCCTGCCTCAATTGCTTTAAAATATGTAAATTGCGATGGAATCATTCCAAAGATTGAAAACACGACTAGTGATAAGAAATTTTTCTTAGAAAAAATTTCTTGCCATATTTTCCTTTCAATCGTAAAAAAACTCCAAATTACCAAAATTAATCCGGCAAAAATCATTCTAACACAGACTAACCATTGCGCTGTTACACCATTTTGGAGAAGTCCTTGCGCTACTGTACCAGATATCCCCCAAAACATTGTACCGACAATCGCAAAAATCATCCCTAAACGCCTTTTGTCCTTTATCATACACAAACCTCCTATTACAAAAAAGAAGGCTTGAAATTTCCAAGCCTCTATCTATTAATACAAATTATAATTTATAATGAACTAAGTATCTAGTGCATTACAAAAACTTTTTCGAATATTCTTTTTCGTTAAAACCACACATAATAGCACTACCATCAACTATTAATGGCCTTTTAATGAGCATCCCTTCATTAGAGAGTAGTTCTGCTTTTTGATCAATAGACATATTATCTAACTTATCTTTTAAATTTAACTTTCGATAAATTTGACCGCTTGTGTTAAATAAATATCTCCCTGAATATTCACTATTGCCTAACCACTTTTTAAACATCTCTTTTGAAGGCCTTTGTTCAGTTATCTCAACATATTTATATTCAATATGCTGGTTATCAAGCCATTTTTTGGCTTTACTACATGTACTACATTTTTTATAACAGTAAAATTCTATCATGAACAGATCCTCTATAATTATCTGAATTCCTTACTATTTGAGAACATATAACTCTGGTTATGATATCTCATTGACATAATTAAGCCAATCCCAATCATATTTCCGATTAATGCCGATCCCCCTTGACTAATAAAGGGTAATGGAATCCCTGTTAATGGAAGTAATCCAATACTCATCCCAATATTTTCAAAAACATGGAATAAAATCATCATGATTACACCGGTTGAAATATATGCATAAAATTCATTTTTCGTATCAAATGTTACTTGAATCATTTGAAAAATTAATAATAAATAAATGAAAATCAAAATACATCCACCAATAAATCCGAAATTTTCACCAATAACAGAGAAAATCATATCTGATTCTCGAACAGGAACGTAAACATGAGAGTTATTGAAACCCGTTCCAAATAATTGTCCTGATCCAATCGCTTTCATACTTTGCCATAATTGATAACTGTTTCCTGATGTTCCCGCAGTTGGATTCAACCACGCTTCAATACGATCAAATTGATAAGCTTTAAATCCAACTAACATTAGTAAATTTCTACCGTACGTAACTAAAATAATTGCTAAAATACCAATTAAAGAAGCTCCACCAAAAAGTGGAAGCAAAATTTCCCATGTAACACCCGAAACTAATATAATACCCCCAAGTATAGCAAAGAAAACCAGCATTGTCCCAAAGTCATTTTGCAAACGTAATAAAATCGCAACTGGTAACGTCCACAATAACAACTTTCCAATTAATTCCCAGTCACTCTTAACCGAATGTTCATAATATTCGGTATTGTGTTGGACGACCACTCTACCTAACATTAATATAAACGCAGGTTTCATAACCTCTGACGGTTGGAACGTAAATCCCCCAATAGCAAACCAACTTTTTGCACCTGTTTGAACAGCATACGCCCTACTATAAAAAATTAAGACTAAGATTAGTAAAGTAATTCCTAATCCATATGCTACCGGCGCAATTTTCCACAGTTGTTCAGCATCAAATTGCATAATAAAAATAACTGCGATAATACCAAGAACATACCAAATTGACTGCGAAATTAACGCTTTAGCAACACTTGTTGTACTTGAATCATGATTTGCAGCAACAAAAATCGAACCAAGTCCAATTACCGCAAGAACCAAGACAGATAAAATTATGCCCCAATCAATTCGGGTATCTTCTTCGACTTGCCGCCGCGTTGGTGTTTTTCTTTCTTGCACGCTTATTACCTCTTATGAAAATTTAATTATTATAATGTAAGTGGTATTCTCGAAGCAAAATAGCCATTCCTTCTTCTACTCTTGTAACAGTAAATTTTTCACCACTACTTAAAGCAGCAATAAATTTACTCCCTTCAGGCTTAACTTCACCAATTACCTCATCATTTTTTGTTGTTAACTGATGAACTTTAACACCATTAATTACTTTTTCATTTTCGTGAATTTCAATTGTTTTTTCTTTTTTTGACACGGTTATTTTCCGCCTTTCTCATCTCATAATTTTTATTTCGAAAAATAGATATGTTTTCAGGAACTGGATCATAGCCACCTTTAACAAAGGGGTTGCACCGAAGAATTCTTGCAATTCCAATTATTATTCCAACAATTCCATGCATTTCAATCGCGTCAATCATATATGTCGAACAAGTCGGATAATATCGACAGGACGGTGGAAATAATGGAGAAATTATTTTTTTATAAATTATTATTGGAAATATTAGAAGTTTGCGAAAAAAATTATTGTGCATTTTCAATGTGCTCTAATAATTTTCCTGTACCTACAGCTACATCATCTAATGGTGTTTCAGCAACCATAACTGGAACCTTTAAATTATTTGAAAATAATTGATCAATTCCGTCTAGTAATGCTCCACCGCCAGTTATAACAATTCCTCGATCAATAATATCAGACGCTAATTCAGGAGGGGTCACACTCAATACTTCTTTAGCAGCTGCAACCATTGATTGCATTGTATCATGCATAGCTTCTTCCGTTTCATCAGATGTCATCGTAATTGTTTTTGGCAATCCGTCAACAACGTTTCTTCCACGTACGGCAAACGTTTCATCGCGGCGACCTTTTAATACTGAACCAATTTCAATTTTAACTTTTTCAGCTGTTCTTTCACCAATGATTAAATTATGCTTATTTCTTACATAATTAGCAATATCTGCATTCAAACGATCACCAGCAAATCTCAAAGAACGGCTAACTACAATATCACCAAGTGAAAGTACTGCAATGTCACTTGTACCCCCACCGATATCAATAACCATATTTCCATGAGGTTGAAAAATATCTAATCCAGCACCAATTGCCGCTACTTTTGGTTCTTCTTCTAAAAAGACGCGACTTCCACCACCAGATTTTTCAGCAGCTTGTCGAATTGCCTTTTTTTCAATATCTGTTGTATTTGTAGGGCAACAAATTAAAATATTAGGACGTGACATAAATCCCTTAACATTTAACTTTTTGATAAAGTATGACAACATTTGCTCAGTCATATCAAAATCAGCAATTACCCCATCTTTTAACGGACGAATTGCCCGGATGTTACTTGGTGTTCTACCGACCATTTGATAGGCTTCTGTTCCAACTGAAAGTACACGACCACTTTTAGTATCAATTGCAACAACAGAAGGTTCATTCAATACGATACCTTTCCCTTTAACATTTATTAAAACATTAGCGGTACCTAAATCAATACCAATATCCTTAACCATGACAATTCTCCTTCACACTTATTTTTACAAATAACCATTTCTATAACCAATTTATTATACCATAATCAAAATTAAAATATAATATTAATTCCCCAATCAATGGTATTAAAAAGACGAGCTTAAAATACTCGTCTTTATATATTATTCAATATCATTTATGCGTTTAATATTTGCACCTAAAATCGCTAACTTCTTGTGAAAATGATAATATCCTCTATCCAAATAATTTAATTGGGTAACAGTTGTCACATTCTCAGCAGTTAATCCAGCTAATACAAGTGCCGCAGCTGCTCTAAGATCTGTTGCCGCCACTTCGCTACCACTAAATTTAGTTGGTCCAAACAACATTGCAGTATTTCCCTTTATCTTAAAGTTTGCATTCATTCTTCTTAATTCTTCCAAATGCATAAAACGATTTTCAAATACCGTTTCTGTCAATTCACATATACCGTCTGACAATAACTGTGCAATTGAAAACTGTGGTTGCATATCCGTTGGAAAACCTGGGTGTGGCATTGTTTTCATATTTACTGGTTTTAATTTTTCGGGACCGATAACTCGAATACCGTTTTCTTCTTTTGAAATTTGAACACCCATTTCCTCTAACTTAGCAATTAGCGGTAGGTTGTGGTTAGCAATAGCGTCTTTGATTAACACATTTCCCTGAGTAATTGCAGCAGCAACCATAAACGTTCCCGCTTCAATACGATCTTGCATTACTTGATATTCAACCCCATGGAGTTTTGAAACTCCTTCAATTGTAATAATTTCCGTTCCTGCTCCAGAAATTTTTGCTCCCATTGCATTTAGTAAATTAGCTAAATCTTCAATTTCTGGTTCTTGCGCAACATTTTCAATCACAGTTTTACCTTTAGCCAAAACTGCAGCCATCATAATATTTTGAGTTGCACCAACACTAGGAAAATCTAAATAAATATTTGCACCTTTTAACTCATTACAAGTTGCTTCAATATAGCCCTCTTCTTGATGAACTGTTGCCCCTAAAGCTTCTAGCCCTTTTAAGTGCAAGTCGATGGGACGAGATCCAATAGCACAACCACCAGGCAATGCAACTTTAGCCTTACCTAATCGTGCTAAAAGTGGCCCTAAAACAACAATTGAAGCTCTCATTTTGGAAACATATTTAAACGGTGCAATATGTGTTAATGGTCTTGTTGCGTCAACTTCAATAATCTTTTCTTCCTCGTCAAATCCGATTGTAACATTCAAATATCTAATAACATTATTCATCGTATACACATCAGATAAAACTGGTACATTTAATAACTTAGTTCTTCCTTCAATCGGAAGAATTGTCGCAGCTAATAGTGGTAATACAGCATTTTTAGCTCCTTCAATTTCAACTTCCCCATGAAGTTGCTTTCCACCACGAACAACGATTTTTTCCATGATATTCCCTCATCATTCAATTAATTATTTCACAAAATAAGTAAAGTTTCTCACATTATCAATAAAACTCAAGAAAAATTCTCCCGTTAAATACCCTACAGAAATTGATAATAGTACAATTAAAATTTGAATTCCTCTTTGTTGATCTGAATTAAAAAAACGATCTAACCTTAAACTTTGTATTGCAGTGAAAGAAATAATAAATAAAAAATAAATGAA
>NZ_BAML01000003.1 GCF_000615845.1 Ligilactobacillus hayakitensis DSM 18933 = JCM 14209
AAAACATGAACCTTAAGGTTTTTATTATTTCATTTTTTTAAGATCCACCTTTTTATATCATTGTGACTTAATTATGTTCTAAGAACAACCTCACTATTTCATCACGCCGTTCTAAAAATTCTTTATTGTCACTAGTAGGATGAATTCTATTTGTTAACACAACCATTGCATTCCCGCAAAATCTATCAATCAATATAAAAGTTCCTGTAAAACCTGTGTGGTATATACAAAGATGTTTATTTTTAGAGGTTTTTAAGTCCCAACCTAAGCTTCTTTTAAGGTCTGCTTCTGGAGCGAAATCCTTATTCAAGGACTTTATTGTATTTTGCAAAATAACCTTTTCTTCGCTGATATTTCCTAACATCAATTCAGAAAATCGAACTAAATCGCCTAAATTCATAAACAAACCAGCTGAGCCGCAATGTTCTTTTAAAATTTGCGCTTTAGGATCGTGGACAATTCCTCGTAATGGCATCCCATCTTCTTGGAGCTCGGTCGGTACTGTTTCTTTAGGATTTGGAGAAAAAGTTGAATTTTTCAAACCTAAAGGATCTAACACTTCTTTTTTTATTACATTTTGAACAGAATCATTGTAAATACTTTCTATAATTTCTCCAAGAAAAATTAATCCTGTGTCTGTATATACTACTTTTTTTCCAAACCAGTCTTGCACTTTTAATTGATGAAGTTTTACCAATAATTCTCCCGCAGAAAGTTGATTTCGATTTTCTATGTACCCTGAAATTGCTGAAGTATGAGTTAATAAATGACGAATTGTCACCCGTTCATCCGAAAAATCTGGAATATATTTAGTTATCGCATCATCTAATGAGATTTTTTTCATTTGAATTAATTTTAGAATTATTGTTGTCGTCCCCACTACTTTCGTTAAAGATGCCATATCATACAACATTCCAGGAATTAATTTTTCTTTTGTTGGGTATAGCTGACTGTACCCAATAGTTTTTTCAGTAACCTTGCCATCTGTAATGATTGCATATGAAACTCCAGGAACAACACCATCCAAATATAATTGTTCAATCTTTTCCATAACTTCTTTAAACACTGTACTACCCCTTTTCTTCAATAATTATATTAAAAAAAGCGAGATTAGAATAGTTCTTCTCTCGCTTTTGTTCTATTAGACGTTAATAACCTTTTCTAAGAATGATTGTGTACGCTCATTTTGCGGGTTATCAAATATTTCTTTTGGAGACCCTTCTTCTAACACATGACCATCCGCCATGAAGACAACTCTATCTGCAACTTCTTTGGCAAATCCCATTTCATGAGTTACAACAACCATCGTCATTCCATCTTTAGCTAATTCTTTCATTACTTCCAAAACATCGCCCACCATTTCTGGATCCAAGGCTGATGTTGGTTCATCAAATAACATGATATCTGGCTTCATTGCCAAAGCACGAGCTATTGCAACGCGTTGCTTTTGTCCACCTGACAATGAATTAGGCATTGCATCAAATTTATCTGCCAAGCCAACCGTTTCTAGTAGATTTTCAGAAACATACTTAGCTTCATCTTTATCTAATTTACCTAGTTCAACTGGCGCTAACATAATATTTTCACCAACAGTTAAATTATTAAATAAATTAAAGTGTTGAAATACCATTCCGATATTTTCGCGGGCTTTGTCAATGTTAGTTCCCTTAGAACTAATATCTTGTCCATCAATTACGATTGAACCACTAGTTGGTTCTTCAAGTCGGTTAAGACATCTGAGAAGCGTACTCTTCCCAGATCCTGATGGCCCGATTAATACAACTACTTCATTATTTTTTACTTTAAAATCAATTCCTTTTAAAACATGATTTTCACCATAACTTTTTTGCAAGTTAGTTACATCTACTTTTAAATCACTCATTAGGCTTTAATCCTCCGTTCAATCCATTTTGATAGTAGAGTTAAAATTGTAATCAATGCTAAATAAATTACTGCAACAATAGCCCACATTCTGAATCCCTCTAAGTTTCTTGCAATAATTATCTTACCTGTTTGAGTAAGTTCCAATATACCTATTATAGATAGAATCGACGTATCTTTCAACGTAATAATAAATTGGTTAATAAATGATGGAATCATTATCTTCATTCCTTGTGGTAAAATGATTTTTATCATCGATTTACTAAATGGTAACCCTAAACTTCGTGCAGCTTCCATTTGCCCCTTATCAACCGCTTCGATTCCACCTTTAACAAAAGCAGCAATGTACGCCCCTTCATTTAGGGCTAAGGTAATTACTCCTGCAACAAACGCTGGGATTTTTGTCCCTGTTAAACTTGGAATCCCATTATAAATAAATAACGCTAAAACCAATAACGGTAATCCTCGGAAAACATAAATTACAAATACCGAGATTGCTTGTGAGATCTTATTAGGAATAACTCCCAATAAACCAATAACAATCCCAAATATCGTAGCAAAAATTATTGATACAACAGTAAGTTTTATTGTTTCAATAACCCCCGTTAAAATTGCTCCTTTATTTTCTTTAATAATCCCTAGAATCGTATGATTATTTTTTTGAGCTGCTAATTTTCGTGAAGTTGCCTTCGCACCGGTATACTTATCAATAATTTGTTGATATTTTCCATTAGCTTTTAATTTTGCTAAACCTTTATTAAATTTATGTAATAACTCTTGATTTTCACCTTTTTTAACCGCAAATCCGTAATTTGCATTATTGACAGGTTTGGTTACAACTTTAAGATCTAATCCAGTTTTTATACCATAATTCATTACTGCATCATCTTCAAAGCAAGCATCTGAATTGTGATTTTCAACATCATTATACATATTATCTGAATCATCAAAAGTTACAACTTTAAAACCATATTTATCTTTTATCGAATTTGCATAGTCAGCTCCAGAAGTTCCGGTTTTAACAGCAACCTTCTTTCCTCGTAAATCTTTCAAGCTGTCGATATTACTTTTTGGTGATACCGCCATTACAATCCCTGATGAATAATAAGGACTAGAAAAATCAAACTTTTGCTTTCTTTCATCAGTAATCGTCATTCCTGCAATCATCCCGTCAACTTGACCAGATGTTACTGATTGTAACGCTGCGTTGAAGCCGATTGGTTTGATATTAACCTTAAAACCTTCTTCTTTTGCAATTTCATTCATTAAGTCAATATCAATTCCTACATATTCATTTTTGTCATTTGCATATACAAATGGAGGAAATGTAACATCAGTTGCTATATTATATGTATCCTTAGCTAACACCTTTTGCGGTCGAGATATTAATAAAACACTCACCAAACTTGTTATGATAGTAATATACGCTATTATTTTTTTCATAATAATCTCCAATCTTTTTATCTTTAAACTAATTATATCATACTCTTGTGATAAAAGGTAACATAAATTTTAAAATTATTTTATTTTTATCAAAAATATTCCTTAATTTTATTGACATATTACCTAAACAATCACATAATATACTTGTTATTAATCTTGGGCATTCGCCAAATTGGTAAGGCAGTGGACTCTGAATCCATAATTTACAGGTTCGAACCCTGTATGCCCAATAATAAAAAAAACGATTTCTAAATCCAAAGTATAAAGGATTAGAAATCGTTTTTTTGTTAGTATTTGTTACATTTCATTTGGTGCTTTAACACCTAGTAATCTGAGTGATTCTTTCAATACAGTGGCAACACTCTTAACAAGTGCTAAACGTGCCATCTTTTCATCGTCTTCTTCTAAAATACGTGAATTTGCATAGTATTTATTAAATGCTTTTGCTAAATGAATTGAATACTTCGCAATAACTGATGGTTCATAATCTTCCACAGCCTTATTAACTGTATTTGGAAAATCTTCTAACAATCTCAATGTGGCCCAAGCATTTGTATCTGAAATTTCCATGTCATTACCAAAATTAGTAACGTTTGCTTTTCTAAGAATACTCATAGCACGTGCATGTGAATATTGTACATATGGTCCTGTTTCACCTTCAAAGCGAACAACTTCTTCTAAGTTAAAGTCAAAATTATTTACACGTTCATTCTTTAAATCGTGGAATACAACCGCACCTACACCTACTGCTTCAGCAACAGCTTTTTTATCTTGAAGATCTGGATTCTTTTCATTAATTTGTTGGTTAGCTAATTTAACAGCGTCATCTAAAACTTCTTCAAGTAAGATAACTCTACCAGAACGAGTTGATAACTTCTTACCACCTGAAGTAATTAAACCAAATGGAATGTGATGAATTTCGTCTGCCCAATCGTAACCCATTTCATTAAGAACTGCTTTCAATTGTTTAAAGTGGTTTGTTTGTTCCATCCCTACAACGTAAAGTGACTTAACAAAATCATATGTTCTGTAACGATAAAGTGCTGCAGCTAAATCACGAGTGATATATAATGTTGATCCATCAGATTTTCTAATTAATGCAGGATTTAAGTTGTATTTTTCTAAATCAACAATCTCTGCTCCTTGACTTTCTTTCAAAAGTCCTTTTTGTTCAAGGATCTCAGCAACTTCTTCCATTTTATCATTATAGAACGCTTCCCCATTATATGAATCAAATGAAATTCCTAAACGGTCATAAACTTCTGTGAACTTTTTAAGTGATTCTTCACGGAACCATTTCCATAATTCTAAGCTTTCTTCGTCTCCTTCTTCTAACTTTTTGAAGACTTCACGAGCTTGATCATCTAATTCTGGATGTTCAACATCTTCTTGGTGGAATTTAACATAGTATTTTAATAAGTTATTAATAGGATCCGCTTTAACTTCTTCTTCACTTCCCCATAATCTGTAAGCCACAATCAATTTACCAAATTGTGTTCCCCAGTCACCTAAGTGATTAATGCGAACGGGATTATAATTAGTTTTTTCTAAAAGTAATCCTAATGAATTTCCAATTACAGTAGAACGAAGATGCCCCATTGACATTGGTTTAGCGATATTTGGTGATGACATGTCAATTGGAACATTCCCATTATTACCTAAGTTTTGGTTACCGTAATTTGATCCATTAGCCAAAATAACTTCTAAAACTTCTTTACTAAACTTCTTTTTATCTAAAAAGAAGTTTACATATGGACCAACAGCTTCAATTTTTTCAAATCCATCTTTATTAATTTTTTCGACAATTTCTGCGGCAATTAATTGAGGTGCTTTTTTCAATGTTTTTGCCAAAATAAATGCAGGAAATGCGTAATCACCTAATTCTAATGTCTTAGGATTTTCGATCTTTTCTAAAATTTCATCCATTGATAATTGATTATCAACAGCAGCTTGAATTGCTTGCGCAACTTTTTCTTTATAATTCATTGCTTTTCCTCCTTAAAAAATAAAAAACGTCCCTTGCATAAATGCAAGAGACGAGTTCAAACCCGCGGTACCACTCTAATTGATTAAAAATCCGCTCATATATTTAATACAAATCTAAAAGGGCGATTCGTTTTGTTCCAATGCCTAGCTTCCACCCTCCTAGACTCGCTTAAATCTTTCCAAAACTACTAGTCTTTATCATCGATTTAACTTATTAAATTTGGTATTCACTTGTTTGAATTTACTTAAAGCGGGTGACGAGAATCGAACTCGCGACGTAAGCTTGGGAAGCTTAAGTTTTACCACTAAACTACACCCGCATAATCATAGTTTAGCATATATCAAATCAAATGTCACTACGCATTTAATTTCTTCATTTCAGATAAACGTACAACAGCTCTATTATGAAAGTCTGTTACTACCACGCTATCTTCACTGGCATGTTTTGTAATTGAAACCATGGCTGAGTTTTCATAAAGTTTTTCGATAACACCCTCAAAATCTTGAGTTAAAGATGCAAATTTCTTGCATTTAACGTTATCACCAATTTTAAATTCGTTTTCCATCTAAATACTCCTTTTGATAAGGTTACTGGAAAAATATAGCAAATTTCAATAAAAAAATCAAGATATTTACTTTGTCTTACCGTACCTATTTCTTATATAGTTGATAACAACCTTTGAAAATGATCGAACTGATGGAGTTAATAATTTCTTTTCATGTGTTACCAAACAAATTTGACGATGAAATTCTTGGTCAAATAAATATTGATTGACATTTCCCTTTAGTTTTTCTAAAGCTAATTTAGGTAAAATTCCATACCCTAACCCGCTTTCTACCATCGCAATAATCGAAGCATCGTCAATACTATAATGAATCGAATTCAAAGATACGTCGTACGTGTCTAATGCTTTTTTCGTATCACGATCATAATCAATTTGCTGTAATATAAAGTTTTTATCTTTTAAATCATTTTTTGTCATTTTAGAGCCTTCTTTTAACTCTACATCTTTGGGTGTAATACAATATATTTCATCCTCAAATAATTTTGTAACTTCAAATGTATCTGAAATTGGTAAAGCGCTAAAGCCAATATCAATATTTCCTAATTTTAATTGTTCAATCACAGCGTTAAAATTTCCTTGCCAAACAGTTACTTCTATATTAGGATATTTTTCTTTAAATTGATTAATAATATCTGGTAACCAATTAATACATACACTACTAAAGGCTCCTATTCTAACTCGACCCGTATTCACACCATTTATCAAGGATGCTTCTTCTTTTAAGTTTAATTCGGCATTTAAGATTTCTTGTACCAAAGGTAAGATTCTTTTTCCATTCGTAGTTAATTGGACCCCGCTTCGATTTCTAATGAACAACGAAAACCCTAATTCTTTTTCAAAATTATTAATTGAATGGCTAACTGCTGATGGTGTAACTTTAAGTTCCTTAGCTGCTTCTAGAAATGTTTTTTTCTGAGCAACAGTACTAAAAACTTCATAACTAAAATTTGACATGTTTCCCTCCATTATCCACCTTAAACCTTACAATTACTATATCTTATTTGGGACAATGATTTCAAATTCTTTATGATATAATGATATACATAAAATATTTTAGGAGGAACGATATGACTTTTGATATACTTTCATCAGCTTGGAATGTAATTGTTATTATCAATACAATTGCAGCATTAATAACTGTATTTCGCGAAAAAAGAGATATTGCCGCAACTTGGGCTTGGTTATTAGTTCTAGTTGCGTTACCAGTAATCGGATTTATCATTTATCTTTTTGCTGGTAAAAAACTTTCTCATGAAAAAATTTTTTCTATGCAAACAGAACAAAAAAAGATGCTTCGTCAAATGTCGCATCACCAAATTAATGAGTGGAAAAAACATAAACTCATCCCTCTGACCCAATCAAGTCAATCAATCCGCGAATTAATTCATTTTTTCCTCAAACAAGAACAAGCTTTCTTAAGTAAAAATAACGAAATTCAACTTTTTACTGATGGAAAAGATAAATTTAATCAATTAATTAACGATATCAATCATGCTAAAAAGTACATTCACATCGAATACTATTCATTTTACTCAGACGAATTGGGGGATCGTCTTTTATCTGCACTTGAAGATGCTGCAAAACGCGGTGTGGAAGTTAAAGTTTTATACGATATGTTTGGATCGCATGGAACAACGTATCGATATTTTAAAAATTTAGAAAAACTTGGCGGTCTTGCTCAGGCATTCTTTTCATCGAAAAAAGCCATTGTAACAACCCCTCGTTTAAATTACCATCTCCACCGAAAAATTGTCGTAATTGATGGATTAATCGGATATATTGGTGGTTTTAATGTTGGCGATCAATATCTTGGAAAATCGCAAAAATTTGGTTATTGGAGAGATACTCATCTTCGTATTAAAGGCTTTGCGGTTATAGAGCTCTTAAATAGATTTATTATGGACTGGAATGTAACCTGTCACAAAACAAAAAAAGAGCGCATCACTACATTTAGTCATTACCTTCCTTCCGAAGAAAATATCTCTGTAAACGGCTCTACAAATATTCAAATTGTTTCTTCCGGTCCAGACAATGAGCGGCAATCAATTAAACGTGGATATCAACATATGATTACAAATGCAGATAATTACATTTATATCCAAACACCCTATTTAGTCCCAGATGATTCAATCTTAGAATCATTGATAATCTCTGCTAAATCAGGCGTAGATGTTCGCATCATGATTCCTAGCATGCCCGATCATCCATTCATCTACCGCGCAACAGAATATTATGCAAAATATCTTGTTGAAAATGGTATTAGAATTTTCCGTTATGATCATGGCTTCTTACATGCTAAAACCATTGTTGCAGACGATCATATCACTTCAATTGGTTCGGCTAACATGGACTTTAGAAGTTTTCGCTTGAATTTTGAAGCCAATGCTTTTTGCTATGATAGTGATTTATCAGTAACAATGAAAAATATTTTCATTGGCGATCAAGCACATTGCAAAGAATTAACGCCGGAATATTTTGATAATCAATCTAAATGGAAAAAATTTAAACAATATTTTTCACGTCTTCTTTCTCCAACATTATAAAAAGCTCAGAAGCACTATCAAAATAGTGTTTCTGAGCTTTTTTAATTATGCTTGCTTGATTAAATTTTCAAACAGTATATTAGCATATTTACTACTATTAAATATCTTTTCTGGATGCCATTGAACCGCAATCAACTTAGGATATTTTTCACTTACTAATGCTTCGACAATTCCATCTTCACTAGTTGCTGCAACAGTCAATCCTTCACCAACTTTTTTGACTGCTTGATGGTGTAAAGAATTTACTCTAACCTTTTTTTGAGGGATAAGCTTATATAATTCAGTCTTATCATTTATACTAACATGATGAGAAAAATCTGAAATATTATTTGGAGCCATATGTTTTATTAACTTATCTCCTAAATTAGCATACGATAAATCTTGATATAAAGTACCATTAAAATAAGTATTAACAATTTGAAGTCCACGGCAGATTGCCAATACAGGCTTATCTTGGCGCAAAGCTTCTTCTAACAATGTGTAATCAAATAAGTCGCGTTCATAATATGTTGAACCAATTTTAGCTAATGGTTCTTCGTTGTAATTAGCTGGATCTACATCGTCTCCTCCACTAAGTACAATTGCATCAACTGCAGCAACTTGTGCCTTAGCAATTTCTAAATCCTTTGTTACAGGAATAATAAATGGAATCCCCCCATTTACTTCTACACCTTTAACATAATCTTCATTCACATATGAACGTGGATATCCGGGAAATGGGTCGTTGCCTTTATCAAAACGAACGCCACCTGAAATTCCGATTATTGGTTTTCTTTTCATATTCATATCATTTCTCCTTTTAAATAAGAGGTTGTATTTATTACAACCTCTTAATAACATTTTAAAATTTTATTTATTTATTTCATCATCCGTCTTTAAAACTGCCATGAATGCATCTTGTGGAACATCAACAGTTCCGACTGCTTTCATACGTTTCTTACCACGTTTTTGTTTATCAAGTAACTTAGCACGTCTATCAGGATCACCTGTATGAATACGTGCAGTAACATCTTTACGATAAGCTTTAATATTAGTTCTTGCAATAATTTTTGCACCAATTGCTGCTTGAATAGGAATTTCAAAGTTTTGGCGAGGAATAATTGTTTTTAATTTATCTACAATAACTCGACCGCGTTCTTGGGCAAATTGGCGATGAGAAATAAAGCTTAATGCATCCACTTTATCACCATTCAACAAAATATCAATCTTAACTAAATCACTCGCTCTTGAACCATCAAGTTCATAATCTAATGAGGCATATCCACGCGTACTTGATTTTAATTTATCAAAGAAATCAAAAATAATTTCTGATAATGGCATTTCATAAATCACATTCACACGATAATCATCAAGATAATCCATCGTGACAAACGTTCCACGTTTTCGTTGACATAATTCCATAACAGCCCCAACATATTCGTTAGGAACCATTACCTCTGTTTTCACATAGGGCTCGTTGATTTGCTTAATCAAAGTTGATTCTGGCATTTCAGATGGATTAGACACATTTACATGCGTACCATCAGTTAATTCAACATCATATGTAACCGATGGAGCAGTTGTAATTAGGTCCATATTAAATTCACGTTCAAGACGTTCTTGCACAACATCCATATGAAGTAATCCAAGGAAGCCACAACGAAAACCAAATCCCAACGCTTGTGAAGTTTCTGGTTCGAACTCTAAAGCAGCATCGTTTAATTGAAGTTTTTCTAATGCTTCACGTAAATCATTATATTTTGCGTTGTCCGTTGGATATAGCCCAGAATAAACCATCGGATGCATTTCACGATAACCATCTAGTGGCTTTTCCGTTGGATTGTCAGCAAAGGTTACAGTATCCCCCACACGAGTATCCTGAATATCTTTAATACTTGCTGTTAGATATCCAACATCCCCGGCCATTAAATAATCTCGTTTTAAAGGTTTAGGTGAGTTAACCCCAACTTCTACAACTTCATAAGTCGTATTACTGTTCATTAACAAAATTTTATCGCCAGGTTTGACAGTTCCTTCAACAACTCGAATACTTAAAACAACCCCACGATAATCATCATATACAGAATCAAAAATTAAAGCTTTTAATGGAGCTTCAAGATCGCCAGTTGGTGCAGGTACATTTTGAACAATTTGTTCAAGCATTTCTTCAATTCCAACACCCTTTTTAGCACTAGCTAAAACAGCATCTGAAGCATCTAACCCAATAACATCTTCAATTTCTTGGCGAACTCTTTCTGGATCTGCAGATGGTAAGTCAATTTTATTAATGACAGGGACAATTTCCAAGTCATCATCTAATGCTAAGTACACATTAGCTAAAGTTTGAGCTTCAATTCCTTGGGCAGCATCGACTACTAATACCGCACCTTCACAAGCAGCGAGTGAACGTGATACTTCATATGAAAAATCGACGTGCCCTGGGGTATCAATAAGGTGGAAAATATAAGTTTCTCCATCTTTGGCATGATAGTGTAATTCGACCGCATTCAATTTAATCGTAATTCCTCGTTCACGTTCTAATTCCATTGAATCAAGTAATTGATCTTGCATTTCACGCTTAGAAACGGTATCTGTCATTTCTAAAATACGATCTGCCAAAGTGGACTTCCCATGGTCAATATGCGCAACGATTGAAAAATTACGTATATGTTTTTGGCGATCTTTCATCTGTTCCAAATCCATATTTATTATTCCTACTTTCTTTACTAGTTTCTTAATATCAATTATACCGATAATATGGAATTTGAGCAATTGCTTATACTTAATAAAATAAAAAGCACAGTATCCCCACACCATGCTTTAAATACTTCTTTTTTCCTCAAAGTAAAAATATAACTAATAATTTTAAAAAAATTAATATTTCTTTAAACAAATTTAATATATCATAACATTTAATGTTTATCTAGTCTATTTTTGGCAAAAAAAGAGCTAGGACCATAAAATCCTAACTCTTTTCTAACATTTAGAAATGCTTTTTCATACGATCAAAGAATGAATTATCACTTTCTGAATTTTCACTCATTACTTCAGCATATTTCTTAAGCGCTTCTTTTTGCTTCTTATTCAACTTTTTAGGTGTAACAATATTTACGGTTACTAATTCGTCACCATTCCCATTTGATCTGAGGCGAGGAGCTCCTTTTCCTTTTAATCTAAAGCGAGTCCCTGTTTGCGTTCCTGCAGGAATGTTTAACTTAACCTTTCCATGGACAGTATCAACATCAACTTCATCCCCTAAAGCAGCTTGGACAAAATTGATTGGTAATTTCAAGAAGATGTCTGCTCCGTCACGGGTATATTTATCACTTGGGGCAACGTTAAAGTATATATATAAATCTCCATAAGGCCCGCCGTTTTCTCCGGCTTCTCCTTGTCCATTTAAACGCATTTGATTACCATCTTCTACACCTGCAGGTACAGTAACTTCAATAGCATGTTGTTCATTTACATGTCCAGATCCATGACAAACTTGACATTTTTCTTTAATTTCTTTACCAGTTCCATGACAAACATCACATTCTTGTTGGCTCATCATTCTTCCAAGTGGTGTTTGTCGTTGAACTTGAACAAATCCTCTACCGCCACATTTTGAACAAGTTACTGGAGAAGTTCCTTCCTTGGCACCAGAACCTGAACATGTTTTACAATTTTCTTCACGGGTATATTTGATTTCTGATTTTTTCCCAAAAATTGCTTCTTCAAAAGTCAAATTCATTTCATACTGTAAGTCACGACCTTGACGTGGGCCATTAGGATTACGAGTTTGTCCCCCACCAAAGAATGATGAGAAGATATCTTCAAAGCCACCACCGCCAAAGTTAAATCCGTCAAAACCTTGACCGCCGCCAAAACCACCTTGATTGCCAGTGGTTCCAAATTGATCATATTGAGCTTTCTTTTGCGGATCACTTAAAATTTCAAATGCTTCATTGACTTCTTTGTATTTTTTATCTGCCCCAGCTTCTTTATTTAAATCAGGGTGATATTTTTTAGCTAGCTTTCTATATGCTCTTTTTATCTCTTGTTCAGACGCATCTTTGGACACACCTAAAACGTCATATGGATTCATAGTTATTCTCCTTTATATAATTATTTCTAATCATATATAGATAAAGCCACGTGTATTTACACATGGCCTTAATCTAAATTACAAATTATTTTTCAGGATCTACTTCCTTGAAGTCACCATCAACAGTATTGTCATCTGATGAATTTGCATTAGTATCTTGAGCGCCGCCTGCAGCTTGTTGTGCTTCTTGTGCTTGTTGATATAATTTAACTGACATATCTTGAACGATTTGTGTTAATTCATCTTTTTTAGACTTCATTTCTTCGATGTTATTTGCTTCTTGTGCCTTCTTCAAAGCATCTTTAGCATCATTTACCTTCTTAATTTCATCTTCAGAAACTTTGCCTTCAATTTCTTTTAATGTCTTATCTGTTTGGAATAATAATTGATCTACTTCGTTACGTAAGTCAACTTCTTCTTTACGCTTCTTATCAGCTTCTTCGTTTTCCTTAGCTTCTTTAACCATGCGATCAATTTCTTCGTCTGAAAGACAGATGAACTCTTAATTGTAATTTTTTGTTCTTTATTTGTTCCTAAATCTTTAGCAGATACATTAACAATCCCGTTTTTATCAATATCGAATTTAACTTCGATTTGAGGAATACCACGAGGTGCAGCAGGAATATCTGTTAATTGGAAACGACCTAACGTCTTATTGTCAGCAGCCATTGGACGTTCCCCTTGTAATACATGGATATCAACTGCAGGTTGGTTATCAGCAGCAGTTGAGAATACTTGTGATTTTGATGTTGGAATTGTTGTATTACGGTCAATTAATTTTGTAAATACGCCACCCATTGTTTCAATACCTAATGAAAGTGGTGTAACATCAAGTAAAACAACATCTTTAACATCACCAGTAATAACCCCACCTTGAACAGCAGCACCTAAAGCAACTGCTTCGTCAGGGTTTACTGATTCATTTGGTGTTTGACCAGTTTCTTCTTTAACAGCTTCTTTAACAGCTGGAATACGAGTTGAACCACCAACTAAAATAACTTCATCGATATCTGAGAAAGTTAAGCCTGCGTCTTGCAATGCATTTCTAACAGGAATCTTAGTTCTTTCAACTAAATCAGCAGTTAATTCATTAAATTTACCACGAGATAATGCTGTTTCCAAGTGAACAGGTCCTGCTTCACCGGCTGCGATAAATGGAAGTGAAATTTGAGCTTCTGTTGTACCTGAAAGATCTTTTTTAGCCTTTTCTGCTGCATCTTTCAAACGTTGCATAGCCATCTTATCTTGAGATAAATCGATGCCGTTTTCTGCTTTAAAGTTTTCTACTAACCAATCGATAATCTTATTATCAAAGTCATCCCCACCAAGGTGTGTGTCCCCATTAGTAGATAATACTTGGAATACACCGTCACCTAATTCAAGAATTGAAACGTCAAATGTACCACCACCAAGGTCAAATACAAGAACTTTTTCGTCTCTGTCTTGTTTATCTAAACCGTATGCTAAAGCAGCTGCAGTTGGTTCATTAACGATACGTTCAACAGTTAAACCAGCAATTTTACCAGCATCTTTTGTTGCTTGACGTTGAGCATCGTTAAAGTATGCAGGAACTGTGATAACAGCTTGAGTTACTTCTTCACCCAAGTAACTTTCAGCATAGTCTTTAATGTATTGTAATACCATAGCTGAAATTTCTTGAGGAGTATATTGTTTGCCTTCGATTTCAACTTTGTATCCTTCTTCACCCATGTGGCGCTTAATTGATGAAATTGTATTTGGGTTTGTAATTGCAGAACGCTTAGCAACTTCACCTACTTGTGTTTCACCATTTTTAAATGATACTACTGAAGGAGTTGTTCGGTTTCCTTCTGGGTTTGTAATAATTTTAGCTTCTTTACCTTCTAAAACAGCAACTGCTGAGTTAGTTGTACCTAAGTCAATACCAATAATCTTTGACATATTAATTACCTCTTATTTTAAATAAATGATTTATTGAGCAACAACAACCATTGCTGGACGTAATACTCGATCTTTTAATTTATATCCATCTTGAAATACTTGAACCACTGTTTCTGGATCTTGTCCGTCCTCAACCGGTACGGTTTGAACAGCTTGATGTAAAGTTGGATCAAACTTTTGGCCAAGTGAATCAATTTTTGTTACGTTATTTGAAGATAGTGCTTTTTCCATATCACGCGCAACCATTTCGATTCCTTTTTTCAATTGTTGTGACGCTTCATCATCGGCTTGTATTTGTAATGCTCGATTCAAGTTATCAATTACAGGAAGGATATCACGTGCTAAATCTTGCCCTTCATATTTCAACAACATTTCTTGTTCTTTTTTGAAACGTTGTGTCATATTAGCGATTTCAGCTTCTGCTCTTAAATATTTATCTTCCATTTCGTCGTATTTTGTTTGAGCTTCCGCCAATTGTGTCTTTAGACTTTCTTCTACTGATACTTCTTCAGTTTCAGCTTTTTCTTGTGTAGTTTCTGTTTGATCAACTACTTTATCTTCTTTATTTTCTTCTGACACTCTAGTGCTCCTTTCACTCTCAACTCTAATTGCTAGAATTGAAATCTTTATAAAATTCAACTAACTTTTTAGTTAGTTCTTCCTGAAATGCTCCTAAAATGCCAATCATTTTAGAATACGGCATATTTGTTGGACCAAGGATTGCTATTACTCCCTTACCAAAATTTCCGACATCATACTTTGCTGAAATAACACTATAATCCAGTAATAATTGATTTGTTAATTCATCTCCAATTGCAACTGAAATATCACTATTTCCACCAGTTTTTAATTTCTTAGAATTATCGACAATTTCTTCAATTTTACCTGGACTTTTATCAACTAAAGAGTACAATGACTTAATTTGCTCAATATTGTCGTTTTTAACATTATTTAACAAATTACGCTTTCCACCCACATAAAACTGTTCGCTAATCGCTTTATTCAACACATCCCCAAAAACATCTATAAATGCATTTGGATCTTGAAGATACTTCGTTAAATGTGGCAATATTTCAAGCAATTTAGAAGTAAGATTTTTTAACGGTAATCCGACTAATTGATCATTAATCAATGAGATTACTGATTCAATTGCCTCTCCATTTATGCCTACAGGAATATTATAAACTTGACTTTCTACCGTCCCATCACTAGCAACTAATATTACCATTACCTGTCCATTTTCCAAAGGAACCATTCTAAATCCTTGAAGGGTCAAATCACTTTTTTCCGGCTTAAGCGCAATCGTAGTATAGTTTGTTAAATCAGATAAAATCCCTGCTGACATTTCTATCAATTCATCCACTTTATGATACTTAGTTCCAAAGAAATTTTGAATTCCTTTAAGTGAATTCGAATCAATAGTCGCAGGCTTTATCATATTATCAACATAGTAACGATATCCCTTAATCGAAGGAATTCTACCAGAACTTGAATGTTCCTTCATGATAAATCCTAGTTTTTCTAGTGCAGCCATTTCATTACGAATAGTTGCTGTACTAACATGAACAGGTAATTGCTGCTGTAAGGTCTTAGATCCGATTGGTTGATCTAAATTAGTGTAGTCACGAATTATTGTTTCTAAAATCAATAATTGTCTTTCTGTTAGCATCCAATCACCTCTATTAGCACTTAGCACATTTAAGTGCTAAGTCAATTATTAATATAAACTACAATATGCTAATAGTCAAGGGATTTAACAATATTTTTAGCAGATAAATATATCGAGTGCTAAATTTTAATAAAATATACCATAAAATTATAAAACCGCTAGAAATCCTATTGTTTAAAACATTGATTTCTAACGGTTTTAATGATTTTTTCAAAGTTTAAATAAAATATAATTTTTCTAGTTTGATTATCTAACTAAAATAAAGCTTTACTTTACTTTTGTCAGCTTGCAATTGATTAATTAATTGATCAATATTTTCAAATGCTACCATATCTCTAATTTTTTTAAACCAATAAACTTTTACAGTTTGTCCATATATCGTGCGATTAAAATCAAATAAATTAATCTCAATTGTTTTTTTCAAACCTTGGCCAAACGTTTCATTTCTCCCAATGGATGCCATCCCATTATAGATTAGGCCTTGCACTTCAACCTGAACCGCATACACCCCTTCAGCTGGAATCCGCTTATTTGCAACAGGTTCAATATTTAAAGTAGGAAATCCTAATTTCCTTCCTCGTTGAAAACCATGAACAACCTCTCCAACCATTGAATATGGTCTTCCTAACATTTTAGTTGCATCTTCCATGTTGCCACTGTCAACCAACTTTCTTAATTGTGTCGAGCCGATTTTTTGATGATTTTCTGTTAGAAAATCTACTTGATAAACTTTGTAACGGTTCTCAGAAAGTTCGTTTAATATTTTAACGTTGCCTGATGATTTATTTCCAAAAGTATAATCTTGCCCGACAATAATATTTTTTGCATTTAGTCGAATAAGATAATTCTCCACAAATTCCTTAGGACTCAAGTTTTTAAAATTTTGATTAAAATCAACAACATATAAAATATTTACACCTAATTCTTCAAATATTGCCTTTTTTTCTATCATAGGCGTTAAATACTCAAAGTCATCTTGTTTTTTACCTGAAATCGTAACACTTGGATGCTGATTAAACGTCATAACTGCGACTTTGGTGTTATCTTTTTTTGAAACTTTTCTAGCAACATTCAACAAATTTTGGTGCCCTAAATGCACTCCATCAAAAAATCCAAGTACTAAAGTAATCCCTGATTGTTTAATTGCGCTTTTTTCTATCAGACCATTTATTTCAATAGTTTCCATCAATTCATCCCTAACTTAGATCAATCATTTTTTCTGGCTTATAAACGCTCTTGTTTTCATCATATTGGTAAATACATCTATAACGGTTATCATAATATAAATTAACTCGTTTTTCAGGTACTAAAGCATTAATTTTAATACTGCCACCATTTTTTACGAAATTCCACTGCTTGGTTGATAAATTAAATTTAGGTAATTCTTTAGTGGCATGGTCGATTCCATATAATGCTTTTTCTAAACCACCATTTTCAAGGAGTTCTTCTAATTGTGATAACGATTTAGCTTGACCAATTGTAAAGCCTCCACTTTTCAAACGTGTTAAATCGCTCATTACAGCGGGAACCCCAAGTTTTTTCCCTAAATCAACCGCAAGAGTTCTAACATATGTTCCTTTACCACATCCAACTTCAAAATAGATTGTTTGGGTTCCATCTTCATTAAATTGCGTTTCTCTAGTTTGTTTGAAATACTCAATTTTAGCAATTCTTTTTGGTCGCTTTACTTCTTCACCAGCCCGTGCGTATTCATATAATCTACGACCATTTACCTTCACGGCTGAGTACATAGGTGGAATTTGCGTAATTTCTCCAGTTAAACTTTCCATTGCTTCATTAATTGCTTCATTTGAAAACGGATAAGTTAGTTTTACACGCTCAACTTCCTCACCTTCTAAATCTTCGGTTGTAGTTGAAAAACCTAAAGTTATACTTCCACAATATATTTTTCCGGAATCCATCAAATAATTAACTACTTTTGTTGCTTTCCCTACACAAATTGGAAGTACTCCATCAACCATTGGATCAAGCGTTCCACTATGTCCGATTTTTCTTGTTTTAAAAATTCTTCGACATTTTATGACAGCATCATTACTTGTCATTCCACGTTCTTTATATAACGGTAAAATTCCATCCATCACTAAATTATCCTTTCTATAAAAAAAAGGACGGGAGCATCCCATCCTTTTTTTGAATATCTTGAAAAATAATTCTTTGACCATTTTTAACTTAATTTTTAAAAGCGGTCACTACTGTGTAATTTTCTTAATAATTCATCAATATGGTCCCCATATTGAACAGATTTATCACGCTCAAATTTAATTTCTGGAGTTACATAGATACTCAAACGATGTCCTAATTCTCCACGAATTAAGTTTGTTGCTTTATCAAGTCCGGCTTGAACTTTTTGTTCAGCAGAGGCCTTATCTGAGAGAATGCTGTAATAAATTTTAGCATGTTGTAAATCACCTGAGACTTCAACTCCAGTAATTGTAACATCTTGCACACGTGGATCGCGTACGCGTTTTAATAAAATATCATTAACTTCTCTTTGGATTTCTTGTGACAATCTTCCAACTCTAAAGTGTTGTGCCATAACTTCCTCCTAGATTACTTAACAGGAACTTCTTCCATAATGTAGGCTTCGATTTGATCACCAATCTTAATATCATTGTACTTTTCAATCATTAAACCACATTCATAACCTTGTTTAACTTCTTTAACATCATCTTTGAAACGTTTTAGTGAAGCAAGTTCGCCTTCATAAATAACAATTCCATCACGAATTACACGAACTCCGCTATCACGGCGAATGTAACCATCAATTACATATCCACCACCAATTGTACCAAGTTTTGATACCTTATATGTTTCACGAATTTCAACTTGTCCTGTAATCTTTTCTTGATATTCAGGTTCAAGCATACCTTTCATGGCTGTTTCAATTTCGTCAATAGCTTTATAAATAACTCTGTGTAAACGAATATCTACTTTATCTGTTTCAGCTTGTTGTTTTGCAAGTGGTGTAGGACGTACATTGAATCCGACAATAATAGCATTTGAAGCTTCAGCAAGGGTAACATCACTTTCATTAATAGCACCTACCGCTTGGTGAATAATATTAACACGAACACCTTCAACTTCAATTTTCTTAAAGCTTTGAGCAATAGCTTCAACAGATCCTTGTACATCAGCCTTAATAATTACTGCAACTTCTTTCATTTCCCCTTCTTTTAGGGTATCAAACAAGTTATCAAGGGTAACGTGATTCTTTTGGCTACGTTCCTTAATTAAAGCACGTTCAGCACGTTTTTCACCCGCAGCACGAGCTGTTTTTTCATCTTCGAATGCTACAAAGCGATCACCAGAATCAGGAACATCATTAAGTCCTGTAATTTCTACAGGAGTGGCTGGGGTTGCTTTTTTAATTTCGTGTCCACGCGCATCTGTCATTGTACGTACTTTACCAAAGGTATTCCCTACAACAATAGGATCCCCAACATGAAGAGTTCCATGTTGTACAAGTAATGAAGCCACTGAACCTTTACCTTTATCTAAACGAGCTTCAATAACTGAACCTGCACCACGTTGGTCAGGGTTTGCTTTTAATTCAAGAATTTCAGCTTCTAATAAAATCATATCTAGTAATTCATCGAGATTTTTACCAAACTTAGCTGAAATTTCTACAAAGATTGTATCTCCACCCCAAGCTTCAGGAATCAATTCGTATTCTGTTAATTGTTCCATAACATGGTTAGGATTTGCACCCGGCTTATCAATCTTGTTTACCGCAACAATAATTGGCACCCCAGCAGCTTTTGCGTGGTTAATAGCTTCAATTGTTTGAGGCATAACCCCATCATCTGCCGCAACAACTAAAACTGTAATATCAGTAATGTCAGCCCCTCGAGCACGCATGTTAGTAAAAGCGGCGTGACCTGGTGTATCTAAGAATGTAATAATCTTTTCACCATGTCGTACTTGGTAAGCCCCAATATGTTGCGTAATTCCACCAGCTTCACCATCAGTAATATGTGAATTTCTTAATTTATCAAGTAATGTTGTTTTTCCGTGGTCAACGTGCCCCATGATAGTAACAACAGGTGGTCTTGAAACTAAGTTATCAGTATTCTTTTCTTCATCTTCAAAGAATTTATCGATATCAGCAACGTCTACTTCAACCTTTTCTTCAGCATTAATTCCATAGTCAGCAGCTAATAGTTCAATTGTATCCTTGTCTAATGATTGGTTTTGGTTAACCATTACTCCCATTAAGAATAACTTCTTAATGATTTCTGCTGGTTCTCTATGAATCTTTTTAGCAATATCAGCAACGTTCATTCCTTCTGTATAAACTAATACTTCTGGAAGTGGCTTATTCTTACGTTGTGTAACTGGCTTTACAGTTTTGTTTGCCCCACGCTTATTATTTTTTTTGTTCTTATTAAACTTGCCATTCTTATTGTTAAAACGGCCATTGTTATTCTTATTTCTTTGTCCAGATTTAAAATTATTTTCTTTCATACTTTATCCCTGCACCTTTCTATAAACTATTTTAATTTTTATTTTTTGAGAGCTGGTGCTATACAGAGGTTTAGTCATCTAATAATTGTTTCATTTTTTTAGAAAATCCACGATCAGTAATCCCTATGATTGATCGCTTGGATCCAATAGCATCACTTAAATCTTGTTTACTAAATGTCGTATCAATATCAATTTGATAAAAATTACATTTATCTGTAAATTTTTTCAATGTACTTTTACCACTATCATTAGCTATAAAAACAAGATTAACTTTATTATTTCTAATATTTTTTAAAACAATATCTTGCCCTGTCACTACTTTATTTGCCCTTTTGGCTAATCCAAGTAATGATAATACCTTATTATTTATCATTTCCAAATAATTTTGCTCTTTCTACTTGATGATCTACATAAGCAATTAATTCATCATAAAATTCGTCTTGCACTTTCAAACCAAAAGCTTTATCAAAAGTACGATCTTTCTTTGCTTTTTCAGCTGTTTGAACTTCAAGACTAATATATGCTCCACGACCAGATTTTTTTCCAGTCGGATCAATGCTTACTTCGCCTTCTTTATTTTTTACAACTCTTACTAATTGTTTTTTAGGAATCATTTCACCTGAAACGATGTCTTTACGCATTGGAATCTTACGTTGTACCATAGTTATTCCTCCTCGTTTAATTCAAAAACATCTTCCAAATTTTCATCAGTTGATGCATTTTCATTAAATAAATCTTGAGCATCTGATTCTGACTTAATATCAATTTTGTATCCTGTTAATTTTGCAGCTAAACGAGCGTTTTGACCACGCTTACCAATTGCTAATGATAATTGGTCATCTGGTACAACAACAGTACATGCACGATCGTTTTCTGGGTCAAATTGAACATCTAATACATGGGCTGGATTTAATGCATTAGCAATAAAATCTGCTGGATTTTCTTGCCATTCAACAATATCCATGTTTTCACCTTTAAGTTCATTAACGATTGCTTGAACACGTTCACCACGAGGACCAACACATGTACCCACTGGATCAACGCCATCTTCGTTAGAACGTACTGCAACTTTCGCGCGATCTCCGGCTTCACGTGCAATTGAAACAATTTCAACAGTTCCATCAAAAATTTCTGGAATTTCTTGTTCAAATAAACGACGTAATAAATCGGGATGTGAACGACTAACAAATACTTGAGGACCCTTTGATGTATTTTCTACTTTGTAGATGTATACTTTTACCTTATCATGAGAATTGTATTCTTCACCAGGAATTTGATCTTGACGAGATAATACAGCTTCTAATTTCCCTAAATTAACGTATACAAACTTAGCATCACGACGTTCAACTTCACCAGTTACAATTTCTTGTTCATATTGTACATATTCATTATAAATAATTGCTCTTTCTTCTTCACGAACACGTTGCATAATTACTTGTTTTGCTGTTTGTGCAGCGATTCGTC
Source organism: Ligilactobacillus hayakitensis DSM 18933 = JCM 14209 (assembly GCF_000615845.1). GTDB lineage: Bacteria > Bacillota > Bacilli > Lactobacillales > Lactobacillaceae > Ligilactobacillus > Ligilactobacillus hayakitensis. The sequence continues at coordinate 22,027 of NZ_BAML01000003.1, forward strand.
CAAAGTTTTTTGGAGTAACTTCTTGACGAATAGAATCTCCAATTTCGTATGCTCGATTTAATTCAAGTGCTTCGTCAAGACTAATTTCTAATTGTGAATCAAACACATCACGGACAACTTCCTTAACTGCATAAACGTGAATATCACCTTTTTTTGAATCAAATTCAACTTCTACGTTTTGTGCTTGACCATAGTTACGCTTGTATGCTGAAACCAAAGCTTGTTCTAATGCTTCAATTACGATTTCTTTTTTAACACCCTTTTCTTGTTCTAAAACATCGAGAGCTTTTGTTAATTCCTTACTCATTTATACTTATTCTCCTTGATTTTTAAAATTGGATAGCAAGTCGAGCACTCGCAATTTTACTACGATCTAATGTAATGCTCTTTGTTCTTGTTTTATCTTTGTATTCAATAGTTAAAGATTCTTTTGTTAAATCTGTCATTGTACCTTCAAAAATCTTGATTCCATCAATTGCTTGATACAACTTAACATGAATATACTGATTTAACGCACGTTCATAATCTTTTTCCTTCTTTAATGGGCGTTCAGCTCCCGGAGAAGAGACTTCAAGATAGTATGCTTGTGGAATTGGATCCGGATCACAAGTATCAAGTTTTTCGCTAAGATAGTCACTTACAAGTGCACATTCTTCAATATTGATACCGCCTTCTTTATCAATATAAACTCTTAGATACCAACTTTTGCCTTCTTTGACAAATTCAATATCTACAAGTTCAAAATTTTTCTCTTCTATAATTGGATTTACAAGTTCTGTAACTGTTTGAACAACACTACTCACGTATGAACCTCCTCAAATATCTTAAAACAAAGAATCTATGTCTTTTTCAACAAAAAGAGTGAGCATTGCTGCTCACTCCTAAATTAATCCTTTAGTGTTAAACTTATAATATCACAAATATTATTAAATATCAAATAAGCTTAGTTGATTTTCATCTGGTAGATTATCCAACACATGATTATTTGTCATAAATTCAATTAACGATTGAGAAACTTTTCCTCGCTTGCTTAAGTCTTCTTTTGAAATAAACTCTTGTTCTTCTCTTGCTGCAACAATTTGTTTAGCAACATTTAATCCTAAACCTGGAATAGCTGAGAATGGAGCTAATAAAGATTTTCCATCTTCTTGAATAATCCAATTTTCTGCATCTGACTTTTCAATATCTACCATTTTGAAATCAAACCCACGTTCTAACATTTCATTTGCTATTTCTAACACCGTTAACAAGTTCTTTTCTTTAGTTGATGCTTCATTTCCTTTACCATTAATTTCTGCCATCGCATTTTTAACTGATTCTTTCCCGTGAGCCATTGCTACTAAATCAAAATCATCTGCACGAACAGAAAAATATGCAGCATAGTATACAAGTGGATAATACACTTTAAAGTATGCAATTCGTAATGCCATTAAAACATATGCCGATGCATGGGCCTTAGGGAACATGTATTTGATTTTCAAACATGCGCCAATATACCACTCAGGGACATTTGAATCTCGCATTTCTTTTTGCCATTCATCAGGAATACCACGTCCTTTACGTACGTGTTCCATGATTTTGAATGCAATATCTGATTCAACTCCCATGTGAATTAAATCCATCATAATATCATCACGACATCCAATAACTTCAGGCATCGTAACAGTTCCATTTTTAATTAATTCCTCAGCATTACCTAACCAAACGTCAGTCCCATGAGATAGTCCAGAAATTTTGACAAGTTCAGCAAAAGTTTTTGGATGTGTTTGTTCTAACATTCCACGAACAAATTTTGTTCCAAATTCAGGGACTCCCATTGTTCCAATTTTTGATTGTAATTGTTCTTCAGATACACCTAAAATATCAGTTCCAGAAAATAATTTCATTACCCCTGGATCATCTGTTGGTATAGTTTTTGGATCGATTCCTGATAAATCTTGTAACATTCGAATCATCGTTGGATCATCATGACCAAGGATATCCAATTTCAAAATATTATCGTGAATTGAATGGAAATCAAAGTGGGTGGTTTTCCAAGCAGCACTTAAATCATCAGCTGGATATTGAATCGGTGTAAAATCATAGATATCCATATAATCTGGAACTACCAAAATACCGGCTGGGTGTTGTCCAGTTGTTCTTTTAACCCCTGTTGCACCCTTAGCTAAGCGATCAATTTCCGCAGCACGTAAATTTTGTTCGGTATCTCTTTCGTATGCTTTAACATAGCCATATGCCGTTTTATCAGCCACTGTACCTATTGTTCCCGCTCTAAAAACATTTTTTTCTCCAAATAATACCTTCGTATAATTATGGGCAATTGGCTGATAATCTCCTGAGAAATTCAAATCAATATCTGGGACCTTATTTCCTTTAAAACCTAAGAAAGTTTCAAACGGAATTTCTTGTCCATCTTTAATCAATACAGTACCACAATTTGGACAATTCTTATCAGGCAAATCATAACCAGAACCAAACTCCCCATTTTCATAAAAATGAGACCATTTACATTGAGGACACCGATAATGAGGTGGTAATGGATTTACTTCGGTGATTCCTGTCAAAGTTGCAACTAAACTGGAACCAACTGATCCACGAGACCCAACTAAATATCCGTCTTTGTTAGATTTATAAACCAGTTTTTGGGAAATTAAATAAATAACAGAAAATCCATTTCCAATTACCGACTTTAATTCTTTATCTAAACGAGCTTGTACAATTTCAGGTAAATCTTCACCATACCAGTCATGAGCCGTGTTCATAGTTAAATTTTGAATATCGTCTTCTGCACCTTCCATATGCGGTGTATACAACTTATCTTTCACAGGACTAATTTCATCAATTTTATCAGCAATCATATTAGGATTTTGGACAACAATTTCCTTTGCCACATCTTCGCCAAGAAATTCAAACTCATCCATGACTTCATTTGTTGTTCTGAAATATGCCTCTGGTAAGCGTTTCAAACGATTTAATGGATTAGCCCCCCTTGAGAATGAATTAATATTTTCCGATAAATTGCATCTTCTTTGTTCATAAAATGAACATCTCCAGAAGCAACTAATGGCTTATTAATTTCATGTGAAAGCTTTACCATATTCGAAATTATTTCTTCCAAATTATCATTATCTTTTATCAATTCTTGATCAATAAGTGGTTGATATAAACTCTTTGGTTGTACCTCTAAAAAGTCGTAATATTCAGCTTTTTGCTTTGCAATTGTATATCCTTTTTGCATCATTGCTATGAAAACTTCCCCGTTCGCACACGCCGAGCCTACTAATAGACCTTCACGATACTTATCTAATAATGAACGTGTAATTCGTGGCACACGATAAAAATATTTAACCATTGATTGTGATGCTAATTTAAATAGATTTTTCAATCCCTCTTGGGTCTGAGCTAAAATTGTTACATGAGAAGGATGTTCATGTTTATAAGCATCATTTTCACCAACATGCTTGTTAAAATCATCATGAAACTCAATTCCAGCTTCTGCAGCATCATTTAGCATTGCATAATATATCAAACCTGTAGCCTCAGCATCATAAATAGCGCGGTGATGATGTTCCAAATTAACTCCTAGTTTTTTAGCTAGTGTGTTTAATCTAAAACCTTTCATCTCAGGATATAAAAAACGTGCTAAAGGTAACGTATCTACCCAAGGTTGCTTAATTGTTGGTAAGTTATGTCTTTCATAACCTGTATTCATAAAATCAACATCAAAAGTCGCATTATGCCCAACAATAATTGCCCCTTCACAAAACTCTTGGAATAATTTGAAGACTTCTTCTTCAGATTTAGACCCTCGAACCATATCATCCGTAATACTTGTTAAGTTTATTGTTGTTTGTGATAATGGATGCCCTGGATCAATGAATTCGTCAAATGTGTCAACCACATTTCCTTTTTCCATTTTAACAGCCGCTAACTCGATAACTTTATCGTATTGTGCTGATAAACCTGTTGTTTCCGTATCAAAAATTACATAAGTGGCATCTTTTAAATTTTCATGAGCATCATTATAAGCGATTGGAGTCCCATCATCAACAAGATTCGCTTCCACACCATATAAAATTTTAATACCATTCTTTTTTCCAGCACTATGTGCCTCAGGAAAAGCCTGCAACGTCCCATGATCAGTAATGGCAATTGCTTTATGTCCCCATTTAGCAGCTTGAGCAACATAATCTGAGATACTATTTGTAGCATCCATCATACTCATATTTGAATGAACGTGAAGTTCTACCCGTTTTTCATTTTCTGGAGCTGTATCTTCACGTGATTCATGACTAACTTCATTAATGTCATAAGCATTAATTGCTAAATCACGCATATAATTATCTTCTTGAACATTACCCCTAACTTTAATCCACATTCCATTTTTCAATGAATCAAATAATGCTTCGTCTTCTTCATTACGTGAGAATTTTTTAACTACAAATGATGAAGTGTAATCTGTAATCTCTAAAATTAATAATTTTCTTCCTGAGCGTAATTCCCGAAGCTCTTTGCTAAAAACGTAACCTTCTACTGCCACTAATTTTTCTTCTTCTGTAATGTTAATCATTTGCGTTATCGCTTGATCTTCAGAAATTTTCTTTCCAATTTGGACAAATCCTTCGTCATTTACAGAAGCAGCAGTTTTCTTTTTTTGTTCATTTTGTTTTTGAATTGCTTCAATTGCTTTTTTTGCTAGCTCAGCATCATCTAATTCTTTACGTTTTTTGATAGATTCAATCATTTCTTGAGATTTTGATTCATCTATCAATGTTTGAATAGAAAATTTGGGGAACCCTACTTCGCGATAAGTTCTTTCAATCGGGCCGAGCGCTTGTGTTGTCAAAAAGTTTTTCAACACTTCATTTTCGGCTAGCAAATTAACTCTACCATCTTCGAAATATGGTTCTTTTCCTACTGATATACTTTGTATTAATGGAGATTGAATTCCACTATTCATTACAACCCATGACCAATATTCGCTCAGATTCTTATTTGTCAAAACTGGACTGGTAGTACTAATAAATAATTTAACTTTTACAATGTGTTTAAAAGCCACTGTTAATTGAGAGTAAAATTTGAAAAATTCTTTAAACGGTAGAATGTCTTGTACTTGAATATGAAAATCCCATACACGACTTTCAACGTGAACATCTACTTTTTCAATTGTTGCATTTTGAAAATAATTATATTCTTCAGGTTGCCAATTTATTTGTTGCTTTAATTTCTCAAATAATTCCGCTTTATCTGCCACAAATTTTCCTCCTCAAAATAAAATAACTGAGATATATGATATACCTCAGTTACATTTTTTTCAATTAAATTATTTTACTTGTTCAAGTAAGATTTTAATTGAATTTAATAATTCATCCGTTTTAACTTCAAGAGTTTCGCCTGTTTTTCTTAATTTAATTTCGACAATTCCTTCATCAGCTTTTTTACCAACTGTAACGCGAATAGGTAATCCAATTAAATCAGAATCAGCAAACTTAACTCCTGCACGTTCTTTACGATCATCTTCTAATACCTTATATCCAGCATTTTCTAAAGTTGAAGTGATTTGTGAACTTAGGTTACTTTGGACTTCATTTTTTGCGTTAACAGGAATTACATGTACATCAAATGGCGCAATTTCCTTTGGCCATGCAATCCCATGTTCATCATTGTGTTGTTCGATAATTGCTGAAAGTAAACGAGATACCCCAATACCATAACAACCCATTTTAATCGCAACTTCACGTCCATTTTCATCTAAAACATTTGCTTTAAATGATTCAGAGTATCGTGTTCCTAATTGGAAAATATGACCAATCTCAATCCCACGTGTAAATTTAAGTTTCCCGTTTCCGTCTGGAGATAAGTCTCCTTCTTTTACTTGACGTAAATCAAGGTATTCGTCCACTCTAAAATCACGTCCAGGATTAGCATTAATATAGTGGAAGCCATCTTCATTGGCCCCAACAGCCACATTTACCATTTTTTCAACATCCAAATCAGCTAAGATTTGAACACCTTCACTTACATTTACTGGACCAAGAGAACCAAAATGTGCTCCTAATAAATCAGCAGCTTCATTGTCTTCAGCAGGACGTAAGAAATCTGCACCTAAGAAATTCTTCAATTTAACTTCATTTAATTCATCATTACCTTTTAATAGGATAATCACAGGATTATCATCGGCAATATATAGAAGTGTTTTCACTGCATGATTTTCATCAGAATTTAAGAACTCGATAACTTCATCAATCGTCTTAGAATTTGGTGTTTCCAACTTTTGCATATCTTTTAATTCTTCTGTCGATTCTTTTGCAGTACGTAAATTAGTTGCCATTTCAATATTAGCAGCGTAGTCAGATGAATCTGAATATGCAATAGTATCTTCACCAATTTCAGCAATTGCTTGGAATTCTTTTGACTTTTTACCACCCATTGCGCCAGAATCTGCAATAATTCCACGGAAATTCAAGCCTACACGGTTAAAAATATTTTGGTAAGCAACGTCTGTCTTATCAAAAATTTCTTCTAAACTACTTTCATCTGCATGGAATGAATAACCATCTAACATTAAAAATTCACGTCCACGTAATAAACCAAATCTTGGACGATTTTCATCACGATATTTCATTTGAATTTGGTATAAGTAAAGTGGTAATTTCTTATATGATTTAATTGAATCTTTAACAATTGTAGTAAAAGTTTCTTCATGAGTTGGGCCCAAGATAAAATCACGTTCATGACGATCGTTTAATTTAAACAATGTTGGTCCGTATGTGTCATAACGACCAGATTCTTGCCATAATTCTGCTGGGATAACACTTGGTACTAACATTTCAACCGCATCAATTTTTTCCATTTCTTCGCGGATAATTTTTTCAATATTTTGTAAAACACGATGTGCCATTGGTAAATATGAGTACATTCCAGCGGTTACTTGTTTAATATATCCCCCACGGATCATTAATTGATGGCTAGCAACTTCAGCATCACTTGGCACTTCTTTTACTGTTGGTATAAGCATCTTTGATTGCTTCATTTTAAACTTCCTTTCATAACTACACTAATGTAAAAAATAACGTTGAATATCATTCCACGTTACTAAAATCATCAATAATAATAAAAATCCTACACCGATTAACGTAATCCAATTTTCTTTCTCTGAATCAAGAGGCTTTTTACGAATTCCCTCAATAATATTAAGAAGAATCTTTCCTCCATCTAACGCAGGAATTGGAAGTAAATTAACAATCCCTAAGTTAATCGATAAGGCCGCTAATAAACCGATAACCTGAGTAGCACCATATGATGCAGCTTCACTGGTCATCGAATACATCGCAACAGGGCCACCCAAATCATTCAAGCTAAACCCGTTAGTAAACATTCCAGCAATTGCCGAAATAATAGCGACACTTAATGCAATTGTTTGTGTGAATCCATAAATTAACATCTTGCCTAGATGCTTATCGTATTTTGGCTGCATTTGAATCCCAATTACTCCAGTTTTTTCTCTATTTTGTTTATGAGTTGCTGGAACAAGATTTTTAGTGAATATTTTATTATCTCGTTTGATTTTTACGGTAATTTTTTTACCTGGGTACTTACTAATCTGTTCTGATAAATCTTCCCACGTCTTAGTCTTATAGTTATTAATTGCTATTATTTTATCATTACTTTGAATTCCAGCTTTTTGTGCAACGGAATTTGGCATAACCTTTCCAATTTGATTATTTGAAACTGGAGCCCCACCTTGTACAAAAGCTAAAATAATAAATGTAACTACCGCCAAAATAAAATTATTCATAGGACCTGCAAAATTAATCATTAATCGATTAAGTAGTTTTGCAGATTGAAATTGAACATCAATTGGCGCAATTTGTACTTCAGTTCCATCTTCTTCAATAATCATAGCATCATGTGAGACATTGTATCTTTTTATTAGATTTTCGTCTCCATTTTCTAAGCCTTCAATCCAAAGCTCCCTTTCTAAATCCCAATCTGAAACTTGCACTGGAATTCCGGTTACTAGTCCTTTTTTTGAGCTAGTATTAATTTTGATTACTTTTCCATTCTTATCTAGAACTAAATTAATAATCATACCTTTACGAAAAGTATCATCATCTTCTTCAAGTCCTGCCATCCGTACATAACCGCCGATTGGCAATAAACGTATTGTATATGTTGTTCCGTTTTTATGGGTCCAAAAAATTTTTGGCCCCATTCCAATAGAAAATTCACGTACTAAAACGTTAGCTCTTTTAGCAAAAAAATAATGCCCAAATTCATGAACAAACACTATAGTTCCAAATACAATTATAAATGCAATTATAGTTTTAATCATTTGTCATCACCCTTTTAAATTAAACCCGCAAAATGCATCAATGGTAAGACTAATAAAATTGAATCAAATCGGTCTAAAATACCACCGTGACCTGGTAAAATTTTACCTGAATCTTTAACTTCGTAGTAACGTTTAAATGCCGATTCAATTAAATCACCAAATTGTGCTCCAATTGAAAATAATAGTGTTAATCCTAACATTTCAATCATAGAATAGTTGAATAATGTTTGATTATAAAATACGTAAATTCCTACAATTACAACAGCACTAAGAGTTCCTCCAATTGAACCCTCCCATGTTTTATTAGGGCTTACATTAGGCGCTAATTTATGTTTACCAAATTTTCGACCAAACAAATATGCCCCACTATCTGTAATCCAAGTAATTAAGAATGCATATAGAATCATCATAAATCCTACATGTCTTGCTTCCATCATATAATGAAAACCTAACCCAGCGTAGATAGATCCTAAAATTAATGCACCTGCATCATCAAAATTAAACCGATTTTTACTAAATACTGTAAAAGCTAACAAAACAAGTACAAAGAAATAAAATCCATTATAAAAGATTCCATTAAACCAGGCACTTGGGATTAATAAACACGCAATAGCCAAATAACTTACAATTGCTTCAGGAGCTACTAAATAAATTTTCTTCATTGATAATAACTCTGTCATCGCAACTAGTCCCATTGCCATAACTAAAAGATTAAAAGGTGTACCACCCAAATACAATAAAGGTACAAAAATTAGTAATGCAATTATCGCTGTAATTACACGTTGCTTCATTCTTCTTCCTCCTTCAAACCACCAAATCGGCGATTACGACTTTGAAAAGCAAAGATATCATTTACCAGATTTTCTTCACTATAATCAGGCCAAAGAGTATCAGTAAAAACTAATTCACTGTATGCAATTTGCCATAAAAGAAAATTTGAAATTCTTTCTTCTCCACTCGTACGAATTACTAATTCAGGATCATTATATGGGGTTAATGTTTGTGTCATCATTGCTTCATTGATAATTTTTTCATTAATATCTTCTACGTCGATAATTCCATTTTTTACAGATTCAGCAATCTTAGAAACTGCAGTAACTATCTCCGCACGACCACCGTAATTCAAAGCAAAATTTAATACCATCCCTGTACAATTAGCGGTTTGAGAAACTGCATCATTGACAGCTTCTCGTGTTTTTTCAGGTAATTGATCGATATATCCCATTACATTAATACGAATATTATTTTCAATTAATTCTGGAACAAATTTATCAAAAAATTTAATTGGTAAATCCATTAAAAATGATACTTCTTTTTCTGGTCGTTTCCAATTTTCAGTTGAAAAAGCATACAAAGTTAGAACTTTAACACCCATTTTACTTGCGGCTTTAGTAATTTGTTTAACGTTTTCCATTCCTTGTTTATGGCCAGCGACTCGTGGTAAGTGTCTTTTTTGCGCCCATCTACCATTTCCGTCCATTATTATTGCAATATGCTTTGGAATTTTATTTTCGTCTAAATTAATTTCTCGTTGTCCGGCTTCAGAATTCTTTATAAAAAATTTAAACATCTTAACACCTCAAAATAACTATATAATTTAAATAGGGTAAAGTTTACAAGCTTTACCCTATTCATTGAATATTCAATTAAATCGGATCTATCCTTCTAGAACTTCTTTTTCTTTTTCAGCTGTAATAGCATCAATATTTTTAATTGAAGCATCTGTTACTTTTTGTGCTTGATCTTCTAAATCTCTTAATTCATCCTCTGTAAGATCACCATTTTTTTGTGCTTTCTTTAAAGAATCCATCATATCGCGACGAACATTACGAACGGCAATCTTTCCATTTTCTGAAACAGACTTAACTTGTTTAGCAAGTTCTTTACGACGTTCTTCAGTTAATTGAGGAATCACAAGACGAATTGCAGATCCATCGTTCATTGGAGCAATTCCTAAATCTGAAGCCATTAAGGCGTGTTCAATATCATTTAATGATGTCTTATCGTATGGTGTAACCATTAACACACGTGCTTCAGGAACTGAAATTTGTGCCATTTGATTTAATGGAGTTGGTGCCCCATAATATTCAACCGTAATACGGTTTAACAAACTTGCATTTGCACGTCCGGCACGAATATTACCTAATTCACGTTGTAATGCTTGTTCTGCTTTTGTCATCTTTTCTTGTGCTTCTAAAATAGTTGGATTTGTAATTTTCATTATTATTTTCCTTCCACTGTAGTACCAATTTCTTGGCCTTCAACAACTTTCTTAATATTTCCATGTTCATTCATGTTAAATACTACTAAATCAATATCATTATCCATTGATAATGTTGATGCAGTTGAATCCATAACTCGTAAGCCCTTTTGTATAATATCCATGTGTGTAAGCTTAGAATATTTCTTTGCATCTGGATTTTTGTTTGGATCTGAGTCGTAGATACCATCCACGCCGTTTTTAGCCATTAAGATTACTTCAGCATTAATTTCTGATGCTCTTAATGCAGCTGTAGTATCTGTTGAGAAGTAAGGAGAACCCGTACCAGCAGCAAAAATAACAATTCGATTTTTTTCTAAGTGACGGATAGCCTTTCTACGAATATATGGTTCGGCAATTTGACGCATTTCAATTGAAGTTTGCACTCGAGTTGGAACACCAACAGCTTCCAATGCATCTTGTAATGCTAAAGCATTCATAACTGTCCCTAACATTCCGATATAATCAGCTTGAGCTCTTTCCATTCCAATTTTTGCGCCAGCTTCTCCACGCCACATATTACCGCCACCAACAACGATAGCAATTTGAACTCCTAATTCATAAACTTGTTTAATATCTTTAGCAACTTCATGAATTTCAGGTGGGTTAATTCCTTGTCCTTGATCACCTGCGAGCGCTTCTCCACTTAACTTTAATAATACTCGCTTGTATTTTACATTAGACATGTAATTTTTCCTCCTAGTTTTGTATTTTTATTTCTTCTCTTTATTTCTTCTCTAATTCAATATTTTACCATAAATATAGATAAGATTGTATGATAAAAATTTTAACTATTTGGAATGATTAAAAATATTTTTGACATTACGTGTTAGCACTTGGAAAAAACTAAGTGAACGTACAACCTGTTCATTAGATAAATGATCACGAATTACCCGTAAAGTTTTCTTCGTATTTTGACTTGAGAATGTATATGTTCCCGAATTTTTTGTTCTCACGGCAAATCTTGGTATCCACTTTCCTCTAAACATGACCGATGCAATAACTATGTCAATTTCTTCCCATGGAATTTGAATAAATTTATTAACATCCTTTTCGTTATAAAATTCAAATCCCTTATCTCCAAGCATTATTTTGCCATATTCTGCCATTCGAAAATACGAAGTTGCTTTTGTAACTAATTCAACTTTACTATTTAGTGATTCAACCATTTACAGTACTCCTTTGCTGTTAAATTTTATTATATTATAACATTTTTTTATCGAAACAATCGCTTGACACATAAAAAGCTAGAAAATATTTATCTATTTCCTAAAAATTACAGGTAATAAATAATCTTTTCTAGCTTCAAAAATTAATACATTTCTAAATATTGTTCACGTTCCCACTCGGTAACTTCTTGACGATATGCATCCCATTCCAAACGCTTACCTTCTAAGAAACTTTGATACAAGTGTTGTCCTAAAGCATGTTTAATTACTTCATCTGATTTCATTGCTTTCAAGGCATTATGCAATGTTGAAGGCAAATCTTCAATGTTATTTTTAGCACGTTCTTCTTCGTCCATTGTGTAAATATTACGATCAACAGGAGCAACAGGTTCAATTTTGTTACGTAACCCGTCTAATCCTGCTTCCAATAATGCAGCAACAGCTAAATATGGATTAGCTGTTGGATCAACAGAACGTAATTCTAAGCGAGTTGAATTACCACGAGCAATCGGAACACGTACTAATGGTGAACGGTTGTGACCAGACCACGCAACATAAACTGGTGCTTCATATCCTGGAACCAAACGCTTATATGAGTTAACCGTAGGATTCATAATTGCAGTAAAGTTTCTTGCATGTTTAAGCACTCCACCTAAGAACCAACGAGCTTCTTTTGAAAGTTGTTCATCTGCATTTTCATCAAAAAATGCATTACCATCTTTATTAAAGAGTGACATGTTCAAATGCATTCCTGAACCATTAATACGATCTAATGGCTTTGGCATAAATGTAGCATGTAAACCATACTTTCGAGCAACAGTTTTCACCACTAACTTAAATGTTTGGATATTGTCACAAGCATGTAACGCATCCGCATATTTGAAATCTACTTCATGTTGTCCTGGAGCTACTTCATGGTGTGATGCCTCAACGTCAAATCCCATGTTTTCTAGTTCCAAAACAATATCACGTCGACAATTTTCTCCCAAATCAACTGGAGCTAAGTCAAAATAGCTTCCTTTATCATTTAGATGAGTTGTTGGACGTCCAGTTTCAGAATCTAATTTAAATAAGAAGAATTCTGGTTCTGGTCCAATATTAAAGTTACTAAATCCCATTTCCTTCATTTCATCTAAAATACGAATAAGGTTGTTACGTGGGTCCCCCATAAATGGAGTACGATCTGCGTTATAAACTTCACAGATTAAACGCGCAACTTTCCCATGTTCTCCACCCCATGGAAAAATCATCCATGTTGATAAATCAGGGTATAACCACATATCACTTTCTTCGATTCTTACAAATCCATCAATTGATGAACCATCAAACATCATTTTATTATCTAAAACTTTATCCAATTGACTAATTGGAACCTCAACATTTTTAATTGTTCCATATAAGTCAGTGAACATTAATCTTAAAAACTTAACGTTTTCTTTTTTAGCGATTTGACGGATTTCGTCTTTAGTATAATCGAATTTTGCCATTTTCCTTGCCCCTTAAATTTACAAATTATAGATTCCGGTTGTTTTTGAAAGAAAAATCTGAACTTTTTCCAAAGCCACCAACAGATACAAACTCATCACGTAATAACTTTCTTACTTCTGCATCTGATAAAGTATTCACTTTATTTTCATCGTTTTTTCTTGCTTGTTGTGCATAAATCTTCTTAATTCCAGCCATATTAATGCCTTCATTTAAATAATCCTTCACTTCCAACAGCTTATCAATATCATTTAAAGAATACATTCTGCGGTTCCCTTCATTCCTTTTAGGAATCACTAATTTTTGTTCTTCATAATACCGAATTTGTCGAGCAGATAAATCAGTTAATTTCATAACGGTTCCAATTGGTAACACGGATAGTGTTCTTCTAAGTTCTTTTTCTCTCATTTAAACAACCTCCTTTCATTACGGGTTTATCATAACAATTGCAGCATCAATTGTCAATACTTCATGTCACTTTTTGTTACATCGATTTAATTGCTTATAAAACGCCTCTAAAACAGCCTTTGTAATTGCAATTTTTACATGGGCATAATTCAAACCACCTTGAATATATAATGAATATGGTGCACGCAACGGACCATCACTAGACAATTCAATTGTTGAACCTTCAGTAAAACTACCTGAAGCCATAATAATTTCATCTTCATATCCGTCCATATGACTTGGAACAGGATCAACAAAGGCATTTAATGGAGAATTATGTTGAATAGCCGCACAAAACGCAATCATTGGTTCTGGTTTGCCAAATGTAACAGTTTGCACTAAATCGGTTCTTTGGGCATCCCATTTAGGTGAAACTTCCATCCCCATTTCTTCTAACAGCGCTGCAGTAAAAATAGAACCTTTAACCGCTTCTCCAGTAACATTAGGAGCAAGGAAGAAACCTTCATAAAAATCACGCATAAATGGATATGTTGCACCTTCATATTTTCCTGCTCCAGGAACAATTAAGCGAGAACCACATTTTTCAATTAAATCTTTACTTCCAACTAAAAATGCACCAGTCTTTGCAATTCCACCACCAGCATTTTTATACATTGATCCAGCCATCAAATCAGCACCATAAAATGTTGGTTCGTCAACTTCAGTAAATTCTCCATAACAATTATCTATAAATATAACAGCATTAGGTGCATGCTTTTTGACAAATTTAACCATCTCCGCAACTTCGGCTACAACAAAGCTATCTCTACTTGAATAACCACGAGAACGTTGAATTGCTACCATTTTAATAGATTTATCTTCTTTTAAGTTCTTTTCGGCCGTTTGATAATCTACTTTTCCATTTTCTAATAGTGGAGTATATGAAAAACCAATATTATATTCTTTAAAAGTTCCGGGGTTATCACCGGCAACACCGATTACTTCTTGAATTGTATCATATGGCATTCCTGTTAAATAATGTAGTGAATCTCCTGGGCGTAATACACCAAAAAAAGCAGTTGAAATGGCATGTGTACCGGAAGTTAACTGTGGTTTAACCATTGCATCTTCTGTTTTAAAATAATCAGCAAATATTTTATCTAACTTATCACGTCCAATATCATCATAACCGTATCCTGTTGAACCAACTAAATCTTCTTCGGCAACACGATTTTCTCTAAAAATTTGTAATACACGTTGTTGATTATGTAATACTATTTCATCAATTTCAGATAATTTTTCACTAATTTTTTTGTCTACCTTTTTTACTTTTGCTTGTAAATCTTCAGGTAATCCCTTCATCCAACTTGTCATTATTTTTCCCTCCATTTTTTTACTTTAGCATTGATTATTTGAATTTCTTCTGGATTTTGAATTATATCAAACCAATTAACATCCATTTTATTTCTAAACCATGTTAATTGTCTTTTAGCATACCTTCGCGAATTTCTTTTCACTAGTGCAATAGCATCATCTAAAGAAATTTTTCCTTCGAAATATTCGTAAAATTCTTTATATCCTATTCCTTTGGCAGCTGATAGCTCCATATTCCCTTTTTCAAAAAGATACTTAGCTTCATCTAATAATCCATTTTCTATCATAATATCGACTCTTTGATTAATACGTTCATACAATAGCGCTCTATCAGTGGTTAAACCGATAATTAACGGATCAAACTCCGAAGTTTTTTGATCATTTTGTTCTGAAAATAACTTTCCCGTCCGATAATATACTTCTAGTGCTCTAATTACTCTTCGACTATTTCCAATTGGAATTTTTGATGCCGCCACAGGATCAATTTTTTCTAATCTCTCCCATAATTTTTTTGAACCATTTTTTTCTAAATATCCTTGTAATTCATTTCGAATATCGTCTTTATTTTCAATTGTGTTATCATCTGATCCCAATTTAAAATTGTCTAACAAAACTTGTAAATAAAAACCTGTTCCACCAGCAATTACTGGCATTTTACCGCGATTAGAAATTTCTTCAATTTTACTTTTTGCTTCAGCTATAAAATCCGCTGCTGTATACTGTTCATCAATATCGCGTATATCTATTAAATGATGCGGTATTCCTTTCATTTCGCCTGTCGTTACTTTTGCAGTACCGATATCTAAATTACGATATACTTGCATCGAATCGCCAGAAATAATTTCTCCATCAAATTTTTGTGCTAATTCGATTGATAGCTTTGTTTTTCCAACCGCTGTTGGTCCAACAATTAGAATTATTTTTCTAGTCATTTATCTATCCTCTCTGTACTAACTTATTATATTTTACCATTTTAGAATTTTTTATAAATGCAAAACTGGATATTTTCGTCAAATTAATTCATAATAAGGTTATAAACAAGTAAGGAGGGTATTGTTTATGAAAAAATTTAGCGCAGGCTTTGTCTTAGGTACACTTACAACTCTTAGTGCACTTGCAGGATCAGTTTTCGCTTTTAAGAAAACTGTTGTTGATCCTATTGAAGAAAAAGAAGCTCAATTAGAAGAACACCGTCGTCGTGCGCTTCGTAAGAGCCGTTCAGCACACCAAGGCTAAAAGTACTTCTATAAAAAAAGGAGCTGGTTTAATCCATGCTCCTCTTTTTGTTTAATTAATACTTATTTTTCTTAATTTTGCCATCCCAATTTGTAAAACCTGTTTTTAAAACATAGATATCTTTAAAGCCAGATTTATGAAGTTGAATTGCCGCACGTGTTGCAAGTGTACGCCCATTTTCATATAAATAAATTGGCATATCTTTTCTGATTCCAGATTTTAAAATTGATAACTGACTATATGGAATGTTTCTTGCCCCCATAATGCGGCCATTTTTAAATGAATCCGCCTCACGCAAATCAATTATTTGAGCACTTCTCATTCCTTGTTTAAATTCATCATTAGTCAAAATTTTTGATACTCTTTTACCTACAAGATATAGATAAATTTGCATTCCTAAAATATAAGCAATAATGAGAATTAAAAAAATATTAATTATAGTCCATGCAGAAATACTAGCTAACATAACGTATCCCCCCACATTTCATTAATTAGTTATTAAACTTAAGTGCTAAAGATGCTGCACCAATTACACCTGCATCATTTCCTAATTCAGCTAACTTCAATACAGTTGTCTTCTTAACTGAAGGGAAAGCATATTTTTTAAAGTATGCATCTACTTGGTCTAATAAGAATGAACCAGCAGCAGAAACACCACCACCAATTACGATAAATGATGGGTTTAACAAGCTTCCGATATTAGCACATGCTAATCCTAAATAGTAACAAACCTTATCAACCACGAGTTTAGCTAATACATCATCAGCTTTTGCAAGATCAAATACAAGTTTTGAACTAATTTCTTCACCATTATCTAACATTTGTTTTAATTCAGAATTACCTGCAAACTCTTCAGCCATATGACGTGCTACACGTACAACCCCAGTAGCTGATGCATAAGTTTCAAGACACCCTTTATTTCCACAAGTACATAAGAAACCACCTGGTTCAACATTCACGTGACCAATTTCACCACCAGCACCAGCACCGTGTACCATTTCACCGTTAGTGATAACACCACCACCAACACCTGTTCCTAAAGTAACAAATGTTACTTCATTATCGTTTTCGCCGGCACCTTTCCAACGTTCACCTAATGCTGCAACGTTAGCATCATTATCAACAGCAAACTTCATGCCTGTTCCTTCTTCAATTTGCTTTTTAAGTTCTTGTTTTTCTTTCCAGTTTAAGTTAAATGCTGCTTCAACTGTTCCGTTTTCAATATCAACAGTCCCTGGAGTTCCCATCCCAATACCAATAAATTGATCTGGAGTCATTCCAAATAAATCTAAATGATGGTTAATTGATTCAATAATATCAGGAACAATGTGAGAACCTTCATCTAATACGTTCGTTTCAACACTCCACTTTTGTTGAATTTCTCCTTCAGCTGTTAAAATAGCAAACTTAATAGTTGTACCACCTAGGTCAACCCCGATTAATTTTTTACTCATTATTAACCTCCATAATAAAATTCTTCTGGCTTTTTTTCACGCTTTTCTTCTAAATTATGTTCCCGTGACAAAATTAATTTTGCTGTCACATAATTTTTTTTATCAAGCACACCAGCCTTGTATAAATGATCAAGTTCTAGAGCCATCAATTCGATATCCCACATTCTTTTACCAACATAAACATATATTCCAAATTTTTTTAATAGTTGTTGAACGTCATATAGCGTTTTCATGGTCTATCACCTCAATAAAATATTATACTTAAATTTACTTAAATTGTAAAAACTTTTTTCACACTGAGTATTAGCAACACAATAACAAGTACTATGGCTAGATATCTTCTAAAAGCCTTTATTTTTCCTAAACGAGGAATTCCTAATACATATCCAAATAATATTCCTGCTAAAAGTCCTCCGATATGTCCAAAGGTATCAACATTTATTCCACCACCATCAAAAAAACTAAAGCCTATATTAAGTAGGACTAATAAAGCAATTTGTCGTGCATATATCTTAATTTCAGGTAGATTTTTAAATTCAAGTCCCATCATGATATAGATACCAAACAATCCAAAGATTGATGTACTAGCCCCAGCAGAAATTGAATTGGGATTGAAATAATAACTTGCCAGATTTCCACCAATTCCACTCAAAATATATATTGCTAAAAAACGTTTTTTACCTAACAACCATTCTAATTGTTTTCCTAAAAAATATATAGAAACACAATTTAAAACTAAATGTTCTAATCCAATATGAAGAAAAATTGGCATTACTAAACGCCAAACTTGCCCCTGTTCTATCAAGGGGTTAAATTTCGCTCCAAACAACAATAATACTCGTGAATTGTTCGACCCACCACTTAATGTCATTAAGATATAAAATATGATATTTATCGATATTAAAATATTTGTAACAGTCGGTTTGAACTTTAATTTTTCCACAAAATCATCTCCAAATTTGTCTGTAAACAAAAAAATCTATTTTCATAACATAAAATAATTTATGTTATAAAAATAGAAAAAAACAACAGGAGTTTACCTGCTGTTATTTAGTTTCACGGTGAACAGTAACTTTGTGATCACGAGGACAATACTTCTTTAATTCGATGCGATCAGGGTTGTTACGTTTGTTCTTACTTGTAAGATATGTTTGTTCGTGACATTCTGTACATTCTAAAGTAATATTTACACGCATGTTTTATCCCTCCAAACATGTTTCAAATTCTAAAAAGATGTGTACTACACCTTAACTTCTATATGATATCATCTTTTAAAGCGTATTTCCAGTACTTTTTAGTGTAAAGTATAAAAGCTTGACGATTTATTGATTCTCATCGGCACCGATATTTTTTGCAAGTTCCTCTTGAAGATTAACTTCTGATGAAGGCGGCGTTGGATTTTGAGTAGACGTTGAAGCTGCTAGTTGTGTTTCTAGCCTTGCAGGAGGTGTAAATGATGTAGAGCTTCTTCTTTGACTCATACCGCTATTTCCTGAATTATTGTTAGATATTTTACTTACTTGATTTTGAGCTTGATTTTGAGCTTGATTTTGAGCTTGTGAATTATCCATACTTGATGAAGCAGCTTCTACTTGTTCACTCGAAGAACTACTAATACTCATTTCTATTGAATTTAATTCAGATAATTCTGCTTTAGGTTTTTTCTTCTTATGCGTCTTTTTCTTTTTTGGTTTCTTTTTTTCCATTTTTTTCTTTTCTGAATCAGAACTACTTTCTTCACCATATTTTGATTTAGCTAAATCTTTTTGTTGCGCATAGACTTTTCGTTGATAAGCTTCTCCACCTAATGCAGCTGCCATACGTTGTTTTACAAAGCTTGTATTCCATAAACCCAAAAATAGTAATAATATCCCTAAAATTACTCCTAAAGTACTAAATACTCTTGTTTTTACTTTTTTATTTTTATTTCTCTTTCTCTTTTTAATTTTACCTTGTGTTCTTTTCATAATTCCTATCCTTTACTTTATTCTTCAAATCCTGCCTCGATTAAAGCTATTTTTGTTTCAAGATTTGAAATACGTTTTTTGGCATTATTCAATTCCAAAACAAAGCTATTCTTTTGTTGAACGCTTTGGTCTAATATCGATTCCATTTCACTAACTTTCACGATTTCTAAATTATACTCATCTGTTAAATCTGTAATTTGACCATTAGTTTTTAACAAAATTTCATTAATTTCTATTAATTTTTCGTCAACTTTTGCATTTGCTTCTAATTCTTTGTTTGCTTCTAGAATTTGTGCTTTCAATGAAGTTTGTAAATAAACATTCAATTCTTTACTCTCATTAACTTTCTTTTCATTAGCTAATGCAAGATCTAATTTCTTCTTTAAAACATTCACTTCATTATTTTTAGCATCTAATTCAATATCCGCGGCCGTTATTGCTGCTTTACTAGCTTCATATCTACTTATAGCTAATGTTACTTTTCCTTTTAAGTTTATCCAATCATCTTTTTGTTCACTCAAATGTTGCTTCATTTTTTTTAGTTGTTTTTTCAACTCACTTTTTTTAGAATCCATCTTACTAATATCATTTTTTATCTTTTCAACGCTTAGTAAGGCAGCCTTTTTTTCTAGTTGAGCTAAAATTTGTTCTTGGTCTTTAATTTTTTGGTGATTTATTTCTAAACGATTTTCTAACTGTTCTTTTTTATTATTAAGATTAACTTTTTCTTCGTTTAGTTTCTCACAACCAAAGTCTGGTAAAAGATAACTTCCTTCAATTTGATTATCGCTATAAGCCAATTCAAAATGAATTGTAAAATACTTATCTATAGAAACTCCCAATAAATGATTTCTATATTCAGAATCTTCGTCCTTTGGAAAGCCTAACAATGTCAAAACTTTTCCAATCTCATTTTCTGAATCTGCAAATAACATACTAATAATATTTTGAAAAACTACATACTTTAAATCTGCAAGAGTTAGTTTATCTTTGAAATCCGCTAGGTATGGCTCTCCATTTCCAATAACTTCTTCTTTACTGTCAAAGTTTCGAAACGCAGAATTTTCAGAATTCCATAATTCAAAGAGCGCATCTATATCATGTCCTTTTCCGGAAGTTTCATTTTTTTCATTATTAAAGGATTGCCAATTATCTTGATTATACCGCTTTACTACTTCTTTCGTGAATTCAATTGATTCAGGATTCACAGATAATTGTGGTAATTCAAATACCTCTCTAACTTTATTTAACAAGCTTGCTGCAAAAGCAGAAATTTCAATAACAACTTGATCCTTTATTTCTTGGATATCTTCAATTTCGGTCTTATAATCTACTTCATCAAAGTTAAAATTTAATTGTGACTTATCCAAAAATTCTTGAAATAAATTCAACTGTAGCCCCTCAGTTGTAATTTGTCCCATTTCATTTCCATCTATTTTCCCTTGAGTATAGTTATTAAATAGAGCTTTATTAAATTTCTCTGGTAATTTTATCCTTGGGATTGCGGCTATTTTAGCGCTATTAGCTTCTAATTTTTCGCTTAAATTTTTAATTTTCTGTCCAATTTCTTTGCTATCAGCTTTTAATTTGTTTAATAATTCTTGTTGTTGATCTAACTCAGTTAGTGCTTCTGAATTTACTTCTTCATTTTGTGATTCTTTATTTCGATAATTTTTGATATTTTTCTTTTTACCGGCAATATCAATCGTTAATTGTTTAATTTCATTTTCAAATTTTTCAATTTCATTCACACTATCATCAAGCGCTTTTTTTGAACGATCGACTCTCTTCTCGTTTCTTTGAAGCTCCCGTTTCATAATATTAGAACTATCATTAGTATTCTTTTGGACCTCAGTTGCTTTATTTAAATTAGTAAGTTCGATTTCTAACTTATTTTGAATATCAATAGTTTCAGCATGTACTTTATCCCAATTTTCATTTATTTGTGCTTGCTTCAATTCTAATAATTTTATTTTTTCGTTCTTTTCTCGTATATCCTTTTCAACTAGAGATTTATTAAAGTTTTCACTTTCATCCTTAATTTTTTGATAAAAATCTAATTTTTCTTGATATTTTAATTGAGTATCTAATTTTTCATCTAAATCTCGTTTTAATTTACTTACTTTTTCAACATTTTCATTTAACTTATTTTGATTGTTTTCGATTATATTCTTAATATCAGTTATTTTCTTTTCAGCTTGTTGAACTTCTTTATGTGCGTCTGCCATATCTTTTTTAATTCGTTCAATGTCCATTTCGCACCCGCCTCTTTCTTCTCAGCAAACTTAAAAACGTTGTCTGTTTTTTCTATAGTCTCAATATAATTATAATAAAAAGTTCTCGACTAATATACTATATTTTAACTTTTTTTATTATTTTTTTATTCTACAATGCCAATCCGAGACCATTCATGAAAAAAAGGCTGAGATTCTGCTCTCAACCTTTTATTTAATTTTTTGAAAATTTTGAATATCCAAAGCAACAAAATTATCTGCCAATTCAGTTGCAAAATTCATATAATGTATTGCAATAGGCAATCTATCATTTTTTTCATCAGATAAATTATATTCTTTAAGCAATTTATTTTTCAAATGTTGACTTAAGCCAAGCACACAAATGTAAGGTATCAATTTTTTCCACTTATTAATATTCCCAAATTTTTGAACCTTAATTTTATCAATATTATGTATTGACCGTACAAAAGCTTTGCTATCGATATATTGTTCAAATTGATCAGGTGAAAATTTCAACTGCATTCCGATAAAATATATACTTAGCAAACTCATAGCTATTAAAGCGATGATTGGAATCACAAAGTAATTTTTACCCTGAGAAATAAAAAGATTTATTAATATAAGCAAATATGCTGTTCCTACACTAATTAATACACTTCTCTTTGGAATTTCAAAAATATTTCTTTGATTTGCAGCCATTTTTTTATAAGCTTCTTGTTCGTCTTTCTTCCATTTTTGATAAACCTTATTCACATTAGCTTCTCCCATTAAGGTTAATGTATCATTAATTTCAGACAATTTAATTGAATTTTTCTCATCTAAATTCCTAAAAAGTAATTCATTAAGACGATTTGCTGTAATAAAGTTTGGTTCAATAACAGTTAACTTATAATCATCTATATCTTGAAAACGCTCATTTTTTGCTATTTCAAGGATGATTTTTTTCTTGTCGATTGCTTGTAATAACTGCGCTAAATATGTAAATCGATTAATTTTAAAATGTTTCACCTGTGATTGAAACACTCTAACATCTACACTGGGTTTTTGGTAGTTAAAACGTTTAAATTTCAAAAATTTAAATACATAAATTTGTTTATTATATAATCTAAGTGAATTTACAAACAATCCTATCCCAAACAAAATTGTAAACAACCACATAATACTATATGAAAACTTTTTTACCTTCTTTTTGTGTAACTGAATATCACTAGTTTCAAACTCATGTTTTGCCACTGATTTAAGTGATGGGACTGGGGTAGTATAAATTGTGTTTGAATTATATAAAAAAGCATCCTTTGGCGTAAGCAATACTACTCTCAATGGTTTACTTGGAAGAGCCTTAGGCACTTTAATATGTAGTATCCCCTTTTTTCGATCAGTTACTGTATTATATTTAAGCGAACCATGAATCCAAGAGTTCATTTTTGCAGCTTTTTTCTCTTGTAGTTTTACGTTTAAATCTATGTTTCTAACTTTTTTATTAAATCCATCAACTACATTCCATTTAAAAATAGAAACATTTCCATTTCCATAATTTACTACTGCGTCTGCGACACTATACGAAATTCGATATGAAACTTTTTTATTACTCAAATTATCGTAAACTCTTATCGCCATCGTCGTTTTATCTTTATTCCAAGTTGGAGAAACTACATACTTTCCATAATTTGTTTTTGGGTCTTTAGCTAAATCTTCATCAAGTCCTCGTTTTAAGCGTTTCACTTTGCCATCAACAATTTCTTCAACTTTGAGATTTCGATAAGTATCCACTCCATTTGGTAAGGTTTGTGGAATGCTAATTTGATTATAAGTCCCTACAAAACGCATTTTTACTAGATTAGTTACCCTTGCAGAACCATCATTTCTTAAGTAGACATTTGAAGTATAATGACTAATGCTATACAACTTAATTTTGGTTACTAGCAAAATAGCCACTAAAACGATAAATATTCCTAAAAATATTTTTATTTTTTTATTACTAAATAATTTCTTTAATGTTATTTTCACTCGTAGCACTCCTTAACATTAAAATTATGACAAAGATATAAATAAATGTCTACCATTTTTAAGCAAATTTCCAATAAATATATTTAGAATAAATGAAGGATTTTTCCTAATTAGTCTTTTCAACTTCTACATCTTGATTTTCGTTATCCATCACGAAAACTCCTTTCTTCTCGCAGTTAAAGCCTTGGGAGGATACTCAGTTGTTCTTTAACGTCTGCAAGCAGGAAAAAGGTATAAAAAAAGACGGATTAACCGCCTTAATTCATTTATTAGTATTTTAAAAATATTTAAAAAATACCTTCTGTTACTTTTGGAAATTCAATTTCTATATCATTTAGTAGTGCATAGATAAATACTTCCTTTAGTTCATCAGGTGTTGCTCCAAGAAATGGTGGAATACTGCCTTTATACTTATCAAAATACATCATTGCAAGTTCATCTACAGTTTTATTTTTTAAATCTTTACTATCGTATTCCATATATATCACTCTCTTTCTAAGAGACTATCTACTATTTCATCAATAATCTTTAAACTTTCAAGGAAAATAATCCTATTAAACTCAGCGCCACTAGCATTATTCATTTCCATAGATATAGCACCTACAAAAAATTCTCTCTCTCTAAATTTCCAGAGTTATCAAAATAACCACTTTCATGACCATAGGAAAGTTCAACCCCAGAAACTGCTTTATAGATATCAGCTACTAAACCTGTATATGACGTTACATTTTCCAATGAAAATATACTATTATTTAAAGCTATAGAAAAAACTTTTGAATCTTTAGGAATCCCTATTAGTTGGGGAATTTTTTCAGCTATTAAAATATCTACATTTTTGATAACTTTCTTATGAATAACCTCACCTTGTTTTCGCATTTTGTCAGCTTGCGCAACGATTCTTTTAGCTTCCGCTTCAAACTGTTTGATATCCGTCTGAGAAACTTTAACTTTCATATCAGCAACAGAAATACCTTAAAAAAAGTTAACAAAGAAATGAAAACTTATTTACAAGAAGATCAAGGCTTTGCTGAAGGAACTTTAGATGAAAATTGAAACCCACCAGATAATAGTACTCCAAATCTAGAATTTGATTATGCTACATATGTAAAGAAAATAACCGCACACAGTTTTAGACATATTCACGCTTTCCTTTTGTTTGACTCTGGTACCAATATTAAAGAAGTTCAAGAACGCTTAGAACATTCAACTTCAAAAATGACACTTGATATTTGTACTCATGTTACACAAAATCGAAAACAAGAAACATCCCTTAAATTTGCTAATTTTATGCAGAACTAAAAACAAGTGTGGGTTATTTTGTGGGTCATTTATATAAAAATACAAAAAAAGTCTCCCTAAATGTTAACAAATCAGCATTTAGGGAGACTAAATTAAATATTATTTAATTTGTGACATAACTTCTTCAGCAAAGTCTACTTCATTCTTTTCGATACCTTCACCAACTTCAAAGCGAGCAAATTTAACTGCTTTGGCGTTTACTGATTCAAGGTATTGTTCAACAGTCTTGCTGTCATCCATGATGTAAACTTGAGCTAATAATGTGTAAGCTTGGTCCACTTGAGTGTTATCTAACATGAAGCGGTTCATCTTACCTGGGATAATCTTGTCCCAAATCTTTTCAGGTTTACCTTCTGCCTTTAATTCTTCCTTAATATCAGCTTCAGCTTTAGCAATAACTTCGTCAGTTAATTGTGCCTTTGAACCGTATTGTAAGTGTGGAAGAGCTGGCTTGTCAACCATTGCACGACTTTCGTTATCTTGGTCGATTTTATGGTTCATTTGTGCCAATTCATCTTTAATGAATTGTGGATCTAAATCATTGTATGATAATACAGTTGGTTTCATAGCAGCAATGTGCATTGAAACTTGCTTAGCTAATGTATCATCTCCACCTTCGATAACTGAGATAACACCAATACGACCACCGTTGTGTTGGTATGCTCCAAAGTGTTGGTCATCAGTCTTTTCAAGTAATTCGAAACGACGGAATGAAATTTTTTCACCAATTGTAGCTGTAGCGTTAACATATTCAGCTTCCAATGTTTCACCTGATGGCATCTTTAATGCAAGTGCTTCTTCGTTGTTAGCTGGTTTACCTTCTGCAATAACTTTTGCAGTAGCTTTAACTAATTCAACGAATTGAGCGTTTTTAGCAACGAAGTCAGTTTCAGCGTTAACTTCAACTACAGCTGCAACGTTACCATCAACGTATACACCTGTTAAACCTTCAGCAGCAACACGATCAGCTTTCTTAGCAGCTTTTGCCATACCTTTTTCACGAAGTAATTCGATTGCTTTTTCGATATCACCATCTGTTTCTACCAATGCCTTCTTAGCGTCCATAACGCCGGCACCTGACTTTTCACGCAATTCTTTAACTTGCGCAGCAGTAATGTTTGCCATTATATTGGCCTCCCTTAAATTATTTTAATAAAGGCCGCCCTAATCCCAGGCCAATGTGCCTAAAACTAAGACAGCCTAAGTTAATTAACTATTCAGCATCTTTGCTATCGTTGTTGCCTTCTACAGCTTCTACGATATCTTCAATTGAATCTACTTTTTCATCTGTATTTTCAAATGTTTCTTCTGTTACAGGTGCATCATCTTCACCTTGACGACCTTCGATAACAGCGTCAGCCATCTTAGCAGTGATAAGACGTACGGCACGGATTGCATCGTCGTTTGATGGAATCTTAACATCGATTTCATCTGGATCTGCGTTTGTATCAACCATAGCAACAATAGGAATATTTAACTTTTGTGCTTCTTTTACAGCGATACGTTCTTTACGAGGATCAACGATGAATAATACATCTGGAATACGTGGCATATCTTCGATACCACCAAGGAATTTTTCAAGACGGTCACGTTGTTTTTGTAACAATGCAACTTCTTTCTTAGGAAGACGTTCAAATGTACCATCTTCTGCCATTGCCTTGATTTCCTTTAACTTCTTGATACGTTTTTGAATTGTGTTCCAGTTAGTTAAAGTACCACCTAACCAACGGTGATTTACAAAGTATTGACCAGCACGCTTTGCTTCTTCAGCAACAGCTTCTTGTGCTTGTTTCTTTGTACCTACGAATAATACAACGCCATCATCTGATGCAGCGTCCTTAATAAAGTCGTAAGCATCATCGATTAACTTAACAGTCTTTTGTAAGTCAATGATGTAAATTCCGTTACGTTCTGTGAAGATGTATTTCTTCATCTTAGGGTTCCAACGACGTGTTTGGTGTCCGAAATGTACACCGGCTTCAAGTAATTGTTTCATTGTAATAACAGCCATTACAATAACCTCCAAATAGTTTTTTTCCTCCTCTATGTTTAGCTACTAAAAAACTCATAGAGCAACTTTTTAGCAATCGCATAGAGTGTGAATTGTGTTTTAAACACTCTTAAAATTATATATTAGCACCATATATATTGCAAGTTAATTTTTAAGATTAACTCCATTTTTTCGCAAATATTCCAATTTTTTATCTCTACTTTGATGCTTAAACTCATACTCTTTTTTTAGAGCTTCATTTTTAGTTTCAAATTCCTCATGGTAAATCATTTTTAAAGGATGTCGACTTTTTACTCTAGTATATTTTGCACCAGTTCCATTTGAATGTTGCTTAAATCTTCTCTGTAAATCAGTCGTAAAACCACCGTATAATGTATTATCAGCACATAAGAGGACATAAAAATAATATATTTGTTTACTTCCCATATAAAAGTTCCCTAACAATTCCGGTATACTGCCCCTTTTCATCTGCAATTGTAATTGGGTATAGGTATCTAAGACCACCCTTTTTTCCGGCCTTAATTCCCTGTACTAAAACCATATTAGCTTCTTTACCAGGTTTGGGATGAACCATTTGAATTTTCTTAGGTTCAATATTGTATCTTCTCATCTTATCTAACATTTCTAATAATCGATCTGGTCGATACACAAAATTTATTTTTCCACCAAATTTAAGTAAACCACTGGAAACTTTAATGATTTGTTCTAAATTAACGGTAATTTCATGGCGTGCAATTGCATAATGTTGATTTTCATTTTTTTGACTCATATCTGAGTTAAGAAAATATGGTGGATTACATGTAATCATATCAACTGAATCTTTTTTTATTTGATTTCCTAATTGATTTAAATCTTGATTAATAACACTAATTTTTTCAGCTAAATCATTTAATTCAATCGATCTTTTTGCCATATTTGCTAACCGTTCTTGAATTTCAACTTCAATAATTTCTCCGTTAACTTTATTACTCATAAAAATTCCTACTGCACCATTACCAGCACACAAGTCAACAACTTTTGCTCCTTTTTTCATCACAGGATTTGCAAAATTTGCTAGCAAAACAGCATCAATTGAAAACGAAAATACATTAGGGCTTTGAATTATCCTAAAGTCATTTGAGTACAATTGGTCAATACGTTCATCATCTAATAATTTCACTTTATTCAAATTTAATTCCATTCCTTCTATAATTTTCCTTGAAAGTTTATTAAAATTTGCATACTATTAGGTAGTATATCAGATTAAGGAGAGGTTGTCTTTAGATGTTCTATTCATTTATTCGAGCTGTTGCACAAATAATCATTTATATAATCAATGGAAAACCTAAAATATTAAACAAGGAAAATTTACCCGAAGGAAATTACATTTTAGTGGGTCCCCATCGAACATGGTTTGATCCAATTTATTTTGCTTTGAGCGCTAGTCCAAAGAAGTTTTCTTTCATGGCAAAAAAAGAACTCTTTAAGAATCCGATTTTAAAGTATATTCTTGTTCATGCAAATGCATTTCCAGTTGACCGTGAAAATCCAGGTCCTTCAGCTGTTAAAACACCAGTTAAATGGTTGAAACAACGTGATTTATCCTTGATTATGTATCCTTCTGGCACAAGACATTCACAATCATTGAAAGGCGGCGTTACATTAATCGCTAAACTTTCTGGTGTGCCTATCGTACCAGCGGTGTATCAAGGACCTTTAACTTTTAAAGGCTTATTTTCTCGTAAAAAAACTTTTATGGCCTTTGGAGAACCTATAATTGTCGACAGAAAACGCAAACTTGATGATGTGTACCAACAAGAAATTATCAAAGCAATGGAATTAGAATTTGAAAAACTCGATAAGCAAATTAATCCAAAGTTTGTTTACGTTGACCCTAGTCAAAAAAATAAATAGTAAAGCAAAATAAAAGACCTGATAAATCTGAGATTTATCAGGTCTTTTTTATCAGAAATAACTAAAATTAAATTATTTAATTCAATTACTTGCCGTAGTTACTCTTCATTGCACTCATCATTTGTTTGAGGCGTTTTTCTGATGGTTTTTGGCCCATTTGTGCCATCATTTGGCGCATCATTTGTTCGTTAATTGGTGGATTTTTCTTAAGATAATCTTCCATATATTTTCTTGCTGCAAAAAATCCGCCAGCAAAACCTAATACTAATGCAATGATTACTACAATAATCCATGCTCCTGTACCCATAGTATCAAACTCCTTACATTCTTAATTACATTTCTAGTTTAACTAAAATATATCTAAAAATAAAGTCCAAGTTCAATTAATTAATATATTTTAATCGTCACGAAGTCCACGCTTACGTTGAATTTCCTTTACTTTTTCAGGCGTTACTTCTTTTCCGTTCTTATCAAATACTTGAAGCATTTCAACATGACTTCTAAAATTTTCACGGAACATCGCTAAGTATGTTTCTCTTAGCTTTTTTTGTTCTAAAATTTCATCTTCAGTTAAGCCTTCGCTCTTTTTTTTCTTTGCCAATTCATTAATTCGATTAATTAATTCTTGTGGAATCCCATTATTTTCAGCCATTTGTTTCTCCTATCTTTGTTTTAAATTTTGCAACATTTTTATCATTTCTGTTGCATGTTCTATTGTTAGTGTGGTAATTTCAGTTCCTGATAGCATTCTTGCTAATTCTTTAATTCTCATTTCACCTTCAAGATATGTTATCGCTGTTTCAGTTCTGCCATTCTTTATATCTTTTGCAATAAAGTAATGATGATCAGCAATAGCTGCAACTTGTGGTAAATGCGAAATACATAGAACTTGCGAATTCTTACCAATTTGACTTATTTTTTCTGCTATCGCTTGTGCAACACGACCACTAACCCCAGTATCAACTTCATCAAAAATAATACTAGTAACCCCTGTTCCTTGTGAAAAAATTGTTTTTAACGCTAACATCATACGAGAAAGTTCCCCACCCGATGCAATCTTAGCAAGCGGTCCCATTTCTTCACCTGGATTAGTTTGAATATAAAATTCAATTTTATCTTGACCTAAGCTTGTTAATTTGTCAAGTTTTTCAAATTTTACTTTAAACACTGCTTTATCCATGTATAGTTGGCTCAATTGTTCATGAACAGAGTTTTCTAATTTCAGTGCAGTTTGTTTGCGTAAAGTTGTAATCTCATCAGCTAATTTTTGCGATTGCTCAAAATATAATGCTAATCTTTTCTTTTGCTCATCAACATTTTCTTCTGAATTTTGCATATTTTCAAGTTCTGTAGTTATTTGTTCGTGATAATTTAGAATTTCATCAATCGAATCACCATATTTTCGCTTTAATTGATGAATCACTTCTAAGCGCTGCTCAATTTCATCTAAGCGTCCTTGGTCAAATTCCATCATATCAAGCTCATTCACTACTTCTCTAGATACGTCTTCTAGTTCATAATAAACATTTGAAATGTTTTCACTGATATGTTGTAAGCTTTCAGATAGATCCGATACTTTTTGGATTCCCTCCATCGCTTCTCCTAATTTACCAAGTACATCTAGATTTTCACCAGATAAAATTTGATAACTGTGTTCTAACGCTGCGTATATTGATTGAAAATTATCAAGTTTATTTTTTTCTTCAAGTAACTGCTGATCTTCATTCTTCTTTAGACCAGCTGCTTCGATTTCATCAGCTTGATATTTCAACATATCTAAACGTTGGTTCCATGCTTGTTCATCTTTTTCTCTTTGCAATAATTCTTTATTTAATTGCTTGTATTGCTGAAATGTTTCACTATAAGCAGCATGTTTTTCTGCAATTTTTTTATTAAAACTATCCAATAGTATGATATGATTTTCTGAACGCATTAACTCTTGGTGTTCATTTTGACCGTGAATATCAATTAATGTTGTACCAATCTTTTTTAAAACGGTTAAATTAACTAACATCCCGTTCACACGACAAACATTTCTTCCTGCTTTATATAATTCACGCTGTAAAATAAGCTGATCATCATCATAATCAATTCCAAATTCTTCTAAAACCTTAAATGTTTTTGCGTTTGCTGGTAACTTAAATTGCCCTTGAATTACAGCTTTTTTTTTACCTTTTCGGATAAATTCCGTCGAACCCCGGCCTCCGCCTAAAAGTCCTAACGCATCAATAATGATTGATTTTCCTGCGCCGGTTTCTCCGGTTAGAACAGTCATATTATCCTTAAAATTTATATCCATTCTATCGATAATCGCAAAATCATTTATAACTAACTCTTGTAACATCTCATCACCCTATTATTGTACTCCAATTAATTCCAAAAGCTTCTCGAATAAATCTATTGCTTCTTGATTTGAGTATGCAAATACCATCACTGACGAATCATCACTTAGTGTAGCGAATACTTCTTTATACCCAACTTTTTCAATCAAATTAGAAACAGCAGGTCCACTACCAGGAATGACTTTAAAAAAAATCATTTTTTCAGCAATATTTGAGCTAACATATGATTCTGAAAGTGTGTCTTTTAATTTTTTTTGGACATCAATTTCCTTCAAGGTTGGGACACTATAGCGATAACTCCCATTTTTTGTTGGTAATTTAATTAGTTGCATCTCTTTAACATCCCTTGAAATTGTAGCTTGTGTCACTTCAATCCCTTGATTAAGTAATAATTGCACAATATCATCTTGTTTATAAATTTCAAATTTTTGTAAAATTTCTCTAATTAACTTTTGCCTAACTTGTTTTCGCATTAGTCCCCCTCCTTGGTTATTATTTTTTATCTAATGTCGCATGAGCGTTTTTCACTACTTCTTCAGCAGAAACATCAGCATCAATCTTTCCTAATTCTTCAGATGCAGAAAGATGAATTAAAAATTCAATATTACCTTCTCCACCGGTAATTGGAGAAAAACTTAAATCTTTAACATCATACTTTTCTTTTACAGCAAAATTTATAATATCATTTATTACTTCTAAATGAACATTGGCATCACGAACAATTCCATGCTTACCAACTTTTTCTTTTCCTGCTTCAAATTGAGGTTTAATTAACGCTACGACGTCTCCATTAGTCTTAATAATTTTATGTAATGTTGGTAAAATTAAATGCAATGAGATGAAAGAAACATCAATTGAAGCAAACTCTGGTTGACCCTCTGTAAAATCTTCTAACTTAGAATATCTAAAGTTAGTATTTTCCATGACGATTACCCTTTCATCAGATCGTAACTTCCATGCTAATTGGTTAGTACCTACATCTAATGCATAACTTTTAGCAACGCCTTTATGCAAACCAACATCTGTAAATCCACCTGTCGAAGAACCAATATCTAACATAATTTTATTTTTGACGTTAATTTTAAATTCTTTTAACGCTTTTTCTAGTTTCAACCCCCCACGACTTACATAAGGCATCTTAGTTCCCTTAAAATGTAATTCAGTATCTTCTGGAATTTTCATTCCTGGCTTATCTAGACGTTCCTCATTTTCTCCTAAAATCTCTCCAGCCATTACAGCTCTTTTAGCTTGTTCGCGAGTATCAAATAACCCTTGCTTAACAAGTAATACATCTACACGTTCTTTTTTCATTTATATTTTCCCTACTTTAAAATATTTTAATATCATTTTCATAAATTCAATCTTTGTTCCTTGTGCCTCTAATTTTAATAAAACATCATCAATTTGGAACAAGACTTGATCTAACTTATCTTGTGCACCTTTTAATCCCAGTAAATTTGGATACGTATTTTTATTTTCATTAAGATCTTTATGAACTTTTTTTCCTAATTTTTCTTGACTACCAACTACATCTAAAATATCGTCATAAATTTGAAAAGCTAGTCCAAAAAGTTCTCCATATTTTACAATTAGTTCTTGCTGTTTTTTATCGGCATTTGCTAGTTGCGCCCCGGCTAAACAAGCATACTTTAATAATGCTCCTGTTTTTCCTTCGTGTACATGTTGTACTTGTTCTAGGGTATATGTCGTTTTTTCACCTAAAATATCTCCAACTTGTCCATCAATCATTGCTCTTGGCCCAGAAGCATCCGACAACTCATCAATCAATTTAACTTTTAACGCTGGCGCTAATGATTCACTCGTGGTAATCACTTTAAAAGCTTCGGTTAGTAACGCATCCCCTGACAAAATGGCAATTGCTTCTCCAAACTGCTTATGATTTGTTGGCATTCCCCGACGTAAATCATCATTATCCATCGCTGGAAGATCGTCATGAATCAAAGAATATGTATGGACTAATTCCAGTGCGCTTCCCACACGATACGCATCATCACTTATCGGAGTATTCAATGCGTCTAATATAATAAAAATTAATAATGGTCGAATTCTTTTTCCACCTGCTTTAACAGAATAAAGCATTGCTTGCTTTAGAAATGGATGACATTGAATTTTGTTTAAATATTCTTCGATATACTGGTTAAACTGAGTAATTTTTTCTTCTTCAAAAATTTTAAAATTATTCATAATCTGGGTCCCTATCGAAATCTACTTCATCGCCATTTTCATTTATTACTTTGGTTAATGTTCTTTCAGCTTGCGCAAGTGTTTGTTGTAATTCATTACTTAATTTTACGCCTTCTTCAAATGATTTTAAGGCTTCTTCAAGTGGCACATCGCCACTTTCTAATTTATTTACAATTGTTTCTAACTTTTTTAAATTATCTTCAAATTTAACTTGTTCCGTCATCTTAATTCTCCTTTTTGATTTCTTGAATTGTGGCCGTTATTTTTCCGTCATTCAAATGAATTTCAAGATTTTCTTTAACTTCCACATCATCAACCGATTTTAATATTTTATCTTTTTGCGTAACAAAACTATAACCACGTGACATAACTTTTAACGGGCTTAACATATCAAGAGCATCTATTTGCTTTAATAAATCACTCTTTTTATTTTGATATAACTTATTAATCGCATAATCTAACTGCTTTGTTTTTATTTTCACTTGTCCTTGATACTCACTAATTTTGTATCTTGGCGTTGCAGCATTTAATCGTCCTACTAGTTCTAGATATTCCCGATTATTTGCTTGAATTTGATTCTCAATTTTATTTTTCGCTCTAATTAGTAATGTATCAACCCGTTGTATATATGAATTATACAATTGATCAGGATGTTTAAATACGTATGATGATTTGATTTTTAATAAAATATTTTGGTAGGCATCTATCTTATCTTTTAGTATTCGATAAATTCGATTTTGATATTCGCCAATTTTTTGAATTTCTTCAGTTAACACCGGTGTTGCTAATTCCGCCGCTGCCGTTGGAGTTGCGGCACGCATATCAGCAACATAATCGGCTAAGGTTGTATCCGTTTCATGACCAACAGATGAAATCACGGGAATTTCACTTTCATAAATTGCCCTTACAACACGTTCATCATTAAAACACCAAAGATCTTCAATTGATCCCCCACCACGACCAATGATAATTGTATCAAAACCACCATTTAAATTAAGTTCTTTCAATCTGCCAACGATCGAATCAACTGCTTCATTTCCCTGAACAACTGCTGGAAATAATACTAATTGAGCAATACCGTAACGTCGTTTGACTGTTGCCATAATATCCTTTATTACCGCTCCAGAAGGACTAGTAATCACCGCAATCCGCTTAGGATATTTAACTAATTTTCTTTTATGCCTTGCATCAAACAAACCTTCTTGTGTTAATTTTGTTTTTAACTGCTCATAGGCCTGATATAAAGCACCAACACCATCTGGTTGAATATCATCGATAATTATTTGGTATTTTCCAGTTGGTTCATATAAAGTTACTTGTCCGCGAAACAAGCATTTCATTCCGTCTTCAATTTCAAACTTTAAATTCTTTAACTTATGTGCGAACAAAACAGCATTCATCGTTGCGTGATCATCTTTAATCACGAAGTACTTGTGACTACTTTTAGGATTATAATTTGAAATTTCTCCTGTTAAATAAACCGTTCCCAAATACGGATCGTTTGCAAATTTTGCATGAATATATTTGTTTAACGCCGAGACTGTTAAATACTTTGTATCATTCATTATTTATCCTCTTTTCAGCCAATTCAATCGTTTGTTGCATCAACATCGTAATTGTCATTGGACCAACTCCGCCTGGAACTGGTGTTAAATACTTTACTTTCTTACTTACACTAGTTTGATTAACATCACCAACCAGTTTTCCTGCTTTATTTCGGTTCATCCCTACATCAATAACAATTGCATCATCTTTCAAATACGTTGCATCAATAAATTCAGCTTTCCCTATTGCTACTATCACGATATCAGCTTGACGAGTAATTTTTTTTAAATTTTTAGTCTTACTATGCGTAATTGTAACAGTAGCATCCTCATTTAGCATAAATGCTGCCATTGGACGGCCAACAATATTACTTCTACCAATTATAACAACATTTTTGCCACTAATTTCAAGATTGTAATATTTTAATAACTCCATTATTCCTCGAGGAGTACATGGTTGAGGACCAATTTCATTTGTAAATAACTTACCCATATTAACAGGATGAAACCCATCAACATCTTTATTCGGTAAAATACGTTGTGTCACTTTACTTTCGTCAATTTGCTTTGGTAATGGGAGCTGTACTAATATTCCATCAACTGTTGCGTCGTTATTTAATTCATCAATTTTTTTAATTAGCTCATTTTCTGAAATATTCTTATCAAAATTAATATTTAAGGTCTCAATTCCTAATTTTTCAGCCGTTATTTGCTTATTTCTGACATAAACCTTACTAGCAGCATTATTCCCCACTAGAATCACTGCCAACTTAGGAAGTATACCCTTTTGTCTTAATGAAGAAACTCTTTTTTTCAATTTAATTTGAAGTTCTTTTGAAACTTTTTTGCCATCAATTAAATTTACGTTCAAATCATGTTCACTCCGTTCTATTAGTACTTTGATTTTACCATATTAAGCAATCAATTATTCACATTTCATTTTAAAAATAAAATTTAAAATAAAAAAACGTTCTAACTATCATTAGTTAAAACGTCTTTTTCTATACCAAGTTTTGAAGTATACCATTAATAAATTTACGTGAAGATTCATCTGTAAAGTCTTTAGCCAATTGTAATGCTTCATTAAGTGCAACTACATTGGGAACAGATTCAACATACTTAATTTCGTAAATTGATAATCGAAGGATATATAAATCTGCTTTATTTAATCGAGCTAACGTCCAGCCATTCTTTAAAAATTTACTAATTTCTAAATCAATTTCTTGCATATTATCTAGAACACCATCTACGAGTGTATTTAGATAATTTGGAACAACTAGGTCTTCTTCTGAGAAGTTTAATAGTTGTTCAAAAACATCCATTTTATTAGCATCAGGGTTACTATCCATTGCAAATAAAGTTTGAAATGCCACTTTTCTTAAATCATGTCTATTCAAGTTCAATTTATTCACCTTCAACTTCTTCATCAAAAAGATTATTCAAATCAACTGATTGTTCTTGCTTTTCAGGAACAATTCCTTCGACATGTACATCGACTTCTACTAAGTCAAGTCCAGTCATAAACAATAGTTGTTGACGCACTTTTTCTTGAATTTCTTCAGCTACTTTAGGAACTGAAACGCCATAATTAAGATAAGCATATACATCTACTTTAAGTACTTCACTATTATTATCTAGCTTAACACCTGTTGAGCGATTTGTTTTTCTAAATAAGTTTGAAATACTCTTAGTAAGAGAACCTCTCATTGAGTACACACCGTCTACTTTTGATGCTGCGATACTAATGATTAATTCAATAACCTGTGGTGCTATTTCTACTCGACCTAGCCCAGGTTCACTATTTAATACGATATTGTTATCATCAGCCATCGAAAATTCCTCCTCTTAATTTGCGCGAGAAATATATGTTCCATCAACAGTATTGATTGTTAACATGTCTCCTTCGTTAACAAAGAATGGAACTTGGACAACAAGACCAGTTTCCATTGTTGCTGGTTTTGAACCACCTGATTGTGTATCACCTTTAATACCTGGTTCAGTTTCTTTAACTTCAAGGTCAACTGTATTTGGTAATTCTACACCAAGTGTTTCAGCACCAAACATGATAATACTTACAACCATGTTTTCTTTCAAATATTTAAGTTCTTCTTGAATTTGTGCTGATGGTAATTCTAATTGTTCGTATGTATTTGTATCCATGAATACATAGTTATCACCATCTGCATATAAATATTGCATCTTCTTGCGATCGATTTGTGCTTGATTTACTTTTTCACCAGCACGGAAAGTTTTTTCTTGAACGGCACCTGTTCGTAAGTTCTTTAATTTAGAACGTACAAATGCTGAACCCTTCCCTGGTTTAACATGTTGAAATTCCACAACACGCCATAATTCACCGTCTACTTCAATTGTAAGACCGTTTTTAAAATCGTTAACTGAAATCATTAAAATTTCCTCCTAAATATAATTATACACTCAAAATCCACTCAATATATCTTATCAGTTATTTATATATTTGTGCAAGAGTATTTATAAAGTTATTCTTCGAATAAAAAATAATTCTCAATTTCTTTTTCTGATAAATTTAATTCTAATAATCCAAACTTAATGAATAAATGCCATGCATGTACAAATGCATTTGAATCTCTTTGAAAATATGCTTTATTTAATTGTTGTTGGGTAATTAAATATACAATATTAAAAGATTTTGCCTTCCATTTAGACTTAAAATTATTTATTTTTTCATCATCTAAAAGCAATAAATAAGTCCATTTCATTTGATCAGCAATTTCAATAAAAAAAGTCAGCGTCCTGCAATAATTTTCCAATAAACTATCTTTGTCATTAGTTTTAACCTTTTGCATTGTTCTTGCCAAATATACATTCAAGCTCGTATACCCTGCAGATATTCTTTCTTGTTCATTGAAAATATTTGTTGGTAGAACAAAATCCATCGGCTTATTGCGAATTGAAATTGCAATTTCATTTATCTTCAATGCAACTAGCTCCTAAAAATATAATTGATTTACTTCAATTTCAAGTTCCTTTAAATTATTCAAATACCAATCTTTCAAAAAACTATATTTGAATAACAAATCAAACCAAGCTACTTTTTCATTTTGATCTTGAATACTCATCCCCCAATTAAATCCAGTCTTTTCTTGTTCAACTGGACGATCAGTAATTATTAATTCAACATTATTATCTAGTTTCAAAATTGCGTCGTCGTTTAAGTCTGTCACTAACATAAAGTTTTCTTTTGATGCTGCAATGAATAATTTATCAAGTGCATCTTGAGGAATTTCTTGTTTAGTAAATTTATAGTACGCGTTATTTGAAGCATCCATAATATTAAAGTCAACTTCAAACCCAAAGTCTTCTTTAAAATAATTACCTAAATTTACTAAATATGATTCTAGTTCTTTAACCACTTTGTAATTGAACATTGCTCCATATTTAACTACTAATAAGTTTGTAATTGCGGAACTGTTGAAATGTAATAATTTTTGATTGAAATTAATATAAAATAACACTTCACCAGTTTTCTTTTCCGTATAATAAGCTCCGCCTTCAAATCCATCTTCGAGTCTAAATACAAAATATCCTTGGTGATTAATTCCTGGAAACTCATGATATAATTCATCATTTCGATCAGATGATTGAATAACAACTTTTTCATTTTCGTGTAATTGTAATAAACGATTTAAGAAAATGAGATAATAGTCAGATTGACTATATTGTTGCGGAAATACCAAGTATGATGAATTCAATTGATATGTGGATAATGCAGTTACTGCGTCCAATAATTCGTAAGGATCATCAGTTTCAATTAATTTATCTAGTATATCAGTGAACTTAATTCCATTTTTTAAATTCTTTTTTAACTCATCATTGTATGCTAACAAACGTCCAGTAGTACTTAGCGAGTGGACATTTTGTTCTTCATCAACAGTTTCTGGAAAAAATGTAATTGAACCGTTTTCGTTAATACGTTCCATCATTCTAGTCTACCTTCCCTTTCGTTGCAATTAAATCGGCAATATAATCTCGGTAAAGTGCTTTATTATGATCTTCGAAGTTTTCAAAAGTTCCAAATTTAGCAACAATACTTTGTTTTTCATACCCTAATAAAGTATCTTCTTTTGATAATTTCAAGACTTTATCTTCATATGACTTGATTTTTTGATACGCATCATTAGCTTTTTCATCAAGATCTGTTAAATTTGAAAGTTCATCAATCAATTTTTGCTTTTGTTCTTTTACTTTTACTTGTGAAAATAAGCTAACTTTTTCTTGAGATTGTCGTTTTAACTCTCTTCTTATTTCTTCTTTGCGTTCATCTCGTTGGTCTTGAGTATCAATTAATTCTTGGAGATTGTCCATTTCTTCTGATAATTCATTAATTGTGTCAGTATTATATCTTTTATTTTCAACTTCTAACGCAAATGAACGTGAAAGCTTTTCGTATTCTTCTTCTATAAAGTCAAACTTTACATTTAAAACATCTAGTTCACCAAATAATCTTCTTCCCCACCAATTTCCAAAATAAAATTGGTACACTCCACTTTGAACTTCTTCAAAATAGAAAAATGGATAGATTTCACGTAAATATTTGATTAATTTTTCACTTAAAAATGTGCTTAGTTGATCGTGAATATCACTTACCAAAAATTCATTTTCAAATTTTTCGTTTTTTTGCTTTGCTTTTAAGATTTCTGAAGAGTAACGACGGTCATCAATTAATTGATAAACTAAGCGATCATCCTGTTTTTCTACTGCAGCATTTAATGCTTGCAAATATTCAATTTTTCTTGTTAATGAACTTGATAAATTCGTCGTTGATTGTTTGTGATCTGATAGTGTAAATTCATTTTCATCCGCCATTATAATTCTCCTCCACATATTTTTACTATACTTTCATTTTATCAAATGTAATCATACAGAAAAAGATAAATCATTAATTATTTAGAATTGTTTAATATATATTCTCTTGGTATCATCAATTTTTGCCAATACATATCGGGCATGGTCTTCAGTAACATCAAATACTTCATTATCACGATAATTTAATGTAGATTGATATATTTTTTCATATTCTTCAACGCTTATTTCTTCTCGTTTAGCAAGTAGATTTTTAGTTTTGCCCGTTAAAACACTTTGAAAACCTTCAACTAATTTCATCGCAAAAAATTCACCTTGAGCCCCAGATCCGTAACTGTATAATCCAATTTTGTCATTCTCCTTTAAGAAATCAGCATTTTCTAATAAGGATAATAAGCTTAAATATAGTGATCCCGTATATAGATTTCCGACTATTTTGTTATATTTTCTTGATGCTTCAAATTTATTTAAATAACTCGCTTGTACCTCTTCAGGTTCATTTTGAATTAAAAATTTGATTGCTTTTAAACCTTGTTTCGTATATGGTAAATGAAATGCAAAAGAAGCAAAATCAGTTAACTTAGCCCCATAAGTATCTTGATAATCTGCATAAACATGAGATAAGAAATCTAAATAAACATTAGTTGAAAACTTTCCATCAACCTTAGCTTCTGAATATCCAAGTGGACGCCAAAAATCCATTACATCTTCTGCATAATAAGTGGAATCACCATCAAAAGCTAAAAGTTTAGGGTTAGCAGAAACAAGCATTGCGACTGCTCCTCCTCCTTGTGTCGGTTCTCCCTTTGTTTTCAACCCATATTTTGCAATATCTGCACCAATTACTAATGCTTTTTTATCTGGATGAATTTGAATATAATCTTTGGCCATTTGCAAACCCGCTGTTGCTCCATAACAAGCTTGCTTAATTTCAAAAGTTCGAATTGAATTTTTTAAACCGAGTAGATTTGCAATATAAGCTGCTGCAGATTTTGAATTATCCATCCCAGATTCTGTTCCCACAATCACTAAGTCTATTTCATCCATCAAATCATCAGTAACAATTTGGCTAGCTGCATTAGCCCCCAACGTCACAATATCTTGAGTTTTAGGAATTACAGCCATTTTTTCTTGTCCAATTCCGATTAAATATTTATTTGGATCTTCATTTCTTTTTTTAGCTAACTTGGCCATATCTAAAAATAAATTTGATGTATAAAAGCCGATATTATCAATTCCTATCTTCATTTAAGGCTCCTCGCTTTCTCATTAATTACTCATTTTAATGGTATCATGTTTTAATGCAAGATAACAATTAAATAGCTATAATTAATATGTAAATACTTTACAGAGGTGATTAATATGATTAAAACATATGAAATAATCGTTCACGGACATGTTCAAGGTGTAGGTTTTAGATACACAACAAAACAGCTGGCTGACAAATTAGGTATTTATGGTAGTGTGAAAAACTTAAATGACGGTACAGTTTATATTGTTGCTTCAGGGGATAGCTTAATTCTTCAAAAGTTCATTTCATCTATTAAGGTTCCCAAATCTCCTTTTGCAAAAGTAACCTCCATGGATATTAAAGAAATCGATAGTGCAAATTATTCTGAATTCAAAGTAGTTTATTAACCTTGATTGTCTCAAAGATTATTTGAAAAAAACTTATCTATCAAGTATAGTATTCCTTAGAAATAAGAAAGGGTTCATTCATAATGAAGAAAAAAAATCAATTAGCTATTTCATTTGCTTTAATTGCTTTACTATTAAGTGGATGTGTACAGCGTACTAAAAGTGGCAAACCTTATGGCTTTGTTTACGAAAAATTAGCGATTCCAACGCAACATATTCTTAATTGGCTTGCTGAAATTCTCGGTGGTAGTTACGGTTGGTCAATTATTGTTATTACATTTATCGTACGTTTAATCTTAATGCCTATTATGATTAAACAATCAAAAAATGCTACTATTCAACAGGAAAAAATTTCCTTAATCCGACCACAACTCAATAAACTTCAAGAACGTCAAAAAGAGGCTAAAACACCTGAAGAACAAGCTGCAGTTAGTCAAGCTATGATGAAATTATATCGAGAAAATAATATTTCGATGACTGGTGGAATTGGATGTTTACCATTGTTAATCCAAATGCCTATTTTTGCAGCCTTATATGCTGCAATTCAGTATTCGCCTGAATTAGCTAAATCTTATTTTATGGGAATCAATTTAGGTCAACGTAGCTTTGCATTCGTTTTACTTACATTTATCAGTTATGCACTTCAAGGTTACTTGTCAACCCTTGGTTTACCTGAAGAACAAAAGAAACAAATGCAATCAATGATGATTATTAGTCCATTAATGATTACAGTGATGACTTACGTTTCACCTGCTGGCTTAGGTTTATACTTCTTTATCGGTGGAATTTTTGCATGTATTCAAACTTTAATTATTAATTTCATGCGTCCAAGAATTCGCCAAGAAATGCAAAATGAATTAAAAAATAAACCAGTTTTTGAAGTTGAATTACCTTCAAAAACTGAAGAAGAAACAACAAATTCTTCTGAATCAAAAACTAATGCTGAATTAATTCATCAAAATAACCGCAAACGTAATGCAGGAAAGCAAAAAAATAGATAAAAAATAAAGAAGCATGGGAAAATTTCCCTATGCTTCTTTATTTTTTGATTTTTGGAATTGAAATCTTGAAAAGTGAACCTTGTCCTTCTGCACTTTCTACCGACATATTTCCGTGATATCCTTCAACTAATTTTCTAGCAATTGATAACCCTAAGCCATTTCCGCCTTTATTTCGACTACGAGCTTTATCCACACGATAAAAGCGATCAAAAATCTTCTTTAAATTTTCTTGAGAAATCCCCATTCCAAAATCCTGTACAACAATTTCTACAAAACGATTATTTTGTGAAATTGACATATGAACTTCTTTTCTATTTTGGGAATATTTAACTGCATTATCCATCAAAATTATTAAAACTTGTTCTAAATGATTACGATACATCTTTACAAAGGTTGGTTCAGTTAAATCATTATCAAGTACAAACGTAAAATCAGAATGTATCATTTGAAAATTCTCAAATACTTGCAAGCCTACTTCCATTGCATCACTATTTTCGTTAGCATAATGGATTTCAATTTGTTCGGCCCTTGATAAATCTAACATTTCTTGAACTAAGCTTTTCATGCGAGTAATTTCTTGCAGCGAAGCAGCTATTGATTCCTCTAATACCTCTGGATTGCTTTTTCCCCATCTACTAATCAAATCTAAATGACCCTGAATAATAGCTACAGGGGTTCTTAATTCGTGGGACACATCTTCAACGAATTGTTGTTGTTGTGTAATATATCTCTCCATTTGACCTAGCATTTCATTGAATAAATTACTTAATTCTTCTAATTCATCATGAGTTTTTAATAATGGTACGCGTTCACTCAAGAGAGCCTCTGCATTATCATCATGATTAATTTTCCCAATCGTTTCATTTATTAACTCAATCGGTCTTAAAAGCCAAGCGGATAATACATAACCTAACAATGCACTTGCCAGGCCAGCAGTAACCCCTAAAACAATAAAAATCAACATTAATTTATTTCTAATTTCATCGTATGTTTTTAAACGGTCAGTAACCTGGATATACCCTAATATTTTACCTGTCTTTTTTTGACGAATTTCTTCTTTTACAATGTAGATTGAGCTTCTTTTGTCAGTCTTTAACGAATCTTTTTTTCCTGACACTAACTTATCACTTGTTGTTCTTGAAGCAAAAACTAATTGCTTATTTTGATCAAAAACACTTATCCCAATATTTTCTCGCGACATTGATGAAAAAATATTATTTTTTTCCTTTATTTGCGGAGCTCTAAATTC
This sequence comes from Ligilactobacillus hayakitensis DSM 18933 = JCM 14209, assembly GCF_000615845.1. Taxonomy (GTDB): domain Bacteria; phylum Bacillota; class Bacilli; order Lactobacillales; family Lactobacillaceae; genus Ligilactobacillus; species Ligilactobacillus hayakitensis. The sequence continues at coordinate 65,959 of NZ_BAML01000003.1, forward strand.
ATCCTTTAAAGCTGTCCCTAACGTCATGCTAACTTCTTCTTGGGTTAATTGAACGTTGTGTTTTTGCAGGGTTGAACGCATTTTTTGAACAGTTGCATTTGCATAACCTATTTCTTGTTGTAAAAGAACAGTTGAAAAACTTTGGAATAATAAAATTGAATATATCGCAAAAATTATAAATACCCCTACTGCAGTTCCAATTGCCCATTTTAAATTTAATGAGAAAAATTTCTTTTTTGTTTGTTTCTTATGCTTCATATTATCACTTATTAATCAATAGTATCTTGAGATTTCATTAAGTATCCAGCACCACGAACCGTTTGAATATAGCTAAGTTCATTTGGACGATCAATTTTATTTCTTAAATAACGAATATAAACATCAACCACATTGGTTTCATTGACGGTATTACCACTACTTTCCCAAATTTTACGGATAAGATAGTCTCTGCTTAAAACAATATTGAGATTTTCTAAAAATGTCACTAATAATTCAAATTCTCTGCCTGTTAGTTCAATAATTGAATCACCGCGACGAACAACGCGGTTATCCTTTTCAACCGTTAAATCACGGTACTTAATTACATGACCGGGGCCATGATTTAAATTTTTATAAGATGATCTCCGTAAAACCGCACGTAAACGCGCTAATAATTCTTCAATTGCAAATGGTTTTACAATATAATCATCTGCTCCGTGATCTAATCCTGAAACACGGTCAATGACTGAATCGCGTGCTGTCATCATAATTATTGGCGTATCCTTAACTTGTCTGACGCGACGGCAAATTTCTAAACCATTCAATTCAGGTAGCATTAAATCTAACATTATTGCGTCCCATTTTTCACCAAGAGCTTGTCTTAATCCCACTCTTCCATCTGAGCACACTTCAGTTTCGTATCCTTCATGCTGTAATTCTAATTCGACAAAACGAGATAAATTTTTCTCGTCTTCAATTATTAATACTCTACTCATTTATCTAGTTTCTCCCAATTCTAATTTATTAACAAACGTTATTTTACCACAAATTAACCCTAAATTCCCACACATAACTTTAATACATTAAAGTTAAAGTAACATGTTATTTATGAATTATAATAATAGTAATATTTTTAAATTTTTTGTTGACTTCCTTACATTAGTAATATATAATTAATTTTGTTGTGATGGTCTGGTAGCTCAGCTGGATAGAGCATTCGCCTTCTAAGCGAACGGTCGTGAGTTCGAATCTCACCCGGATCATTCTTCTTTGAGGAATAAGGTTTCTTATTCCTCTTTTTTTATACATAAATCTATTAAAAAGAGCTAGTCGTGGACTAGCTCTTTTTAATATAAAATATCTTATTACTCTAAACCTACACGTTTAAAAATATAATCTACATGTTTTAAGTGCCAATTATAATCAAAGGCATCGTCTAGATCTTCTTTTGTTAATCGAGAAGTTATTCTTTCGTCAGCTTCTAGTAAGGGTCTAAAAGGAATCTGTTCATCCCAAGACTGAGCTGTTTTAGGTTGAACTAAATCATACGCTTCTTCTCTACTCATTCCAGTATCAATTAATTTTAGTAAAACCCGTCCACTGTAAATTAATCCAAAAGTTTTTTCCATGTTTTTCTTCATATTCTCTGGGAAAACAGTTAGATTTTTAATAATTCTACCCAATCGATTTAACATATAATTAATTAAAATTGTTGTATCAGGCAAAATAATTCGTTCTGCAGAAGAATGTGAAATATCACGTTCATGCCATAATGAAACATCTTCATAGGCAGTAAGCATATGCCCACGGATAACTCTTGCAAGACCAGTAATGTTTTCTGAACCAATCGGATTACGTTTATGTGGCATTGCTGAAGAACCCTTTTGTCCCTTAGCAAAAAATTCTTCAACTTCTCTTGTTTCAGTTTTTTGTAAACCACGAATTTCTGTGGCAAAGTTTTCTAAACTTGTTGCAATTAAAGCTAAAGCTGATAAATATTCAGCATGTAAATCACGTGGTAATACTTGACTTGAAATTTCTTGTGGACGAATTCCCAATTTCTTACATACATATTCTTCGACAAATGGATCGATATTGGCAAATGTTCCAACTGCACCACTAATTTTTCCTGCTTCTACACCCTTTGCGGCGTGCTCAAAACGCTCGATATTACGTTTCATTTCTGAGTACCAACGAGCTATTTTTAATCCAAAAGTTGTTGGTTCTGCATGGACCCCGTGAGTTCTTCCCATCATTACCGTATATTTATGTTCTTTAGCTTTTTTTGCAAGGATATCATTAAAATTTTGTAAGTCCTTGCGAATCACATCATTAACCTGCTTTAATTGATATCCATAAGCTGTATCAACAACATCAGTACTTGTTAAACCATAATGAACCCATTTTCTTTCTTCGCCAAGTGATTCTGATACTGCACGCGTAAAAGCAATTACATCATGGTGAGTAACTGCTTCGATTTCTTCAATCCTTTTAATATCAAACTTGCGTTTGCTTTAAGTTTTTGAATATCTTCTGCTGGAATATGACCTAGCTTAGACCATGCTTCATCAGCAGCGATTTCCACTTCTAACCAAGTTTCATATTTCTTTTGATCATTCCAAAGTTCAGCCATTTCTGGTCTTGTATATCTTGAGAGCATTTTTTATCTCCTTTAGCAATTAAAAATTCATAATTCATTTATTAGCATATCAAATACCGTATTCTTTGTCAAAAAACCGTTAAATCATGAAGTTATCATTCATTTTTATGAGGCATCCCCACTAAATCGCGAACATTAGTTTTTAACAAAAAAGAAGCTTATCAAAATGATATAGCTTCTTTAACCTTATTTTTTATTGTTCTTTTCAAAATGCTTGATGTGCTTTTTTAAATAATGCAATAACTCTGCTTCGTTATGGAATTCTCTTGGATGTTGTTGTCCGTGTAATCGAAGTGAGATTTTATTAATCTTAATTCTTCCGGTCCAAGTGTAACTGTGTTCTACAGTAAAACGATGTTCCATTTTTTCTGGTGTTAAACCAAATTTAAGCACATATACCTTTTCTGTTTCCATCAATGGATTCACATGTTCTTTTTCGTAGAAAATGTGATTTGCTCGTAAAAATTTTTTTGTTTTTCCTAACATTTTATATCCTCCCTTTTTCCTACTTATTAAAAAGGAGAAATGTTCGACGACAAACATTTCTCCGCCTATCTAATCAATCACCCGTACGGGAATCGAACCCGTAACTCCGCCTTGAGAGGGCGACGTCTTAACCAATTTGACCAACGGGCAATTACTTTCTTATAGTATACACTTAAATTTAAAAATGTCAATTTTAAATTTAAACAAATCATCTGCATACCTTATAAGGTTTCCATTTACAAGTTTATGTTACCACTTATCTGATATTTTTCAAGCTGTAATATTATCGATTCCTTAATTTTTCATCCATCCATCAAATGATTCCATTAATTTTTCAATTGCACGTCCACGGTGACTAATTTTATTTTTTTCATCTTGGGTTAATTCAGCAAAAGTACGCTTATATTCTGGATAATAAAAAATTGAATCATAACCAAAACCATTCTCCCCTTTTTCGGAAGTTGTTATCCTTCCATCAACAATTCCAACTTTTACTAACGGCTTTTTATCGGGGGAAGTTACAACTAAAGCACAGTTAAAATGTGCTCCTCTATTTGTATCATCCACACCTTTTAACTTTTCTAAAACTTTTTGTCTATTAGCAGCATCATTATGATCCCCTGCATAACGCGCTGAATATACACCTGGTTGTCCGTTTAAATAATCAATACTCAAACCTGAGTCATCTGCTAAGACTGCCATATTTAATTTATCTGTCAGTGTTTGTGCTTTTTTAGCGCATTTTCTTCAAAAGTTTTTCCATCTTCAATAATTTCTGGAACGTCCGGCAAATCTAATAATGTTTTAACGGTAATTCCCTTTTCTCCAAAAATGCGCTTGAATTCAGCGGCTTTTCCAACATTTTTAGTTGCAATTAAAATTTCTGATAGCATATTTACACTCCTTTTCAATCTATTATTGCAAGTATAACATCTTTTTATCAAAAATTTATCATAAAATACGCAAAAAAGTGTATAATTAATTTGAAATGATAATGACAAGGAGTTTTGGTATGAATTCAGAATTTTATTCACTTGCAAAGGGAAATAACGAGTTAGGCACAACTCTAGGTGCTTCTATTTTGCGAGATTCTTTACTACCAGACTTAATTGGTAATGATACAACCATCTTGTATTGGGCTGGAAAACGGATTGCACGAAATTTCCCTCTAGCTAAAGACGAAGATTTGCCCTTATTTTTTAAAGAGTCTAATTGGGGGGATTTAGTGCGCGTTAAAGAAAAGTTTGGACGTCAAACTTTTGAACTTTCAGGTCCAATCGTAAAACTGCGAAAGCAACTTACAAATCATCCTGAATTTTTATTAGAAGCTGGATTTATCGCAGAAACAATTCAAAATCAAAGTGGTTTCACTTCAGAAGCCTCCGTTGACCTTGATTCATCAAAAAGTGATACAGTTTTTATAACTGTTCAAGTTGATCAACATGATCCAATCGACCTAAATACTTTAACGGATATTGATTTATTAAACCCCTCAGGAAATAATTAACATATTATAGTATTTACTGCTACGAATTACAATAAATAAAGCCTTGATAACCATCGTCTTACTGACTTATTATCAAGGCTTTATTTATATCTTAATTATTCAAAATTAAATGTATTGTTCTAATTTCTTCTTTAATTGTTCTTTTGAGTGGTATCCAACAATTGTATCCACCACTTGACCGTCTTTTTTAACTAACATTGTTGGAATACTCATAATGCCAAACTTTGCAGCTGTTTCTTGGTTTTGATCCACATCAACTTTGTTGAAATTAACTTCAGTCATTTCTTCTGACAATTGATCGATTACAGGTGATTGCATACGACATGGACCACACCATGTTGCCCAAAAGTCTGTTAATGAAACACCTGTACTTGTTTCTTGATCAAAATTTTTATCTGTTAATTCGATAACCATTACGGCACCTCCGATTTCTTATTGTAAGTAAATATTATCATATATAATTTAAATTACAAGTATTATCACTTGAACTCAACAACCGTTGCTCCATTGCCTCCATTATTGGGACTTGCAAAACCAAATCGTTTAATAGACCGATGTGATTGTAAATACTTGATTATTCCATTTCTCAAGGCACCAGTTCCTTTACCATGAATGATTGTGACTGATGGATATCCTGCTAAAATTGCAGCATCAATATAATGATCCACCTTATTCATCGCATCTTCGTATCTTTCGCCACGTAGATCCAACGTAGTTGCTACATGACTCGAGCTTGAGGATTTAACAATTGTTGTTGACTGCTTAATTTTAGGCTCATCAACTTTTACTTTTTCAAGGTCCTCTTGTTCAACTTTCATTTTCAAAATTCCAAGCTGAACTTCCCATTCAGTTTGAGATAGCTTTCTAATTAGAACTCCGCGTTGACCATAAGTTTTTACAAGAACATCATCATTGGGTTTTAATTCTTGTTTTGCTTTCGCTTTTCTTAAAACCTTATTTTTCTTTAAATTATCTTCTTGGTGAAGCGCATTAATTTGCCCTTGCTTATTAATAATATCTCCTTCATTAATATTATTAGCACCATCTAATTTCATTTTACGGAGATCAGCAATTAATTCTTGGGATTCACGCTTGGTTGACTCTACAATATCATTAGCTTCTTTCTTGGCTATACTAATCATATTATCTTTTTGTTTAGTAAATTGAAGATAATTTTTCTTTAAGTCATCATGTAATTCTTGAGCTTCTTTAACTAACTTATTAAATTTTATTTCTTTTTCTTCTGCATCATGACGTTTCGCTACTAAATCAGAAATCATTTCATTTAAATCTTGGCTATCACTATCAGTTAATTGGCGCGCAGCTTCCACAATCAAATCATCAAGGCCTAACTTTTTAGAAATATCGAATGCATTACTTCTTCCTGGTATTCCTAATAGCAAGTGATATGTTGGTTTTAATGTGTTAATATCAAACTCCATACTTGCATTAATGGTTTGTGGTCTTTCAAAACCATACGCTTTTAATTCGGGATAGTGCGTTGTAGCAACTACATAACTTCCTTTTGCACCTACAGCATCTAAAATACTTATCGCTAAAGCAGCACCTTCTTGTGGATCGGTTCCTGCACCTAATTCATCAAATAGCACTAATGAGTGGTCAGTTATTTTATCTAAAATTGAAACGATATTTGTCATATGAGATGAAAAGGTACTTAAACTTTGTTCAATTGATTGCTCATCTCCAATATCAGCAAAAATTTCATCAAATAATCCAATTCGACTATCTTCAAACGTTGGAATGAATAATCCAGACTGTCCCATCAATTGAATTAAACCTAATGTTTTAAGTGTGATGGTTTTACCCCCGGTGTTAGGTCCGGTAATTACAATTGCTTTATAATCTTTACCAATTGCAATATCATTTTTTACTGCTGTTTTTTCATTTAATAATGGATGCCATGCTTGACGCAAGTACACGTCATTTTCTACAGAAATTATAGGTTCTGTAGCTTTAATTTGATGTGCATATTTGGCTTTGGCATTAATAAAATCCAAAACTCCCAATCTAATTTCATTATCTTCTAATTCCTCAGTGTATGGCCGAATTAAATCAGAAAGTTCTGCTAAAATCCGTTGGACTTCTTCTTTTTCTGCAACTTGTTGCTGACGAAGGCGATTATTTAATTCAACAATTTCAGCTGGCTCAACAAATAATGTTTGGCCAGATGAACTTTGATCGTGAACAATTCCGCCAAACTTTGCCCTATGTTCTTGCTTAATCGGAATAACATAGCGATCATCACGAATAGTTACATTTGCATTACTCAAATATTTTGTTTTATTTCCACGCGTATATGAATTCATTTTTTCTCTAATTTGAGTTTCAGTATTTACAATTTGGTTTCTAATACTCTTCAGAGTACTTGAAGCATCATTTAAAACGTAACCATCATCTCTCAAACATAAGTTTAATTTTTGATTAATTCCTGGCAAGAGTGAGAAATTTTTAACAATTTGATAGAGACGGCGAAAATTGATTCCTTCTGCTTTAAATTTATCAAAAAATATATTAATTTCATTAACTGATCTTAAAGCCTTACCGATTGCCGCTAATTCTTTACCATTTAAATTACCACCAATTTTCAAACGCTTTAAAGAATACGCTGTCGATTCTAATTCAGGCAATGGAATTCCATCTTTTAAACGATAAATATCGACACCGTCTTTTGTTTCATCTAATTGTTCTTGTAGTAAATCAACATCCGCGGTTGGTTTTAAATTTTTAATCCGCTTCTTTCCCATATCAGTCGTTGCATAATTTAAAAGTTGATTTATTATTTTATAGTATTCTAAAATTTTTAAAACTTTATTATTCAATCATTATCCTCCTAAGAGATTAAATAAAAGAATTTTTGAGCCCCTTTTAATACTAGTTGAGCCAAAATTGATTCATTTACACTATTTTGTAATTGAAAATTAGGCCAGTTAATTAACAATAATATTCCAAAATAAACCAATATATACATCATACTTGTACAAAAAAGTGCTCCACCAATTGCATTTATTTTTGAGATTAATTTAACTTTAATAATTTTATTAGTTGTATTTTGTGCTATTCTAAATAAAATTCCACCGATTATATTTACTAACCAAAATGTTAAAACTTTAATAAATACCCCATTAATTAAATTATCTTTATTCAAAGATAAAATCTTGATAATCATATTGGAGACGGGTTTGGTAAAAAAAATAGACAGCAAAAATACTGAAATATATCCACTTAAACTGACGGTAGCTTGGATAATTCCTACTCGATATCCATATCGAAAAGCTCCCCCAAGTAAAATTAAAATAATTAGTGAGAGCATATCTCTACCCTACTTTTCATCTAATTCTTGTTGTAATTCAAGTTGATTTGATGCTAAATTAATTGCTAGTAATACTGCTGCTTTTTCATTACTAATAGTTGGCATTTGTGCTTTAATCATTTCTAACTTATTATTAACAAGTTCACTAACCGCATTCATATGCTCTGTTGTACCATCACCAATTACAGTATATTCTTCTGTTCCGATTTTTAATTTAAATCTTCGTTTACTCAAAAAAATCACCCCATATATAAAATAAAGTCGCAAAGTATTAATACTCCCCGACTTTAAATAAATTATTGTAAGTTTTCGTCATTTAAAAAGGTATCTAATACCCCTTCAACCATGTCCCATTCTTCATCTGTTTGAATATCATTTAAAGTATAGTCATCAGTATCTTCATTAGGATCGAATGAAAAGGCAACTACGTCAACTTGTTCTTCAGGTTCTGAACCAGCAGGAACCAATAATAAGTATGACTTATCAAAGTCATCTGAATGAAAATTAAATAATTCTTGGTATAAAGTTTCATTTCCATTTTCATCTGTTAATGAAACATAATTAATATCTTGGTTATTCATAAATAATCTCCTATTTTAAATTTCGTACCAAATTTCCGTTAGAGTCAAGGTAATTTTGTAGAATCAAACTCGCAGCTAGCTTATCAATCACTTGCTTTCTTTTTTTTCTAGAAGTGTCTGCTTGTTCTACTAACATTCGCTCGGCCTCAACTGTTGTTAATCGTTCATCAATGTAATCAACAGGTAAATTAAATTTTTCTTCTAACATTTTACCATAAGATTGTGCAGCTTCTACTCTTGGCCCCTCAGTATTATTCATGTTCTTTGGTAATCCAACAACAAAACCTATAACATCATGTTCTTTTACGATTTCTTCAACTCGTTGTAAGCCAAAAACTTCTTCATCTTCATTAATTGAGATGATTTCTAACCCTTGTGCTGTCCAACCAAGGGCATCACTTAATGCTACACCCACTGTACGTGAACCAACATCAAGTCCCATTAATCTACTCAATTATTTGTCCTCCTTATGCAAATAAGCTCTTACCAATTCCTCGATGATTTCATCACGCTCATGTTTTCTAATCAAATTACGTGCGTCATTTAAACGAGGAATATATGCAGGATCACCAGATAAGAGGTATCCTACGATTTGATTTATCGGATTATACCCTTTTTCTTCTAATGCAGCATAGACTGTTTCTAATGTTTCACGTACATCCTGCTTATCATTTTGTCCAAAGTCAAAATACATTGTTTTATCTAAAGAACTCATTTAAAACACCTCCAACGTTTAAATCGTAATACTTTTATAAGTATTTTACTAAAATCTGATTTATCCCTCAATTATTTTACTTCATCTAATTGCATTAATATTCCATTAATACCAAAGTATCATAATCTTTAATCTTTTCACGACCCTTAAGATCTTGAAGCTCAATAATAAAGGCACATCCCACAACAATTCCACCTAATTGTTCAATTAAATCAATTGTAGCACGAATTGTCCCACCTGTTGCAAGAAGATCATCTGTAATTAAAACCTTTTGTCCTGGTTTAACAGCATCTTTATGTAAGTATAATGATTCCACACCACCATATTCTAATGTATAATCTGCTCTCACAGTTTCTCGAGGTAATTTACCTTTTTTACGAGCAGGAGCAAAACCAACCCCTAATTCGTAGGCGACCGGACACCCTACAATAAATCCACGTGCTTCTGGTCCAACAATCATTTCTACGCCCTTTTCTTTAGCGAATTTAACAATTTGTTCAGTTGCTTGACGATATGCTTGTCCATCCGCCATTAATGGTGAAATATCTCTAAAAGTGATTCCTTCTTCTGGATAATCTTGGATACTTGCAACAAATTTGCTTAAGTCTACAGTCATTCTTAAAAATTTCTCCTTAATTTCATTTAATTAATTCATTAATCCATTGCTCTAATTTAGCTGGATTACTTGTTAAAAATACTTGTTCTGATTTAATTTTTTGTAAATGTTTTTGATAAACTTCAGATTGTTCAAGATTTTGTGGCGCTACATTGTCAACGCCACTCACTACTCCATTGTCTATTTTAACAAATCCTACTTCAAAAAACACCTGCATAATTAAAACTAATAAATCTTTTTTCATTTGTAATGTATTCGCTAATTTGTTTACATCTTTTTTAAAATCAACACCTTTAACTGATTTAAAAAAGCGATATACTTTAGCATAATCATTACGACTTGGTAACCCTATTTTGGCTGCGCTTTTAACTGAGAAACACCAAAAAGTAATTTTATCAAACTTTTTCAATTGGGGAACCAATATTTCAAAATCTTTCAATTTTAACGGAAAATCAACAATGACAGCTTCTTTTCCAGCTAGATTTGAAAAATCGTTATATAAAAATGCTCTACTTCCGTGAACAAGATGCGGTCTCACGTTTTGATAAAGTTTTTCATTAAAGAAAATATACGTCTGATTTGCAGCTAAAAAATCACCTGTTTTTAATTGCGTTTTTCTAGCAACTACAACTTTATTCGGTTCATTTACCTTTTGTAGTTCAGACGAATTCAATTTCATGTCGCTAATTTGAATCTGAATATTTGTTTGATTTTTCCAAGTATTGGCTGCTAAGTTTCCAATAAATTGAAATGCCGTCGTATTATCTTTAATTTCTGTATATTCATCCTCAGCCACGTTAAATTTTATCGCGTCGACGCCACTTACTTTAAGTTTTAAAGTTTCTTGTTTTTTACCAATCAAATTTACACTTTCTAATTGGAAATCCTTAAAATAAAATGTTGGTCGTGGATTTTCTTCACCAAATGGCTCAAGCGCATTTAATTCCTCATACATTTCTAAAGTAGCATCTTTAATTGAGAGTTCATAGACATCTTGAATTTCTTTGCTTTTTTCCGTTAAATTTTGCTTTTTAGCTTCTAAATTTAACACCGCATTCAACTGAGGTAACTTATTAACATCTACTGATAAACCGCACGCCATATGGTGGCCACCGAATTTTTCTAAAATATCTCTATGTCCATCAAGAGCATTAAACATATGAAATGCTTCAATTGATCTACCAGATCCTTTAGCGATATTTGTTTTCGAATCAATTCCTAAAACGATTGTTGGCTTGCCTGTTTGATCTACCAAACGACTTGCTACAATTCCAAGGACACCTTCATGCCAACCTTTAGCTGCAACAACATTTACCAAGTCATCTTGTTTTGAATCTAACATCGCTAACGCTTGTTCATAGATATCATTAACAATATCTTGTCTTTTAGCATTTAATTTAACTGTTTTTTCCGCTAATTGATCAGCTCTTTGGTCATCTAACGTTGTTAATAACTCCACACCTTCATTCGCATTTTCAATACGTCCCAAGGCATTTAATCTTGGTGCAATACTATAGCCAATTGTATCGGTTGTAACCTTTTTTTCTGCTATCCCTGATTTTTCTAATAAACTAATTATTCCAGGTCGAATCGTTTGATTCAAAACTTGTAACCCATATTTAACTAAAATTCGATTTTCATCTTTAAGCGGAACAATATCTGCTACTGTCCCTAACGCTACTAAATCTAATGCATCTTCTGGTAGTTCTTCTAATAACGCCGCTGCCACTTTAAAAGCGACCCCCGCACCAGATAATCCGCCAAAAGGATACTCACTTCCTGCAAAGCGAGGATGAATAATTGCATATGCGTCTGGTAAATCATTAGGAATTTCGTGGTGATCTGTTACCACTACGTCAACTCCTTGTTTTTGAGCAAATTCAATTGCTTCTTTCCCCGCGATTCCATTATCAACAGTCACAATTAATTGCGCACCATCTTCAATTAATCGTTGATATGCTTCCTTATTAGGTCCATATCCATCTTTAAAACGATCAGGAATATAGTAAATTACATTTGCCCCCAATTGTTCCAAACTCTCGTACATAATTGAAGTACTAGTTATGCCATCAACATCATAATCTCCATAGATAACAATTTTTTGGCCTTCTATTACCGCCTGTTGGATTCGTTCTACCCCTTTTTGCATATCATGCATCAAATAAGGATCATATAGATTTTTGGGACTAGGATTTAAAAATGCTTGAATTTCATCTGAAGTATATCCCTTATTTTTTAAAATGCGGTAAACTACAGGATTCAATTCAAGTTCTTGCAATTGAGCTTGATCTGAAGAAGTTAACTTTTCATCAATTATATTCCATTGCTTTTTTGAATCAATCATTTTTTTCACCTCATTTTTTATTAAAGACTCCCCCAGTTAAATAATCACCTAATTTAGGAAATATAGCATATGCTACACTTGCTATTTGCATATACCAAGGAGCATTTATTTCTCGTTTTTTTGATCCTAAATTTCTAACAATCCTTTTTGCTAACTTGTCAGGATCTAAAACAACTTTTCCTAGTGATTTTAGATAAGCATTATCTTGACCAGCATGAGTAAAGAATTCCGTTTGCATCGGACCGGGATTTACGGTCATCACATTAATTGAGCTAGATGCTAATTCAAGGCGTAAGGCATTAGAAAAACCGATTACTGCAAATTTTGTAGCTGCATAAGCACTTGCTTTTGGCGTTGCTATTTTTCCTGCCATTGAAGCAATATTAACTATTTCTCCACTACCTTGTGCTTTCATTTTTTTAGCAATTATTTGTGCTATCTGCATTAATCCTAACACATTCACTTTAAACATATCTTCTACACGATTCATGTCTAAGTCTACAAAATTTTCCATCACACCAAAACCTGCATTATTAATTAAATAATCTATTTTAGGGGTTATCTGTAAAATATTCGTAAGAACTTCAGTAACTTGATTTTTATCAGCTACGTCTAATTCAAATGCATATGCTTCTGTTTGCGATAACTCTTTACATTGGGTAATCACCTTTTCTAACCGGTCTTTTCTTCTTGCTACACCAATTATAGTTGCACCTTGATTTGCTGCATGAAGAGCAATCTTTTCACCAAGGCCTCCAGAAGCTCCCGTAATTAAAATTACTTTCCCTATTAATTTTTTCATTATTTACCCCTACTTTGAAAAAGGAACATTTATGATATCAAAATCTCTTACAACTTTTGAATCTTCAAAAACTTGACATGCATCTTTTTCAAGATTCTTAGCTAACTTCCCAACGTATCTTGCTGAAATATGAGTTAATAGCAATTTTTTAACTCCAAATTCTTTAGCAATTTTTGCTGCTTGGATGCATGTTGAATGGTGATAATTTTTAGCCAATCTTCCTTCGCCTTTACCAAACGTACTTTCATGAACTAATATATCAGCATCTTTGGCTAATTGACTAATATTAGGTGTTTGACGTGTATCCCCTAAAATTGTAACAATTCTACCTTTTTTAGGTTCTCCGATATAATCTCTTCCATCAATAACACGCCCATCTTCTAACGTTACTGTTTCACCATTTTTTATTTTTCCATAAATTGGACCTGCTGGAATTTTTTCAGACCTTAATCTATCAACTTGCAATTCCCCTGGGTAATCTTTTTCTTCTACTCGATAACCAAAACACTCGATTCTATGATCTAATTTTTGTGTTATTACCCTAAAGCGAGAATCTTCATAAATTATTCCTTCTTTTTCAAGTTCAACATACTTAACTGGATACGATAATTTTGTTTGACTAACTTTTAAACTTGTTTCAATAAATGCTTTAATCCCTTTTGGACCAAAAATCATCAGTTCACCCATTTGTTCTCCACCTTGGAATGAACGACTACTTAAAAATCCTGGTAAACCAAAAATATGATCTCCATGTAAGTGAGTGATAAAAATTTTATCAACTTTTCTCGGTCTAATTGTCGTATTAAGAATTTGATGTTGGGTACCCTCCCCAGCATCAAATAACCAAATTTCATTACTTTCATCAAGTAGTTTTAAAGCTACTGATGTTACATTTCTACTTTTTGAGGGTGACCCTGCGCCCGTTCCTAAAAATTCTAATTCCATTTTTTACCTCGTCTCGTATAAAAATGACATACACTTCATTGTATCATTTTCAAAAAATAATTACACCTTTTAGAAACATTGACTTCAAAAAACTATTTGTTTATGATATCTCTTAATAATACAATAATAAGGAGTTTTCTATGTTAATCAGCGACTTTTTAGATGCAACAGTTGGTATGGATGAAACTTTTATTCTTACTCAAAAAAATGATGAGCAATTAGTTTTCTCAGGAAAAATCATTGAAATAACGTCCGAAAAAATAATTATCGGACCAGCACAACATGAAATTCATTTAGGGACACTTATTTATAAGCTTAAAAATCTCCTGCAAATTTGCAGTTATACATTCAAAAAGTCGAACACTCTCTTGTAACTCCTCTTTTCGGTTTTAAATTAGAACCTTCAACTTTAATTTTCACAACTTAATTTATAAATAAAAATAGAGGCTGAATTTCAACCTCTATTTTCATATCTTCTCTATTTAAGAATATTCTTAGCAACCAAATGGCTGTAATATTTTACACCTTCTGGATTGGGGTGAACATTATCATCATAAAACCAATCTGGATGGTTCTTACAATAAGAATTCCAATCTACAATATGTAAATTTTTATACTTCTTATCATTTTTTTGTAAATCTTTGTTTACTTGCCCTTCCCATCTTCTAGTTGGAACATGGGTGTTTACCCAATAAACTTGACGTTTTTTACCTGCTATTTTCATAATGTCTGAAACTTCATTTCCAACGAACGGTCCGTTTGTTCCTTCTACAACTAAAATAGTATCTGCTAATTGATTGCTATTTGCAGAATTTTGTAGAATTTGAACGGCATCTGCGGTTTGCCTACCTACCTTGGCATCAACATACATTTTCGGAAAAATCTTTTGTAATTCAGCAGATCCATCAGCTAAAACTGAGTCCCCTACAGCAGTAATTGCAAGATTATTTGCTTGTTCAACCTGTTTTGGGGATAATTTTAGATTTTCATCATTAATATTATCTTCTTTAACACTCGAACTACTACTTGCACTATTACTTTCATCTTTATGATTAATTTGCTTATTTTTCTTTGCAACTTCTTTATTATTTTTAATAATTTGTTTTTCTAAATCACTTGAGCTTGCTTTTTTAACTGTTGTACTTTGGAAACTTCCTACTAAAGTAATCGCCACAGTTGTAAGTGCCAAAATAACACTAACTTTTTTTTTGATAGGAACCCCTTTTGGGGCCATGAATACGTCTTTAATTTCTTCCAAAGCGTTTGTATAATCAAACTTTTTCAATGGTTGTTCGATTAATCTATAAGAAAGTTCACTAATTATTAAAATAATTAAAATTTCAACGATTCCATTTAAAATTGGATGTTCTCCAATATTTATTTTTGCTTCATAAAAAGTTAGCACCGGGAATTGGTAAATATAAATCCCATAACTCCGTTTACCAATGTAAGAGAAAAATGGATTTGTAAATAAACGATTTAAACTTGCCCCCGGATGAGCCACAACCGCAACTAAAACTGCTGAAACTAATGAAAAAAGATACATTCCAAAATGATATACAAAGGGATTCTCCCCACTTAAAGTGACAAAGAATATTAATAAGATAACCATACTGAGATAGCCTACTAAATTAATAATTCTTCGATTTTCAGCTGGCATTTCAGCCCGTAACTTTGTACTTGGCCAAACAAAAGCCAATGACGTTCCAATCAAAATCGAAAACATTCTTGTATCCGTTCCATAATATAATCTGGATGGATCTTTACCTGGACTAAATAAAAGTGCCATTTCAATTGCTGATAATAAACTCACTGCAAAAATAATCCAAAATCTATGACTATTTTTGTGAACTAATTTCAATAATCCTAAAATTACAAACGGCCACAATAAGTAAAATTGTCCTTCAATTGATAATGACCATAAATGAGTAAATGGTGATTGCGTTGCAAACTTATCAAAATAAGATTGCCCCATCCTTATTTCGAACCAATTGTAAACATAAAAAATATTCGAAACAATAATTTTTCCGAGATTAGTTAATAGGTTTCTTTGAAATAACGTAATATAGGTTCCTGTTACCATTAACATCGTAATTAATGCCGGATATAAACGTTTCATGCGGCGAATATAAAATCCTATAATATCAATTTTCCCGTTTTGTTCCCACTCCTGAATGAGCAAATCTGTAATTAAATAACCAGATACAACAAAGAAAATTGGGACTCCCATTAATCCTCCTTTCATCGTATATGGAAAGAGATGGTATAAAATTACGGCGATAACTGCTATACTTCGAATTCCGTCAAACCCGGTAATATACCTACTTTTTTTTAGTCGTTTCATTTTTATATTTCCCCCAAAATATTCAATGACTATTTTTATTCCACGAATTCAAAAGTAAAATCATTAATACGAACTAAATCGCCGCCTTTTGCTCCTTTTTGACGTAATGCATCATCGACACCCATTCCACGTAATTGACGAGCAAATCGCATCATGCTTTCATCGTGATTTAGGTTAGTCATCTTGAATAATTTTTCAAGTTTTGCGCCTGAAAGTACCCAAGTTGAATCAGGGTCTCTTGAAATTTCAAATTGTGCTTCTTCTTCATGAGTATATACTTTATGTTCTTCAACATCGCTAGTGTATAGTTCAAATTGTGGTGTTTCTTCTAGTAATGCTGCTGTACGTAAAGTTAGTTCTTTCAACCCTTGATGAGTTAAAGAAGATATTTCCATTACTTCTGGAGGATTAGGTAAGGTATTATCTTTAGCTAATTTTTCTTTAAACTCTTGTAGGTTTCTGGCTGCCTCTGGCATATCCATTTTACTACCAACTACGATTTGTGGTCGATCTAGTAAGGTTGGATCATAAGTTTTTAATTCTTCATTAATCTTTAAATAATCCTCAAATGGATCGCGCCCTTCTACACCAGACATATCAATCAAGTGTAAAATTACCCGAGTTCTTTCAACGTGGCGTAAGAATTGAATTCCTAAACCGACCCCTTGGGAGGCACCTTCAATTAGCCCTGGTAAATCGGCCATTACAAAGTCTCTACCATCATCTAAACGAACCATTCCTAAGTTTGGCACAAGGGTTGTAAAATGATATTCAGCAATTTTAGGCTTAGCACTAGTTACAACTGATAGTAATGTTGACTTTCCGACTGATGGGAAACCAACTAAACCAACATCGGCTAACACTTTTAATTCTAACTGTAATTTCCGTTCTTCTCCTGGTTCACCGTTTTCAGCAATTTCTGGTGCTGGATTTCTTGGACTAGCGAATTTAATATTTCCACGGCCACCACGGCCACCTTTAGCTACAACTAATTCATCATCAAGTTCAACTAAATCGCCTAATACTTCTCCAGTTTCTGCGTCACTTACCGTTGTTCCTTGAGGCACGCTAATATACATATCATCTGCGCCTCGACCATACATCCCTTTAATCATCCCATTTTGACCTGGCTTGGCTTTAAAAATTCGATGATATCTAAAATCCATCAAGGTACGAAGGCCTGGATCCACTTTTAAGATTACACTTCCACCTTTTCCACCGTCTCCTCCGGCTGGACCTCCATTTGGGACATACTTTTCACGACGAAAAGCAACCATTCCATCGCCGCCTTTTCCGGCTTTAACTTCAATTTTTATCTGATCTACAAACATCCAAAATTTCGCCTTTCTTTTACTAATTTCTAAATAAGTACTACCTCTAAATATATCTTAATTTCAAAGTCTTTGTCAAAATTATTTTGAAATTTTATCAAGATTTCGCACACTTAACTTAATCGCTTGTGCCAATTTTTCATTAATTCCAATTTTCATCAAATCTTCAACACTTGCATTACTTATATTTTTTAAAGATCCGAATTCTTTCATTAACTTAATTCTTGTTTTTGGACCAACACCTTTAATTTGTTCTAATCTAGACGCTAACGAATTCTTAGAACGTACTTGGCGGTGAAAAGTTATTGCAAACCGGTGAACTTCATCTTGAATTCTTTGTAATAAATAAAACCCTTCACTTTTAGGATTCAATCCTATTTTTTCATCATTTTCAGTCATTAAATCTGCTGTCTTATGTTTATCGTTTTTTACCATCCCTGCTACCGGAATGTTAATCCCTAATTGATTTTTTAAAACATCAATTGCTGCATTGATTTGAATTTCAGCTCCATCCATCAAAATTAAATCTGGTAAATTTTTTTGTTCTTTTAATAAACGGCTATATCTTCGGTAAATAACTTCTCTTGTTGATGCAGCTTCATCAGCATGATCAACATTTTTTAACTTGTATTTTCGATATTCATTTTTGTCTGGTCGCCCATCAATAAAGCATACCATTGCTGAAACAATATCTTCTCCTTGGAGATGAGAATGATCAAATGCTTCAATTCGATGTCCCCGAGGAATTTTTAAAGCATCAGTAATCTCATTCATCGCTCCAGTTGTTTTTCTTTCATCTAATTCCAATAATCGAAACTTTTCTTCTAAAACTAGCTTGGCGTTTTTCTTTGCCAAATCTAACAAGTCTTTTTTTTGCCCTCGAATTGGAGTTTTTACCGGAATGCCTAAAATTTCTTCTAAAATATCATTATCCATTCCAGCAGGAACCAAAATTTCATTCGGTAAAATACGATTTTTTTGATTATAAAATTGTAAAATAAATGAAGTTAGCTCAGCTTCTGGCGTATCGACACATGGAAAAAGTCGTTTTTCTCGCTTCATCAAGCGGGCTTGGCGAATAGAAAAAATCTGTAGAGATAGCCAGCCTTTATCCATATAAAACGCAAACAAATCGCGGGGAGTATTATCGTTAGAAATAATTTTTTGTTTTTCAACTGTCATTTGAATATATTTAATTTGATCGCGTAATTCAGCAGCACGTTCAAACTCTAAATTTTCAGAGGCTACTTCCATTTTATTTTTTAAATCATTTTTTATCTTCGCAACATTACCATTCAAAAAAGATTTTATTTTCCTTATTTGTTGCTCATATTCTTCTTTTGAAACCTCTTTAAAACAAGCTCCTAAACATTGTCCCATATGATAATACAAACATGGTCGCTTTTGGTAACCATTACAACGGCGTAAAGGATATACTTTTTGAATTAATTGAAGTGTTTCCGTAGCTGCATAAACATTTGGATATGGTCCAAAATAAAAACCGCCATCCTTTTTAACTTGACTAACAATTTTTATTTGCGGATCTTTTTCATTGGTAATTTTAATATATGGATATCCTGTACCTTTTTTTAATTTAATATTATAGTATGGTGTATGTTTTTGAATTAGTGTAATTTCTAATAAGAATGCCTCTTTATCTGTTGAGGTAATAATTGTCTCAAAGTCGCGAATTTCTGAAACCAATTTTGCAGTTTTTCCTTCATGGCTGCTTTTAAAATATGAACGTACGCGATTTTTTAAATTTTTTGCCTTTCCTACATAAATTATTCTACTATTAATATCTTTCATCAAATAACATCCTGGTAAATCAGGTAACAACTTTAATTTGTTTTCTATATGTTGCGTCGTCAATTAAATCACACCTCATCTTTTTTATCTCATAAATTATACTATTCATGGTGATTAAATTTCAATTTTCGCTACTTTTTCTAATTGCATTCTGCGAATCTGACTGTTATGATTGCTTTAGTAAAATATTTAAAGGAGTGAAAATATGGGACTAAAAATTAACCGTCAAAACAATTTAGAAAAAATGTTTGAAGAATTTGCTACAATTGATCCTAAAAAGGAAGCAAAAAAAGAAGAAAAGAAAAATTCTAATTCTTCTGCTAAAGCAAACGATCACAAGCAAAAATAAAAAGAGACTTGGAAAATTTCCTCGTCTCTTTTTTTTTGAGATTTTTCGTCCTTATATCTCTATAAGGATTTCTTAATCTTCTTTGATTGCCATCTTTTCAATCCAATCCCAAACTTCTTTCTTCCCTGTTTTATCAACCGCAGAGAATAGTACTAAATGATCATTTTTGTTAAGATGCATTTTTTTCTTGATTTGACTTTCTACTTTATTACGTTTACTCTTTGGAATCTTATCAATCTTAGTTCCAACAACTAATACTGGAATATTATAATAATGTAAAAATTCAATCATTTGAACATCTAATTCACTTGGTTCATGACGAGCATCAACTAAATTAATTGTCCCTCGTAATTCCTGACGTGTTGAAAAGTATGTCTCAATCATTCGGGCCCATTTTTCACGTTCTTTTTGTGAAACCTTAGCATATCCATAACCCGGAACATCCACAAAATATAATTGTTCTTCAACGTTATAAAAGTTTAATGTTTGTGTTTTTCCCGGTTGACTTGATGTGCGAGCATAATTTTTTCGATTAATTAACGTATTAATTAATGAGGACTTTCCTACATTTGAACGCCCGGCTAATGCAATTTCTGGAAAATCTTTATCTGGATATTGTTCCGGTTTTACAGCGCTAATTGTAAGTTCTACGTTGTGTACTTCCATGTTTTACCATCCTTTAATTTCTAATATAATAATTTTAACACGATTTAAGTAGTTTTACATGACCATTCATTTAAATACAAAAAAAGAAGGTTTCGACTTTAACAGTCTGACCTTCTTTTAAAATTATTTTTGTGATGCTACCCATTCAAAAGCAGCTTTAATTGCTGATTGCATTCCTTCTGGGTTCTTACCACCAGCTTGGGCTAAGTCTGGGCGACCACCACCGCCACCACCTACAAGTGGGGCAATTGTCTTAATTAAGTCACCAGCTTTGAAACCTTCTTTAACACTTGTTTCATTTACTGCAGCAATTAAGTTTACTTTTCCGTCTGTAGCAGTTGCCAATACTAAAATATCTGATAATTCTTTAGCTTTCCATTGATCAGCCAATTGGCGTAACTGTTGCATTCCTGAAACATTAACTTGAGCCGCAATCACAGACTTACCTGCAACTTCTTCAACGTTCTTGAAGACATCTTCAGCTTGTTGTGAAGCAAATTTAGCTTCAAGGGCTTCTTTTTGTTGTTCAAGTTCTTTAATTTGGTTTTGTAATTGATCAATCTTGTGTGGAACTTCTTTAATTTGTGCAATCTTTAAGTTTTGTGCACTTTGTTCAAGAAGGTTGTTACGACCTTCTAGATAATCAAAGGCTTCTTTTGAAGTCACAGCTTCAATACGTCTTACCCCAGCACCAACACCTGATTCTGAAATAATCTTGAATAATCCAAGCTCATTTGTATTATCAACGTGGTTTCCACCACAAAATTCTAATGAGTAGTCCCCAATTTTAACAACACGAACTGTATCGCCATATTTGTCACCAAATAAAGCAATGGCACCCATCTTTTCTGCTGATTCCTTGTCAGTAACAACAGTATTAACTTCTAGGTTGGCCCAGATTTTTTCATTTACGATATTTTCAATCTTTTTAAGGTCTTCTTTTGTAACTGAACCTAAATTAGTAAAGTCAAAACGAAGATATGTTGGTTCTACTAATGAACCTGCTTGGTGAGTATGTGAACCCAAAACATCACGTAATGCTTGATCTAATAAGTGTGTAGCTGTGTGATTTTTCTTAACTTTGTTATGGAATTCGACATTTACCTCTAAACGATAAGTCTTGTCTTTACTTAATTCCTTTAATGCATGAATTGTATGCATATTTTGTCCGTTTGGTGCATGTTGCACATCTTTAACTTGGGCAACTACTTCACCATCTAAGCTTTTAACGAAACCTTCATCAGCTACTTGTCCACCCATTTCAGCATAAAATGGTGTTTTATCAAAAATTACTTGTGCTTCGTTACCTGCAGCTAATGTATCTACCAATTCATTATTGAAAATAATATCTTTTAATACACCATCTGCTTGTAATTTTGAATATCCAACGTATTCGCTTTCTGTCTTAATATCAGTAAGTAATCCGTTTTGAACACCCATTGACTTAGCATTTGAACGAGCTGCACGTGCGCGATTCTTTTGAGCTTCCATTTCTTCGTTAAATCCATCTTCATCAACTTCTAAACCTTGTTCATCAGCATATTCTTTAGTTAATTCTAATGGGAAGCCATAAGTATCATATAACTTAAATACTGGTTTTCCTGGAAGTTGTTTTTCATCCTTTTCCTTTGTTTCTGAAATAAGGTTATCTAATAAAACAATCCCATCCTTCAATGTATCATTGAAGCGGTCTTCTTCCATGCGGATTACTTTTTGAATGAATTCAGCTTGTTCTAGGACTTCTGGATAAGCAGACTTCATAATTTCTCCAACTACCGGAACCAATTTATACATGAATGCTCCATCAATGCCTAATTTTTGTCCGTGCATTACTGCGCGACGGATTAAACGACGAATAACGTAACCACGACCTTCATTTGAAGGTAAAGCTCCATCACCAATGGCAAAAGTTACGGCACGAGCATGATCAGCAATAACCTTAAATGATACATCTAATTCTGCATCATCACCATAATGCTTTCCTTCACTAAATTTAGCTGTTTCATCCATGATTGGAAGGAATAAATCTGTTTCAAAGTTTGTTTTGGCATGTTGGAATACAGAAACAACACGTTCTAAGCCCATCCCCGTATCAATGTTTTTGTGTGGAAGTGGTTCATATGTACCGTCTGGCTTATGATTAAATTCTGAGAACACAATATTCCAAATTTCTAGATAACGTTCATTTTCGCCACCTGGGTAACTTTCTGGATCGTCTTCAGGAAGGTTATTCATTTCTTGACCACGATCATAGAAAATTTCTGAGTCAGGACCTGATGGACCTTCACCAATATCCCAAAAGTTATCTTCTACTTCATAGATATGACTTGGATCAACCCCAACTTTTTCCCAGATACCTTTAGCATCTTTATCTTTTGGGTATACTGTAATGTATAATTTTTCTGGATCTAAGGCATACCATTCCTTGCTTGTTAATAATTCCCAAGCCCAAGAAATTGCTTCTTCTTTAAAGTAGTCACCTACTGAAAAGTTCCCTAACATTTCAAATAATGTATGGTGGCGTGCTGTGTGACCAACATTTTCAATGTCGTTTGTACGAATTGATTTTTGAGAACTTGTAATTCGATGATTTTTAGGTACAACTGTTCCATCGAAATACTTTTTCATTGTTGCAACACCTGAGTTAATCCAAAGTAATGTTGGATCATCATTTGGAACTAAAGGTGCACTTTTCATGACGTCATGTCCTTTTGACTTGAAAAAATCTAGGTACATTTGACGTACTTGTGAACTTGTTAATTCTTTCATTTTTTAAATCCTTTCTATATGGTGATTTAAACAATAAAAGACCGCTGCTAGTAAGGACGCATTCGCGCGGTACCACCTTACTTGCAACGATCTATCGTTAACCACTCATTACTTGCTTATTTAAATATAAAATCTAGGTAGCATTATTACACCAGCCATAGGTTCTTTCAGCAACAAAACCCTCTCTGTTATGTTCTTAATGTAATAATATATCCTAATTCAAATCAAAGTATATTCAAAATATAACTAAATGTCAATATAATTCAACACTTATTTCATTTTTCTAGCTTGGCGGCGTGCAATCCGACGCTTTTGTTGTTCATCTTTTTTAATCCGACGTTGAATTTTTTTCTTATATCCCGGTTTACGCTTAGCCTTTTGCTTTTTAACAAAACCGCGTAGTTTAGGGTCCATTGCATCTTTTTTTGTACGACGTTTTTCACGACGGTTACGATCATATGAATCAACAATTTCACCATCTTTATATGCTTTAGGTTCAAAAGTAATCCCCATACTTTCTAACTCTTCAATTAAAACATCTTCACTTGGTTCATATAATGTAATTGCGGTTCCTTGCATCCCATTTCTACCAGTACGACCTACACGGTGAACAAAAAATTCTAAATCGTCAGGAATATCATCATTAATAACATGTGATACCCCTTCAATATCAATTCCACGAGCAGCTAAATCTGTCGCTACGACAAATTGATAATCTAATTTTTGGATTCCCTTCATAACTCGCTTACGTTCACGTGGTTGAATCCCCCCATGAATTTTAGCAACTTTTAATCCTTGGGCACGTAAAAATTGTGTCAATTGATCTACACGTTCTTTAGTATTGGCAAAAATTAACGCTAAATATGGTTCCCCAATTGTTAATAAATTGTATATTAATTGATTTTTATCTCTACCTTTTGTTGAAATTAACCAATTATCGATTGTAGGACTGATAATTGATTTATTTTCAATAACTTGAATTTCTGGATTAGCCATATATTTACGTAAGAATGGCTTTAATTTTTCTGGAATAGTTGCAGAAAAGACCAGCATTTGTAAATCTTGTGGTAAAGATGATGCAATTTGATCAGTTTCATTTAAAAAACCTAAATCTAATGTCATATCTGCTTCATCAACAACTAAAAATTTTACATAACGAGGATCAAGAGCATTTTCCTTGATTAAATCTAAAATACGTCCTGGAGTTCCAATTACTAATTGGGGTTGATGATTTTTAACCTTTTCAATTTGGCGTTGCTTGTCAGTCCCCCCAACACAATTTTGCATCCAAACTTTCTTATCAGCAAATTTAGCAATTTGCTTAGCATCTTCATAAATTTGATATGCCAATTCACGACTAGGTGTTGTAATAATAACTTGTAAATTTTCATTATCTAAATCTAATTTTTGAAAAATAGGAAGTAAAAATGCATGGGTCTTCCCACTCCCTGTTTGTGATTGCCCTACAACACTTTTTCCTTTTAATACTAGCGGGATAATTTTTTCTTGAACTTTTGTCGGTTCAATGAAATTTTTTTCCTTCAAAGCTTCATTGATATACCCAACAAAGTTGTAATCTGCAAATTTTTTCATTTTAATTAATTACCTCGTTTATAATTTTTTGCAATTTCATCTAATTCAGCCACAAATTCAGGAATTTGTTGACTGTCATCAATTTTGGCTCCACTTGCTAATGGATGACCGCCACCATCATATTTCTTTGCTAATTCATTGATAATAGGTGCTTTAGAGCGAATTCGAAGACGATAACTGCCATCTTTTTGTTCTACGAATACTGTCCAACAAAGAACCGTACTAATTTTACCCATTAACGGAACAATTGCAGCTGTACCAGCATCACCTAAATCAAATTGATCTAAAATTTCATTTGTTAATACAATATATGCTGCATCATTTGCAGTAACCTTCATATTTTCGTAGACGTACGCTGAAAGTCTAGCAACTGGTAAACTGATATCATCTAATTTTCGATTTATTGATGCTGAATCAATATGCGTCTCCATCAAAACAGCAACACATCTCATTGTGTTGGCCGTTGTAGCGTCATACATGAATCTTCCAGTATCTCCAACAATACCTGCATATAATTGTTCTGCTGCTCTTTTAGAAAGTTTTAATCCTGTTTGAATAACTAAATTAGTAATTATTTCAGATGAACTAGAAGCGTTTGTATCCACTAATGAAATATCTCCATAATGATCATCATCCGGATGATGGTCAATTTTTATTAAAAATTTTCCTTGATTATAGCGATCATCATCCACTCGAGGTCTATTAGCAGTATCAGTAACAATTATCAAGGCATTCTCAAATTCATCATCACTTATTTCAACATTTTCAGTAATCCAACTTAATCCGGGAGTATTATGCCCTACTTCATACACGGTTTTATTTTCAAAATTGTCTCTAATAATTGTGGCTAAGCCACCTTGAGAGCCAAAAGCGTCTGGATCAGGTCTTTGGTGACGGTGAATAATAATTGTATCAAATTCTTTAATTTTGTTAACTATTTGCTTATATATATCCATGGTATCCCCTTTTTATATTTTCTAATAACTAGTATACCGATTACTTTTAATAAAATAAAGGTCGAAAAACTATTAATAGCTTCTCGACCTAACATACATTTTAATCTTCTGCTGCATTCATCGCATCAATAATCATTGCTAATCGATCTCTTTGAATTTCAGCTTCTTGTTTCTTCTGATTATACATCTCTAAAAGATGACTTCCGCGTTCGGTATCGTTGATTTTATCACAAACATTTTCTAATTCAACAACTTTTTCATCTAAATTAATGAATTCTTCGGTAATGTCGAACTTATTGCCCATAATAAAAACCTCCTAGTAATTTATCAACTCAAATAATTTACCATGTTCCCACTCATTTGTGAATACATTCTATAACATTTTTATTTACATAATAGCAACAAAAACATTACTTTTTTATTACATAATATTTATTATATGATAAATTTTTGTTATTGAACTTCATAAAAAAAGATTGGCATTATGCCAATCTTTCATTAATTTACCATCCAATTTCAGATGAATTTGCAGGAGCCTTCAACTTGCCATTAGCATAATCATTAAAAGCTTGATGAATAATTTCAAATGCTTTTTCTAATTCTTCTTCAGTAATTACCAATGGTGGTTGATATCTTAAAATATTTCCGCGAAGGCTAATCATAATTGCCCCCAATTCAAAGATGCGATAAATAATCTTCGTTGTTGCTTCTACATCCGGTTTTTTTGTTTGGGGATCAATAATATCAATCCCACCATCTAACCCATACATCCGTACATCTCCGATAAAAGGATAGTTTTTTTGTTCTTGTTTGAAAAATTCTAAAGATTTTTGACCTAATTCACTAGATCTTTGCAATAGATTTTCTTCTTCAATTACTTCGATTGTCGCTAATGAACTTGCTGTCGTTACAGGATTACCTGCTGTTGTAAATAAATGTGCTGGTGCACCTAGCGAATCCATAATTTCAGCTCTACCGATAACGACACTCAACGGTAAGCCTGAAGCAACTGATTTTCCAACACTCATTAAATCAGGTTCAATTCCAAAATTTTCAATAGACCACCACTTACCAGTTCGGCCCATCCCTTGATTAATTTCGTCAACTGCAAATAAAATTCCGTTATCCTTTGCAAATTGATAGATTTTTTCCATAAATTTACTTGGTGTCTTTACAATTCCTCCATCACCTTGAATTGGTTCGATTAGAATTGCCGCAACTTCGTCAGCTGGTAAATATGTTTCAAACGGATGCATAAATTCTTCAAACATGCGATCAACATATTGATCATTTGTTTCATAATCCTTCTTTTTCCATGGATCAGGAAATGGTACTTTCACAATTCCTGGTAAAAGAGGTCCAATTTTGCGTGTCATATTCAAGCTAACTGAAGAAGCTGTAATTGAACCGTAAGTCGATCCATGATATGCACCTGTAAAAGTTACAATATATTGACGACCAGTATAACTTCTTGCAAATTTAATAATTGCATCATTTGCATCAGATCCCGAAGTTCCCCAAGCTAACTTTACAGGACCACTAATCGGTGCTAATTCAGTAAGTCTCTCAGCTAATTTTGCAGCTTTATCATTTGCAAAGTATGCTGGTGTATATTGAATAATTTTTTCCGCTTGATCCTTAATTGCTTGGACAACTTTTGGATGTGAATGACCGGTATTGGTTGCTGAAGCAGAAGATAATAAATCTATATATTCGTTACCTTCAACATCTTTGATTGTTGCACCTTTCCCCGATTCAATGACAATATCAAAATACTTAATTCTAGCTTCAGGAGCTAGCGCTTGTTCTTCTTTTTTAAGAATATCTAAATTCTTAGGCATAATCATCATCCCCTAATTACTATTCCTTATTTATTATCTTTATGACGTTTTTGTAATAAAGAATGGTTCATACCGTATACTAAGTATACTAAGACCCCAAATACAAACCAAATTAATGAATAAAGCTTAGCTTCGCTATTTAATCCCCAGAAAACTAAGAATGCGCCAATAAATGCTAATGCAGGCATTACTGGGTAAAATGGCATCTTAAATCCAGCTTCAGGTAAATCCTTACCTTCACGTGGACGCAAAGCATAAATACCAATTGATACAAACATAAATGCAATCAAAGTTCCTGCTGAAATTAATTGAGCTAATTGAGCGAAAGGAGCAAAAGCACCTAAAATAACAGCAATAATAGTTAAAACTAAAAGTGCATTATTAGGTAGGTTCTTATCGTTCAATTTTCCTAACCATGCTGGTAATAATCCGTCACGTCCAAATGAGTAAAGCAGACGTGAACCTGCCATCATCATACCAATTAAAGCAGTAAACATACCGAATACGGCAATTGCTTGCACAACTGACGCAATCACACCGTGGCCTGCACGACGTAATGCATACCCAACGGGTTCAGCATTTCCAGCATAATCAGAATAGTGGAACATCCCAACTAAAACTAAAGCTACAGAAACAAATAAGACTACAGCGATTAGTAATGATCCTAAAATACCACGTGGCATTGTCTTAGCAGGATTTTTAGCTTCTGCCGCATTTGCAGCGATTGAATCAAATCCAATATATGAAAGAAAAATCATTGAAACCCCTGCATAAATACCTTGCCAACCACCAAAATCAGTACCTGCTTTATGTTCTGGAATAAATGGAACATAGTTTTTCGTATGAATTGCAGTTAAACCAACAATAATAAATAATAAAATTGCTAAAACTTTTAAAATAACTAATGCATTTTCAACTCTCGCTGCTTCTGAGACCCCTCTTCCCACTAGAGCAGCAACTAATACAATCACGATTAGAGAAACTATATCAACAAATCCTCCATTTTGTCCAAATGTATTAGTTAATTGAGATGGTAATACAACCCCAACTGGTTCTAATAAGGCACGTAAGTTAGCACTGAATCCAGAACCAACAAACGCAACCGCGATGAAATATTCAGCTAATAAAGCCCATCCAGCTACCCAACCGAAAAATTCACCAAAAATAACACTAATCCATGAAAATGCTGATCCAGCAAATGGAAGTGCTGAAGACATTTCTGCATAAGCAAATGCAACCAATGCAGCAACTACGGCCGCTAATAGAAATGAAATTGAAACTGCAGGACCAGCATGATCAGCAGCAACAACCCCGGGTAATGTAAAGATTGAAGTAGATACAATTGTACCAACCCCTAATGCGATAAAATCTTTAACAGTTAAAACTTGTGCCATATGTGCATCTTTTTCCTGATACACACTTGCATCTTCTTTAATTGTTAAACGTTTAAAAAAACTTGCCATATCGTTTCTTCCTCTCTAAATTATTAAAAAAAGTATATCAAATCCTTAAGATACCGTCAATTTATATTATAAACGATATTTTTATTAATAAAATAAAAATGAGATCAAACATAAAATGTAAGATCTCATTTTACTCTTGAATATATTTTTACTTAAGGTTAAATTCATTTCTAAAAAATAAATAATACATAAAAATAAGTGGTGATAATAAGTAGTAAAAACTAACCTTCAAAAAGCTCCACATCAACGTAAGAAAATAACTTACACTCGTACTTTCTTCATCACTATTGGTTTGTTCTAATATAGTTTCTTTTACAGGTTGACTTCTTCTTAATCCACCTTCATTATTTTCATCAATAGCTGCGATTTTATCTTGGATATTATTTTTATCACTAACATAGTAAAAATAAATATATGGATAAAAAATAACATAATTTGAGATAAAAAAGTAACCTAAGACATACTTTAAATTTTCTTCATTACTTATAAATGTAATTAACATCGCAACTAAAAAGACTGGTAAGGATTTAAAAAGAGCTAAAATATAGTTCTTAAATACAATCATTAATCAATTCTTCTCCACTAACTATTTAGCAATAATAACATCACATTTTGCAGTCCGAACTACATAATCTGTAACCGAACCAACAAGCATTCTTTCAACTACGTTTAACCCAGTTGAACCCATGACAATTAATTGAATTTTATGATCGTTTACAAAATCATTTGCAATAATTGTTTTTGGAGAACCGTAACGAGCATGAACTGCAACATCATCAACGCCATTTTCCTTCACTGTGTTTTCAAGTTCATCTAAATATTCTTGCACATCTTCAAAAGTTTGATAAATTATATCCCCACTTAAATCCATAATTCCACCAAATGATGATGAAAATTGCTTCAAATCAATAACATTTAAAATATCTAAATGTCCACCATTTCTTTTCACAATATCAATAGCTTTCATTAAAGCCTTTTCAGCAGATTTTGATCCATCTACTGGTACAAGGATTTTTTCATATTTTTGTTCTGTCATAATTATCACACTCTCTTTCCTTGATTACAGTCTTATTATATCATTTTTAGTTATCATAAATTCAATTTTTACAAAATTTTTACAAAATAAAAAAGCCTTCCCTCCCTGAACGAAAGAAAGACTTTACTAAAATCTAAAGGGCCATGGTCCCTTCAAATTTTAATTTAATGTAGTTATTACTTGTTTACGTTAACTACTTCTTTGTCACCGTAAAAACCACAGCTTGGGCATACGTGGTGTGACTTACGTAATTCACCACAGTTAGGGCATGCGCTCATGCCAGGAACTTGTAACTTGTAGTGTGTACGACGTAATCTCTTGCGAGTTTTTGAAGTTCTACGTGCTGGTACTGCCATCTTGACTTAACCTCCCTTTTAAAACATTTAAAATTAAAGAATTCGTATAAAAAGTAATGCTACTCTTCGCTAAAAAAATCCTTTAATTTTGCAAATCTTGGATCTATAGTTTGTGTTCTGTTTTCCCGCTTGGAATCTTCTGTTAATACATCCCAATCATCTCCATTTGGTAATGGTTGGTCTGAAGAAGCTTCTTTCGCTGACAAAACTTGCATAGGAATTTGTAACAAGATATTA
Source organism: Ligilactobacillus hayakitensis DSM 18933 = JCM 14209 (assembly GCF_000615845.1). GTDB lineage: Bacteria > Bacillota > Bacilli > Lactobacillales > Lactobacillaceae > Ligilactobacillus > Ligilactobacillus hayakitensis. Next base: position 96,674 of record NZ_BAML01000003.1, read on the forward strand.
TCTTCAATGACTTTGTTTAAATCTAAGATATCGTCTTCAAGAATGATGACAACATCTGTATTTTCAAACTCTGACATATCAGGTTGATGATGACTTAAATAATGTTCCGTTACATCAAAGTTTAACGTGATTTCAACCGGCTCAAACGAACGGGTTGATGGTAAAACCAAATCACAACTTACCTTATAGTATCCTAAAACACCAAGCTCATCAACAGAAAATAAACCATCAACTTTAACTGGTTTAACATCAATTAAATCAGGTCTAAGTTCTTTTAGATCTGAACTCAAATCAAGCGTTTCATTAAAACTTATTGGTTCAATACTCGCTTGATTAAGTTCTTTTAATGACCATTTCATGTTATATTCCTCCCAATGCAACAATCTTGATTATATCTTTATATTTCAACTTTGTCAATGTTTTTTCCTTGACACCTTTATTTTATCATTAGTGGAGCGCGCTTTAGATCTTGCTGTACCCCTGTTACTAAACTATACACTTTTCCAGTGCGATAATTTACGGCATATTTGCCGTCTTTATCATCCTGAGAAATTTTTGTATACATAGTATAATTTAATTGTTTTTTTGCAGTATTTAATACTTTTCTTCCTTTAGAAGTAAAACCTAAAAGACGATAAAATGGCACTTTTTCATACGCCTGTACTTCTGTTTTCTTTAAATCAATTAATATGCTACTTGCAATTCGGGTTAAGCGTGTATACGTAAAGCGTTTTGATTTTACTTTTTGAAGCCATGTTTCAAAAGTTGTTTCTTTAGGAAGTTCATTTGCATATTTAACTAGTCTATTTTCAATTCCTTCAACTACGCCTGAAATTTTTTTTAATTCATTTAAATCAGTTGTTATTAATTTATATCTTAAATATGGCCATAAATCTTCCCAGGATACCTTTTGTAAATTATCATAAGTTACATTTTGGGGTACATACTTTGCAATCGGCTCATCGCTTTGAAATAAAGCATGTCGGATTGCCGTTGCACTTGCTATTTCACCTTTATCTGGTAAAAAAGCATCATGATATTCTGCGTTAATTCTTTGAATCGGAACTAATTTAATCTTAGCCTTAAATTTTAAAACTGCCTTAGCATAAGATAAGCCTAACAAATCATTAGGATTAGTTAAATCGTGACCGATTTTTTCACTCACAGCATTTTGTATTTGCTTTGCAAATGAACTATCGTATTCCTTGAATTTTGACGTATCTAAATTTCTAATTTTTTGTGCATAATCTAGAAAATCATATTCTGAATGCTCTGCTCCAAAATAAAGTTCATCTACTCCAAAATCCATTAAAGTTCTAATTCCTGCTTCAGCAAATTTATCTGCAGATTGCAATGAACCTTCCACCGGTATTTCTAAAACAACATCTACTCCATTTTTTAATGCTACTTCAGTCCTAACCCACTTATCAAAAATCGCTGGTTCGCCGCGTTGAAGTAAGTTTCCACTCATAGCAACAACAAGCATTGCTTCTGGATTATTTTGCTTAACCTGTAAAATTTGGTGTAGATGCCCGTTATGAAATGGATTATATTCAGCAATTATTCCAATAACTTTCATCTAACAATCCTACTTTCTGCATTCAAAAAACCAACGTTCATCGTTTTTTTGAGCTTCCTTATTTCCAAAATCTGACGTAACGGTTACATTTTTAAAACCAGCTTTTTTTAAAGCTGCTTGATATTTTTCAATTGGATAAGTTCTTTCATGATGTAATTCTGATAACCGATTATATGTTCCAGCTTCATTTTTGATTAAAAAGGTTAAATCATGCTCCACACTATGCTCTTGATTTCCTTCATATGAGGTCCAAACAAATATTTGTTCATCATCTACATAGTTATACATATATCCTGGATAAACAATGTCCGTTTTAAATGGGCTTATTACATCAAATAAAAAAACTCCATTATCCAAAAGATGTTCATAAACTTGTTTAAACACTTCTTCAATTTGTTGAATATTTTCTAAATAACATAATGAATCAGCAAAACAAGTAATTACATCATACTTTTCAAGTTCACTTAAATCTAACATATTTCCTTGAATTAAATTTAAAGCTAACCCTTTGTTTCTAGCATGATAATCAGCAATCGATAACATCTCTTCTGATAAATCAAACCCTTCGACCCGGTATCCTTTTTCTAATAACTGTACAGTAAAACGCCCAGATCCACAGGCTAGATCTAAGACGTTACTTTCTTTATTAAATTTAAAATTCTGAAAATATTTTAACCAATTTTCATACATTTCGGAATCGAACAATTGATCATATAATTGAGCAAAAGTCGTATAAATCATTACTTAGTCCATTCCTCAATATTAACTAATGGAGCTTCAGACCATAATTTTTCTAAATTATAGAATTGACGTGTTTCTTCTTTAAATACATGAACCACAACGTCTTCTAAGTCAATAAGTACCCATGATGCCCCATCTTTTCCTTCGATATCACGAACATCTCCACCAGCTTCTAATACTTGTTCTCGAATTTCGTCTGAAATCGCTTTAACTTGACGTTCAGATCCCCCTTGAGTAATTACAAAATAATCAGCTAATAAGCTAATTCCTTGCACATCTAAAGCAACTGTATCTTCAGCACGCTTTGAATCTGCTGCTTTTACTACTAATTCTAAAAGTTGTTTACTATCCATACTTTTCTCCTTACTTTCCTGCAACCCATTGATTATAAGTTAAAATTGCCGCAGGATATATAACTTTATTATTTTCCATTAAAAATTGCAACGTATGTTTTGTTTCAAAAGAGACTGCCGCTTTTAAATTTTCGGCCGCAATTAGACGCGCTTCTTTTACGCCTGGAAAATCGCGTCCCTCTTCGATATAATCCGCAACATATACAATTTGGTCTAACGTTGTCATTTCAATATCACCAACAGTATGTCTTCTTACGGCATTTAAAATTTCTTCATCCTCAATCCCTAATTCAGTTTTGATAAATTCAGCGCCGACAACCCCGTGCCAAATAAAATTATTCCAATTTAACAAATCAGACGATAAATTAAATTTTAAAATTGCCTCTTTAAATTCTTGATCAGTGCGTTCTTTGGCATAATCATGAACTAACGCTGCAATACTAGCTTTTTCTAAACTATAGTTATTTTTTTGTGCTAAATCAATCGCACTTTTTTTCAACACCTAAAATATGTTGAAATCTCTTGGAACTCACAGCTTGTTTAATTTTTGAAATTAAATCTGCTCTTGTCCCTGAATAAATGTTACTTGTATAAACTATATTAGTCACGATAAAGTCCTTCTTTTTCTATAAATTTCTCAACTTTTTCATCAACTAAATATTTGATAGATACGCCATTTTTTACTTTTTTTCGAATTTTAGTTGAACTAATATCAATCATTGGAATATCCACCCACACAATTGGATAAATACTTTCTTTACGATATCCTAAGCGTTCAACTCCTACAAAATGAACTAAATTGATTAATTTATCAATTTGATACCAAGTATGAAGATAATCTACCATATCTCCACCGATAATAAAATAGTATTCATTTTCAGGATTCTTTTCTTTAAGTTCTTTAATTGTATCATAGGTATAACTCTTACCACCGCGAAGCAATTCGATGTTATCTACGTGGAAATTTGGATTACTTTGAGTACTTAATCTAGTCATTTCCAAGCGCATTTGCGCATTGATTGTCTTTTTTTGATTTGCGTGAGGCGGTACATTATCTGGAATAAACAATATTTCATCCAAATTAAGTTGACTTAGTACTTGTTGGGCAATTATCATATGCCCTAAATGGGGCGGATTAAATGTCCCTCCCATAATTCCAACTCTTTTTTTAGTATTTGTTACTTTGATTTGTGGTAAAGTTTTAACTTCTGGAATCTTAATTGTTTTCACGTTACCGATACCGGTCCTTAAATTGATTTTACTTCATCAGAAATTTGACGATGTTTTTGGCTACTTGAAACCTTAAATAATACTAAGACATTTCCGATGATTTGCACTACATTAATTGAACTATTTTCTTCAATAAACGCTTTAAGTTCATCAGTTTCAACAAGTGAGTTTTGCAAAATATTAACCTTAATCAATTCACGTCTATCAAGGGCCTTATCTACTTCTTCTAACCAAATTTCTGAAAATCCATCCTTTCCTACTTGAAAAATTGGATTTAAACCATGGGCTTTACTTCTCAAAAAACGCTTTTGCTTTCCTCTTAAATTCATTATTTTTCACCTCTCAATTTGCTTTATACCATTGCTCTTCTGACAACTACACTTACACCTTTTGGTGCCCAACCTGCAACAATCGTATTTTCTTTGACTGTAATCCATCCTAGTCCAGAAAATACAATGTCACTTTTTTCTGTAATTTTAAATTCAAATCGGACTAATTCTGGAAAATCATTCATTTCATCATTATATGGAGGTTGTAATAATCCACCTGCATGTTTTTCATAAAACTTATCTGCATTTTCAGTTTTTGTTCGATGCAACATTAAATCATTATCTAAATATGCTACAACGCCTGTTTTTCCACCTGAGATATAATCAAATCGAGCTAAGGCCCCCAAAAAAATAGTTTGGCCTTCATTTAGTTGATATACTTTTGGCTTAATTTCTTTTTTTGGACTAGCAAACTTCAATGATTTCCCTTTCAAGAAATGGGCCATTTGATAATTATGGATGATTCCTGGTGTATCAATTAAATTCTTATCATCATCAAAAGGAATCTCAATCTTATCTAAAGTTGTTCCTGGAAAGCGTGAAGTTGTAATTAATTCATTAATTCCAGTTTGTTGTTGAATTATTTTATTGATTAATGTTGACTTTCCAACATTAGTTACACCCACAACATAAACATCTCGGCCTTTGCGATATTTGTTAATCAAATCTAACAACTCATCAACTTCATAGCCTTTGCTAGCACTTGTAAGCATAACATCAACCGGACGTAATCCTTGTTTATTTGCCTCTTGTCTAAGCCAGTCTTTTACTTTACTTCGCTTAACTGACTTTGGTAGTAAATCGACTTTATTTCCAACTAATAGAATCTCATTATCCCCAACGAATCTATGTAACCCTGGAATAATTGATCCGTTAAAATCAAAAATATCAATTACATTCACAATTAAAGCGTCGGATGAGCCAATTTGATTTAATAATCTTAAAAAATCGTCATCTGTTAGGCTAACATCGGCAATTTCATTATAGTGGCGCAAGCGAAAACAACGTTGACAATATAATTCATCTGTTTCCAAACCTTTTTCAATTGCAGATTGAGGTGTATAACCTAGTTCATCTTTATTTTCACTTTGAATTTTTGATCCACAGCCGATACAAAATAATTCTTCGTTATTTTCCATTCTTTAATGATCGCTCCCAATTTTTTGATAATCTATTTTTTTTATATAAATGTTTCTTAATGATTCCTTCGATAAAACGATTAGGTTTAGTATTCCAAGCATCACTTTGAACAATTGGTTTTACCAAAATACTCCGAATTTTAGTATGATTTGCAGCCAAAACATCAGTCATCAGCTGGTCCCCAACTAAAATAACTTCATCTTTATTTAATTTATAGCGTTTCAATGCAACGTTAATCCCACGCCCCAGTGGCTTAAGCGCTCTAGACACAAAAGGAAGATCAAAAGACTCAACCGCCTTTTTCACTCGGTTATGATTATTATTTGAAACAACTACTACCGGAATTCCTTCGTTTTTCATCACTTCTAACCATTCTCGTAATTCAGGGGTCCCGTTAGGATTATTCCATGCAATCAAAGTATTATCTAAATCTGTTAGAATCACTTTAATTCCATTTTTTTTAATATCACTTGGAGTTAAATCATAAATTGATTCTAATTGCCAAGTAGGTATAAATCTTTTAAACATGTATAATCTACTCCTAAAATATCATAGTATTATTATAGCATATAAATAATATATGCTTGTCGTATAAGTAAATAAATCCAAATAAAATTGCATAAAAAAAAGACCGGGAAACCGATCTTTCTGTTTAAACAAAA